>JBASRK010000057.1:0-16148 GCA_049273775.1 Candidatus Acidiferrales bacterium
GCACCAACCCCATCCGCCAGGTGCCTAGGCGGAAGGAAAACAATGCGCGGGTGCGGTTCCTCGATGAAGCCGAAGAAGCCAGGCTGCGCGCCAAAATTCGCGAGTCCTACGCTGAGCGTGAGCCGGAGTTTGACCTGGCGCTACACACGGGAATGCGCCGTAGCGAACAGTATGGGCTCCGCTGGGAGAACGTGAACTTGAGGTTGGGGATCATCACCATACCGTGCAGCAAGCACGGCGAGCGACGTTACGAGCCCGTGAATTCGCAGGCCAGGGCCGCGTTGGAATCTCTAAGACAGCAGCGCGACGGGTCGGAGCGGCTAATCCCACGAGGCCACGGGCGGCGTTGGTTTGAGCGCGCAGTGCGGGAGGCAGGGATCGTTGATTTTCACTGGCACGATCTGCGCCACACCTTTGCCAGCCGTCTGGTGATGGCCGGCGTGGACCTGCGTACCGTTCAGGAGCTTCTCGGCCACAAGACCATCACGATGACCGTGCGGTACTCCCATCTGGCGCCAGCGCATCTGCAAGAGGCTGTGGACCGCCTGGCTGAGAAACCAACAACCACTAGGACAGCCACTGGCGCGGATCGGCCTTTCGTAACCGAGGGGGCTTACGTCCACTAACTCTTTCCGTGCTAAGATGTTGCAACTTCAGCTGGGAGGTCGTTCAATCGGTAGGACATCAGACTCTGGATCTGATTATCCTGGTTCGAGTCCAGGCCTCCCAGCCAAACTCTTCCTTTTACGATTTCTTCCTAACGCAATCGGAGCGGAGTCGGTTCGTCGGCCCTATCGCTCACCCGATAGCCCGAGAGCCCACGATGGAAAACTCGCAACGGGCGGAAGGGGCCAAAGATGCGCGGCGGGGGGCGCCGCAGCGACACTGGGCTTTGTGGACCGCTGGATCAGCCCGGAATCAACGGTAGCGCCGGTGCGCGAGAGCGTCTGGAAATACATGTCAGCGCCGGTGATTTCGATCAACATGAACGTGCGGTCGGCGTCAAATCCCTTGCTCGTCATGTTGGTCTTCGCCAGGTCGCCGTTGCGCAACTGGCCGGAAGAGCCTTCGGTGAAGTAGTAGATGCCTTTTTGCGGCTGGACGCGCTCGTAGACGTGATCGTGACCAGAAAATACGACGTCCACGCCGTACTTGGTAAACAGCGGCTCCAGCAACAGGCGCAGCTCGGTCGACGAGCCATGCGTTTTTCCCGATGAATAGAGCGGGTGATGGAAATAGCAGATCTTCCAATCCCCGCTGCCGGCGTTGCGTAGCTGCGTTTCCAGCCAGGCGAGCTGCTTCGGGTCCATGTAGTTGCTGTCCAGGGCGAAGAAGCGCACGTTGCCCTTCTTGAATGTGTAGTAGGTCGCGCCGTCCATATTGAAAAGCTTGTAAAAGCGCTCGTTGGGATTGTCGTGGTTGCCCAGGGCCGCATAGAACTTGACACCGGCATCCAGCAGCGGCTTGTACGGCACCTCGAATTTTTTTTCGAAATCGCGGGGGCTGCTGCCGCCGTAGATGTTGTCGCCCAGCATGATCACAAAATCGAACGGAAAGCCCTGGCGGGTCGCGAGCATCCGCTGGGCCACTTCATACTGCATCGAGTCGCCGGTCCCCATATCGCCGATGGCTGCAAAGCGGACCGAATTGGACTTGAGAGGAAACTTGAACTGGTCCGCCGGCAGGCTGGGTGTCAGAAGAACGAGGAAGATCAGAAAGAGAAAAACGCGGCGTCGCATGGGTTTACCCCGGAGATTCGAGGTTCTATCTGATAACCTCGGGAATCAAATCGACAACGAGATTGGCATTGACATCCAGAAGGAGCAAATCGCGATCCACGATCCGGTAGACGACTTCATTGGGCAGTTTGGGAAGCTTGAGCAACAAAGTCGGAGGGACGGTGGTGAACGGAACTCCCTTTGGATAAACCTGATTCACGCTCAGATGGACTTCCTTGAGCGGCTCCCCTTGGCGGATCGTGGTGCGGGCGTGCCGGCCGTGAGGACCCTTAAACGTATCGCGAATCGCGTGGCGAAACACCTCCTTGGATTTATCTGTAAAGATGTCCCCGGGTTGGGCATTGGGCCGCGCCTCGCGAATTTTTCTTGCTAGTGCCTGCTCGTGGGCGGCGATCATCTCCGGCAGTTCTGTGGGCTTCAGCGCGGGAAGGGTCGATTCCACCGACTTGTGCAGCTGCACATATCCCTGCACACGGTCCAAGAACTCTTTGTAGCCGGCGGCGTCCTCGGCTTGCCCTTTATTCGGAGCGCCGCCTTGGCTCTGGCCGCTGGGCGCCCATCCAGTGACGAGGAAGGCCGCCAGCAGCAGAGATTCGATCGGATACGCGATCCCTCTTTTCGCTCTCATAGGACCTTTCTCGCGCCGAGCCGTTCCCCCCAAGAGTTGGATGCACTTCTAGGGTTTTTCGGCGTCCTGGACCGCTTCCTTGACGGCTTGCTTCACCGCCTTTTTCACGACTTTCTTGACTGTATCCTTGACCTTTTTGTCCCGGAGTACTTCCTCGCCGGCTGTAGCCACTGCTTTTTTCACCGCCTTTTTCACTGTCGCGGTCAGCGGATGGAGTTCTCGGGAGAGAACCTCAACCGCCTTCTGCGCTTCTTTCCTCGGGACCTCCAGCGGCGCCTCTTTTGGAGCCTGCTGGTCTTTCCCGGCGTCCTGTTCTTTTGGCGCGCCGGCGGCGGCCCAGTCGGATTCAAATGTGTCGATCAGGCCTTTAACAATCCTTGCCTCGCGGACGATGAGGCCGACTTCGCGCCGGGAGTCCAACTCGGCCGGGCGAAGGCTCTGGCTGCCGACGTAGGCCTGGTGGCGGTCGCGGATGATCGTGCGCGTGTGCAACCGAAACTTGGCTAGTTTTCGGATGGGCAGATGGGCGTGTTGGCCAATCCGTCCGATGATGCGGATTTCAACACCAGCTTTCGCCCGATCCTGCAGGATGCGGATCATTTCCTCGTCCGAGACCTTCGGATCGTAGATCAGCAATTGCTTCTTCGCCCGCTTCAGGAAGCGGCTGAGGACCTTTCGGGAGTTCGCCGGACTCACGACGAACGTATCCAGCCCGGGTGTGTACGGCTTTCGCGTGGAGTCGGCCTCAAAGAGCTTCACGGCCTCTTGCACCCACTTGGCATTCTTGGTGACAAGTCCGAAACCGCGGCTGTGATCAATATCCATGTGCGTAAAGTTGAAAGAAAGCATGTAAAGGACGCGGCGATCGATGACGATCAGCTTGTCGTGATAGCGGATCAGGTCGTCGTCACTTCGGGCGACCACGATTCCGGCTTCGAGGAAGCGCATCTCGAGCTGGCGTAAGTTCTTTTCGCCGCCCCGGTTGGCGGAGGCAATTAACGCGGCGACCTTCACGCCCTTGCCTACGGCCGCCTTAATCGCCGCTTCCATGTCTCTGCGATCGAAGCGGAAGATGGCAATCTCTACGCTTTTCCTGGCTTTCTTGATGGCTGAAAGAAGCGGGGCCACCCCGTCGTCGGGCTCGATAATTAATTTCACGTCCGGATCCCCCGCTTTCGCCTGCTGGGGCTTTCGCTGCTTCTGAGATGCCGATTTCCGGCACCGAGCAGGGTACGAATTCTGCGCTCCGCGGTCAAGGAGGGACCGCTCACAGCGCGTTCAGCTCCGCGATTCTCTTCTGCACCACCTTCGAGAACCCCTCAACTTCTTCGGGCGTATAGCCTGCGGTGCGAAAGCAGTCGCGGATTTGCTCCTCAGAAAGCCGGGCGAGCCTTTGTCCCAGCCATTTGGCGTCCGCGCGCGGGATGTGCTTGGTGACCTGCTCCATCCGCGTGCGCGCACGGTAGTTGGGGACGTCGAATACTGTGAGGAAGAACGGGCGGCTGTGCAAGACGAAGTCCACGTAATCGGACGTCACTTTCTCGATGAATTTCGAATTGGCGTAGCCCTTGAGCGCGCTTTTTGATCGGGTAAGGCTGTTTCCGGTGTTGCCGAAGCTCGCGCCCACGTCGCTGACCAAGTAGCGTCGCTCGCCGTCCACCTCATAGATCGAATTGTTGTTCCTGGCCAAGTCCCAGTTATTCACTAAAGACATCATGATGCGCAGGCCGTTCAGCTCCTTTGTGCCGACGAACGGGTTATCGAACCAGTCCCAGTCCCCTTCCTTCTTGACTTGCTTCGAGCGGAGCTTCAGCCGGGCGCGGTGGACCGTGCCGTCGGAGGAGACAAACGACTGGCCGCGGTGGAGTTTTGGAACCCCGGTCACCTTGAGCTTCGCAAGGTAGTAATCTTCATCGACGAAGTAGCCCGCGACCCACAGCAGGCGAGTAGCGGCTGTTTCCGCCTGAGGTTCCTGACCCAGCTTCACTCTCCAGTGGCGGCCTTGCTCGTCCTCGACGTCGAACTTCGGACTGGTTCCTTTCAAGTCTTCCTTCAGGAAGGTGTATCTGCCATTTGGGTCCGGCGCATGCTGTTTCCCTCCAGCGCCATAGGTAAGATTCAAGGTCGCAACGTCACCCGGATCGCGCCAGATCACCGTCGGCAGGTTGGCCGCTTTTTCTTTTTCCGGCTTGGCTTGCTTCTGCGCGGCAATCGGCACCGATAGAGCCAGCAGCAAGAGAAGCGCGGTTTTCAGGATCCTTCGCGTTCGCTGCATCGATTTGTTCCTCGCTTGGGTGAAAAAAGAATTGCTAGTCGCCGGAGGCCTCATCGGCCGTCTTTTCGGCGCCCTCCGAAGTCTGGATCTTGTATGACTCGGCGTAGAGCCCGCCGGCGGCCAGCAATTCCTCGTGAGTTCCCCGTTCCACCAGTTCGGAATCTTTGACGACGAAAATGATATCGGCGTGGCGGACCGTGCCCAGATGGTGAGCGATGACGACGGAAGTCTTGCCCTCCATCAGGCGGTCCAACGCTTCGATGACGGCCTGCTCGGAAGCAGCGTCAAGGCCCGAGGTGGGCTCGTCCAGAATCAAAATGGGAGTGTTGCGAATGATCGCTCGGGCAATGGCGATGCGCTGGCGCTGTCCGCCGGAGAGTGTCACGCCACGCTCGCCGATCATCGTATCATAGCCCTCCGGCATTTTCTCGATGAACTCATGCGCATTGGCCAGCTCCGCGGCGCGAATGATTTGCTTGCGTGGGGCGTCGGGTTTGCCGTAGGCGATGTTCTCCCAGACTGGTGCGCGGAACAGCAGAGTTTCCTGCAGAACGAAACTGATCTGCTCGCGAACGGACTTCAGGGTGTAGCGACGGATATCCGTGCCGTCGATTTTCACCTGCCCCGACCGAGGATCGTAGAAGCGCGGAATCAGGCTGATGATCGTGGTCTTGCCGGTGCCCGAGGGACCCACAATCGCCGCGACCTGGCCCGGCACGATCTGAAAGCTGATGTCTTTCAGCACCGGGGTTTCATCGCCATAGCTAAAATTGACGTGGTCGAACTCGATTTTGCCTTTGAATCTGGGGGCCCGGCGTGCGCGTGGCAGGTCGCGGACGCGGCTTTCGATTTCCAGCACCTCCTGGATGCGCTCGTAGCCGACCACCGCTTTGGAGATCGTGTCGGTCATTTTTGAAAGCTCACGCATGGGCTTGTACATCTTGCCCAAATACAGCAGGAATACAATCAGCACGCCGGCGCTGAGTCGGCCGGCCAGGACGAGTCGCGCGCCGTATCCAAGAACCAGGCACGTGCCCGCAGCCACGATGACCTCCACGACCGGCGAAAGCTTCGCCTTGATGCTCCGGGCCTGCAGCGCCATCTCCACGTTTTCCCGGCTCTGCGATTCGAACCGCCGCTGCTCGTAATCCTCCCGGGCGAAGGCCTGGACTACGCGGACGGAAGTCAGCACTTCTTCCACGACGGAGACCAGCTCACTCTGTTTTTCCCGGACGGCGCGCGAGGCTTTTTTGATGCGGCGCGTTAAGTAGTACACCGCTAGGAGAAGCACCGGCGCAATCGAAAGAGCGATCAGGGTGAACCGCCAGTTGATGTAGAACATGACTCCGATCATGCCGACGAGCGTCAACGCGTTGACCGGCAGGCCGAGCAGAGCGGAGGTAATGAAGTCCTGAATGGCTTCGATGTCGCTGGTCACCCGCGTGATCAGGTCGCCCGTTCGCGCTTCGTCGTGCTCGGCGAGCGAAAGCCGCTGAATGTGGTTGTAGAGCGTCCGCCGCAGGTCGTGCGTTACCCATTGGCTGATACTCGTGGTCAGGTATTTCTCCACGTAGGAGCTGATGGCGCCGACCACCGCGATGGCCGCGACCCCAGCCACGGCAAAGTTCAGAATGGCGAACTTGTTCTCGCCGAACAGCCCCGAGACCATCCCGCCTAGCCATCCCGGCAGCCTTTTCGATTGCAGGAGGTTATCGACGACAATTTTTATGGGCCACGGCTCGAGAACGTCAGTGAGGGTTTCGCCCAGTACTGCGAGCAGCGCGAACGTCAGAGCTTTCCAGTGAGGACGGACGAGGCGAGTGATGCTCAGCTTTCCAGAGTGTTGGGGTCGTGAAGGTTGCGCAGCGTTGTCGGGCATGGCGTCTTATGGTTTGCCGGCGGGCCGCAAGGATCTGTAAGTGAAATTCCATTCTTGGGGCCCCGTACTTTAGATGATAACAGAATTCACTTTGGACGCCTCGCGCGCGAGGGCACCGCGCCACGGCGTCCGGACATCGCTGCAGTAAGATGCGAGGACAATGTGCCAGCGGGTTGAATGCCCGCCTGATTTGACTTCCTCGTGGAGCGAGACCTATTATCGGGTTGCCTGAGCACATCATTGCGGCGAGCTGAGACGGGTGCGTAAATCGCTGCGCCCAGCCGCTCCTCGCACGTGAAATCCATGAAGATTGCCTACTTCGATTGCTTTTCCGGCATCAGCGGCGACATGGTGCTGGGCGCGCTGGTACATGCGGGCTGCCCGCTGGCAAGCCTGGAGGCTGAACTGCGCCGGTTGCCACTGACCGGCTGGAAGATATCCGCGGCGAAGGTACGTCGCGGAGCCGTCATGGCCACGCGAGTGGAGGTGGAAACCACCGAGCACCATCACCATCGCTCGCTGGAGACGATTCTCCAATTGATTGATCAGGCGTCTTTGGCGTCACGCGTGGCCGATCGGGCGCGTCGCATCTTTTGCCGGCTCGGTGAAGCCGAAGCCCGGGTGCACGACGTGCCCATCGAAAATGTGCACTTCCACGAGGTCGGTGCGGTGGACGCCATCGTGGACATCGTCGGCGCCTGCATCGGGTTCGAGTTACTGGGCGTGGAAGAGTTTTCCTGTTCGGCGCTCAATCTGGGGGAGGGCCGAGTGGAAACGCAGCACGGTACTTTGCCGGTTCCGGCGCCCGCGACGGCAGAGTTGTTGCGGGGCGCGCCGGCGTATTCCACGGGAATCCAGCGCGAACTGGTTACGCCGACCGGGGCTGCCATCGCCTCCACGCTGGCGTCGGGGTTTGGAGCCTTGCCGCCGATGACGGTGGCAGCCATCGGTTACGGCGCGGGCGCGGCGGAGTTGCCCGAACAGCCTAACGTATTGCGGTTGTTTGTGGGCGAATCAGTCGCCCAAGGGGCGGGGGAGCCCTGGGACGACGCCATTGTCGTGCTGGAGGCCAATCTCGATGACATGAACCCACAGATCTATGGCTATTTTGTCGAGCGTGCACTCCAGGCCGGCGCGCTGGACGTCTTCGCCACTGCTGTGCAGATGAAAAAGAATCGTCCGGGGCAACTGGTCACGCTGCTGTGCGAGCCCGCGGCCGTGGACCGTCTGACGGACTTGATCTTTCGCGAGACTACTACCATCGGAGTGCGCTCGTACACGGCGCGCCGCCGGACACTCCAGCGGGAGAGCATTCCGGTGGAAACTCCACTGGGGCGCATCCGCATGAAGGTGTCGCGACTGAACGGCCACGTCCTGAATGTGGCACCGGAGTACGAAGATTGCCAGAGGGTCGCCGCCGAGCACGGCGTGCCGCTGAAGCAAGTGCTGGCTGAAGCAGCGTTTCAATTTCAGAAGTTGTTCGCGATAGATAGAAAGGCAGAGAACAATGCGGAGCGAGACCCAGAGGAGCGCCGGCGAAGCAGGTGAGATGGGCAGGGGGCGTGACCCGCTTAAGAAGCAGGAGCAACTTTTCCGCCGGCTGCGCCGCTTGAACTCATTGCTGGTGGCATTTTCCGGTGGAGCTGACTCGGCCTATCTGGCCTGGGCGGCTCACCGGATTCTCGGTGAGAAAGTCCTGGCGGTGACGGCGCTTTCGCCCAGCTTTTCCGCGCATGATCGCCGGCAGGCAGAGTCCTTTGTCCGCGAGGTGGGCCTGCGTCACGAATGCATCGAAACTCGGGAGTTCGATAATCCGCTCTACGTCGCCAACAACCCGGACCGCTGCTACCATTGCAAGACGGAACTTTTCAGCGAACTCGTCCGGCTGGCTGCCGCGAGGGGTTTTGCCGCAGTCGCCTATGGCGCAAACGCTGACGATTTGCACGATTTCCGCCCTGGGCATCGAGCGGCTGCCGAATACGGCGTGCTCGCGCCGCTGCTTGAGGCCAGGCTCACCAAGGCGGAGATTCGCGAGCTTTCGCTGCGAGCAGGCCTTTCCACCTGGGAGCGGCCGGCGGCGTCATGCTTGTCCTCGCGCGTACCTTATGGAACGCCCGTGACCGTGGAGAATCTGACCCGCATCGAACGAGGCGAAAACATCCTGCGGGAGCTGGGGTTCCGGCAATTCCGCGTCCGCGCCCACCAGGACCTGGCGCGGATCGAGATTGCGCCGGCGGAGCTGCCCCGAGCGCTGAATTTAGAGATGGCGCGCGCGCTCACCGAGCGCATGAAACCGCTCGGGTTCAGCTACGTGACCCTGGACCTGGAAGGCTACCGGCAAGGCTCGCTGAACGCCGCCCTCAGGAAGAAGTGAAACAAACCTCGAAATCCATTCAGGTGCCAGATGGAAGAGCCAGACATTCGGCGGCTTCTTGACCGGGTGCGAACCGGGCGCCTTTCGGTCGCGCAAGCCGTCGAGCGGCTGCGCCACCTGCCGTTTGAAGACCTCGGCTTTGCCAAGATTGACCACCACCGCGCGCTACGCCAGGGTTTTGCCGAGACCGTCTTCGCCCCGGGCAAGACTCCCCAACAGGTCGCCGGGATTGTCCGCGGAATGCTGCGCGCGCGGGCTTCCCAACACAATATCCTGATTACGCGCGCCGGCGAACATATCTATCGTGCTGTACGGCGGCTGAGCCGCCAGGCGGAATTCCATCCGCTTTCGGGCGCGATCTCCATCCGGCGCAACCATACGAGCTCGGGCAAGGGGCTGATTCTGACTCTCACGGCGGGCACCGGCGATATCCCGGTCGCCGAGGAGGCCTGCTTGACCGCGGAAATGATGGGCAACCGCACCGGGGCCATCTACGATGTCGGCGTGGCCGGGTTGCATCGGCTCCTCCGGCATCGCGAGAAGCTCGAGGCTGCGCGCGTGATCATCTGCGTCGCCGGGATGGAAGGAGCCTTGCCAAGCGTGGTGGCGGGCCTGGTCGGCGTGCCGGTCATCGCCGTGCCGACCAGCACGGGTTATGGCACCAGCTTCGCCGGGTTGACGGCGCTGCTGGCCATGCTGAACAGTTGCGCTTCCAACATCAGCGTGGTGAATATCGACAACGGCTTCGGCGCCGGCTGCTTCGCGAGCGTGATCAACCATCTGTAGGCGTTTCTCCAGCGGTTCGAATCAGCCTCCCAGTCCAAACCGCTTTATTCATTGTCCGGTGCCCCATTCTCCACTAGAATCTGGCACCCACTGGCGGTATTCACTGGTTCAAGTCGCGTTTCTGCGGTCAAATTGCCTCGGAAGAAGGAGGTCGCCATGTCGCTCAAAGGCAAGCACGCCCTAATCACCGGGAGCTCGCGGGGCATCGGCCGGGGTATCGCTCTGAAGCTGGCGGAGAAGGGCGCTCGCGTGGCCGTCCATTATTACCAGAATGAGGCCGCGGCCAAGGACACCCTCACCCGGATGAAGAAGGCCGGTTCCGACGGCTTCATCGTTCAGGCGGACGTGTCGCGGATCGAGGACATCCGCCGCATGTTCAAAAGAGTCGAGGAGGAGTTCGGCAAGCTGGACATCTTCGTGAGCAACGCGCGCACCGAGCTTCCGACCTTCTATAGCAAGCCTTTGGACATTTCGCTCGAGAACTGGGACATGGCGGTTAATTCGCAGGCCAAGGCGTTCTTGGTGGCCGTGCGCGAGTCGGTCCGGCTGATGCGCGATAGCGGAAGAATCATCGCCATTACCTACGCCCCCGGCGGCCGCACGGGAAGCTGGCAGCCCTGGGTCGGCATGGGGTCAGCCAAAGCTGCGCTCGAATCGCTCTGCCGCTACTTCGCGGTGGCGCTGGCTAAACGCGGCATCACCGTGAACGCCGTCAGCCCCGGGCTGACCGAGGACAGCGTCTTGAACTCCTTGCCGCAACAGGTGCAGGACACTGCGCGAGCGTGGCACGAGAGTGGCTGGACACCGGCGGGACGCCTGGGGACGCCCGCCGACATCGGCAACGCCGTGTCGCTGCTTTGCTCGGAGGAAGCAAGCTGGATCACGGGCCAAGTCATCGCCGTGGATGGCGGGGCGTCGTTGATGGACACCGTCTTCCCGCTTGAGATACAGCGCGGATAGCATGGCCATTGTCCCGACGTGCTTTCCGGTTCGACTGACCGAGTGTGAGGTCGTTGTGAAAGGCTAGGCGTCTCATCGAGCTAAGTCTCAGCCTTAACCATGGATGCCCCGAACTGAGAGACCCGCTCACCCATAAATCTTATGCAGCCCAACCGATTCTCCAGTAGCCGATCCCCGAGGGCCGGGTAAGCTATTGCCTTCAGGGGGACCATGCGCCATCCTGCCGGTCGGATGCCCCATAATTTCCGAGGAGAAGTGACTGGATGACGGCAGAAGAACAGAGGCTCGAAGAATCGCGGCAGCGCAAGGTGCACTGGAAGCGCTGGGGGCCGTATCTCTCCGAGCGCCAGTGGGGCACCGTCCGCGAAGACTACAGCCCTGGCGGCACCGCGTGGGACTACTTCCCGCACGACCATGCCCGCTCGCGCGCCTACCGCTGGGGCGAAGACGGCATCGGCGGCATTTCCGACCGTCACCAGCAGATCTGTTTCGCCGTGGCGCTGTGGAACGGTCGCGATCCCATTCTGAAGGAGCGTCTGTTCGGGCTCTCCGGCCCGGAAGGCAACCACGGCGAAGACGTGAAGGAATACTACTTCTATCTGGACAGCACGCCGACGCACTCCTACATGAAGTTCCTCTACAAGTATCCGCAGGCGGCCTTCCCCTATGCGCAACTGGTGGAAGAAAACCGGCGCCGCGGGCGCGAGGCGCCTGAATTCGAGTTGCTCGACACCGGCGCGTTTGAGGGGAACCGATACTTCGATATCTTCGTCGAGTACGCCAAGGCCACCGCCGAAGACATACTGGTGCGCATCACGGCGCACAACCGCGGCCCGGAAGCGGCGGAGGTGCACCTCCTGCCGACACTGTGGTTCCGCAACACCTGGTCGTGGGGCCGCGACCCCGATCGCCCGGTGCTCTCGCGAGCGCAATCGGGCAATGCACCAGTTGCCGCAATCGAGGCGCAGCACAAATACTACGGCACGCGCTGGCTGCTGTGCGAAGCGGGCCCCGAGCCCGCTGCGGCGGGTGAGGGAGGCGCGCCTGAGCTGCTGTTCACCGAGAACGATACGAACCACCGGCGGCTATTCGGCGTAGACAACCACACGTCCTATGTCAAAGACAGCATCAACGATTACCTCGTCCACGGCGCCCGCGATGCGGTGAATCCCGCACAGACCGGCACCAAGGCCGCCGCGCTCTACCGCCTCCGCCTGGGCCCCGGCGCGAGCGCCACGTTGCGGCTGCGCTTCACCGATCAGGCGCGGCTGGTGCCCGCTTTGCGCGTCGCCGGCGTCCCGGATGGCTCCGCCGGACGCCGCTCGGCCGGGGCGGCGATGGACGTGGCTCCGGAAGAGCCGTTCGGCAAGGCATTTGACGACATCTTCGCGGCGCGCTTCGCCGAGGCTGACGAGTTCTACACCCAGCGCACCCCCCAGGGCATCGTGGAAGACGCCCGCAAGGTCCAGCGACAGGCCTTTGCCGGGATGCTCTGGTCGAAGCAGTTTTATCACTACGATGTTCGCACCTGGCTCGAGGGCGACCCCGCCTGTCCGCCGCCGCCACCCGAGCGCAAGCACGGCCGGAACTCAGACTGGGCGACTCTGTACAACGCGGACGTGATTTCGATGCCGGACAAGTGGGAGTACCCGTGGTATGCCGCCTGGGACCTGGCCTTCCACTGCATCCCGCTGGCGCAGGTGGACCCGGACTTCGCCAAGGAGCAGCTCATCCTGTTGCTGCGCGAGTGGTACATGCACCCGAACGGGCAGCTGCCGGCCTACGAATGGGCCTTCGACGACGTCAACCCGCCCGTGCACGCCTGGGCCGCCTGGCGCGTGTACAAGATCGAAAGGCGCATCCGTGGCAAGGCCGACCGGGAATTCCTCGAAAAAGTTTTTCACAAGCTGCTACTGAACTTCACCTGGTGGGTGAACCGCAAAGACCCGGACGGCATGAACGTCTTTCAGGGCGGTTTCCTGGGCCTGGACAACATCGGGGTCTTCGACCGCTCGGCGCCGCTGCCTACCGGCGGCCATCTCGAGCAGTCCGACGGCACCAGTTGGATGGGGATGTACTGCCTGAACATGCTGGCGATCGCGGGCGAGCTGGCGCTCGAAGACCCCGCTTACGAGGATGTGGCCAGCAAGTTCTTCGAGCACTTCATCTATATCGCCCACGCCATGAACGACCTGGGCGGCGAGGGCATCGCCCTGTGGGACGAACAGGACGGGTTCTACTACGACGTGCTGCACATGCCCGACGGCGGCAACCACTACCTCAAGGTGCGCTCGATGGTGGGGCTGCTCCCGCTGCTCGCGATCGAGACGCTCGAGCCAGAGATCGTGGACCGCTTCCCCGGCTTCAAGCGGCGCATGCAGTGGTTCATCGACAACCACTTCGACGTGCCCGAGCACATCGAGATGACCCAGCGCTCGTCGAAGGGCGTGCGCCGGCTGCTCTCGCTAGTGAACCGCAGGCAGCTCGTGCGCGTGCTCCGCTACATGCTGGACGAGGCCGAATTCCTCTCTCCCTACGGCATCCGCGCCCTTTCCAAGTACCACCGGGACCATCCCTACGTGCTCCAGGCCGACGGCAGCGAGCACCGCGTCTCTTATGAGCCCGCCGAATCCGCTACGGGGCTTTTCGGCGGCAACTCCAACTGGCGGGGGCCGGTCTGGTTCCCGGTGAATTTCCTGCTGATCGAGTCGCTGCAGAAATTCCATCACTACTACCGCAATGACCTGAAGGTGGAATGCCCCACCGGCTCGGGACAGTACAAGACGCTGTGGGAAGTCGCCGCCGAGCTCTCCTCCCGCCTGACTCGCATCTTCCTGCGGGGCGCCGACGGCCGCCGCCCGGTTTTCGGCGGCGTGGAGAAATTTCAGACCGACCCGCACTGGCGCGACCTCCTTTTGTTCCATGAGTATTTCCACGGAGACAACGGCGCGGGGCTCGGCGCGAACCATCAGACCGGCTGGACCGGCGTGGTCGCCAAACTCATCGAGCAGAGCGGGCGGCGGGTCTAGCGCCTGGCCCGTGTGCTCCGATCAGGGGTGCGCTGGTTTGGGGTCGCGCTGCGGAGATTCCACAAGCTCGATCAAGACCTTCTTCCCATGCGGGGTGGCTGCCAGGAAGAAATTGACGCGAGTGCCGTCGGCGCCGGTGCGCGTCCGGGAGTATACGGCTTGCTGGGTGAATTGCGTGCGAAGGATTTCTGTGGCTCGATCCACGTCCTGAATCTCGTACTCGACCTGCTGGATCCCTTCGCCGAATTTCTCCAGGAAGCGCGCAATCGCCCCGGCTCCGCCGGGCGCTCTGGTCGTCAGGATGTCGAGACGCACGCCGCGGCCGAAATCGAGCTCGTACTCCAGGGCGTCCTGATCGGGAGGTACATCGGCCAGTCGGGGCAAACCGTTCGTAGCTCGGATCATCTCAAACGTCGGGGGCTGGACGGCGAGGCCGACGGTTGGCGGCCCCGCGAGTAGAGCGGCGAATTCGGGCAGAGCGCGCCAGCGATCCACCACCGCATCTGCTGAGGCGCAGCCCGTGCGGTAAAGTTCGCCGGCAGCCGCTTCTCGCACAGCGGCATCAGGGCTCGAAAGCCGGGTGAGCAGGCCGGCGGCTGCCAGCTCCGCCTCCCGGGCGTTCTTGCGCATCGCACGAGCCTCAGCCCGAGCCGCAGCAACCGATGCGATCACGGCCACGCCGAGTATCGCAGCCACCACAAGGAGCGCTATGTGAGTCGGGATGGGCAGCCAGTGCTCGCCCAGCATCTTTGCGCCGATGAACATCAACACCAGCGACAGCCCTGTATCCAGGTAGCGGAAATACGGCAGCACTCCCGCCAGCAAAAAGTAGAAGGCGCGCAGGCCGAGAACGGCAAAGACGTTGGAGGTGTACACAATGAAGGGGTCGCGGGTGACGCCGAAGACGGCGGGGATGGAATCGAGCGCAAAGGCCAGGTCCGTGGTCTCGACCACGAGCAATACGAGAAAGAGCGGCGTGGCGCGCCACATCCCTGCGGTGCGGACGAACAGGCGCTGTTCCTCGTAGCTCTTCGTCATGGGGAGAAATTTGCGCGCCCAGCGGAATACAGGGTTGTGCTCCGGGTGGACCTGTTCGTCGGAGCGAAACATCATCTTCGCTCCGGCATAAATCAGGAACGCGCCGAACACGTACAGCACCCATTCGAAGCGGTGGATCAAGGCCACGCCCAGGCCGATCATCGCGCCGCGCATCACCAGCGCCCCCAGGATCCCCCATAGCAATATGCGGTGCTGGTAGTGCCGCTCCACCGCGAAGTATTTGAACAGCAGAACAAAAACGAACAGATTGTCCACGCTGAGCGATTTTTCAATCAGGTAGCCGGTGAAGAATTCCAGCGCCGGAGTCCGGCCGTACCAGTGCAACAGGCCGAGGTTGAACCCGAGCGACACCAGCACCCAGACCACGCTCCAGGCCCCCGCCTCGCCGATCGAGATAACGTGCGCCCGGCGATGGAAGACACCGAGGTCCAGCGCCAGCATGAGCAGCACGAAGACGTTGAATCCGATCCAGAGCCAGAGCGTGCCCACGGGAGCAGTGTAGTGCCGCGGGGAAAGAAAAAAAAGAGCGGCGCACCGCGAGCCGCACAGGAAGAACCATACGTTTTGGCAGGGCTGACTTGCGGAGGCTTTCGAGAGGGCTGGGTATCTACGGGCGGGTCGTTGCGTTGCGGGCGGGCTCGACGGCATTGAGGTACGAGAGCTCGAGGCGTGTGGCCAGCCCGGAGCGGACGGTCACCGGGGCATCCCAGCGCAGGTGCGTGTCGCCGGCGATCGCTTCCGTCTCCAGCGTACTGAGCCAGTAGGCACCCGGCAGGATGCCCGGCAGCACGCCGCGGCCGTCCAGGTCGGTTTCGGACTTGGCCACGAGGTCGCGGGTCTCGGCCAGTTGAAGCGCGCGCTTGCGAATCCGCAGGCGCAACTCCGCTTCCTGCAGTGCCCAGCGCGAGCCGGGGTTGATGGTGTCGAGGTAGAGATCGATGCCTTCGATGGATGGCTTGTTATTCTCGAGAAATCGCCGGAGGATTGTCCGGTATTCCTGGCGCTGCTTTTCGTATCTCTGCGGGTTCTCCTGGCGGTCACGTTCGCGGTAGCTCGGCGGAGGGAATCCGATCCCCTCATCACCGACATTGCGCCGCAAACACGCGTCGTAAAACTCCGGCACGTCGAGGATGTCATCGGTCTTCAGCCGCCGGGTGAACTCCGGGCCGGCCAGTTGGACCCAATGGTTTTTCTTCATCCAGGCCTTGAGCTCCTTGGAGACCTCCAGGCCCGCAATGAACCGGTCCATCTCGGGCTTTTCTTCGGACTGCTCCACTTCTTTGACGGTCTCCGCATAGCTCTTGCGCAGCAGATAGAACGTTATCTGCCGCACCGGCTCAGCTCGGCCCACCGTGGGCGTCACTCGAGCCACAAACTCAATTGAACCGACGCCCTGCGCCGCAGCGACTCCCGCAATCA
>JBASRK010000064.1:0-7112 GCA_049273775.1 Candidatus Acidiferrales bacterium
CCACATGTATGGGAGGTGCGCGACACGCTATCTCGCCGTGAGGCGGCGCTCGGCCCAGCCCAGGCTCACGTCAGCCAACACCGCGAGGACCGCGGCAGGGATGGCGCCGGCGAGAATCACCTGGTTATTGACCATGGCCACGCCGCGAAAAATGTACATCCCCAAGCCTCCGGCGCCGATTGCCGCCGCAATGGTAGCCACGCCCACACAGATGACCGTGGCCACACGGATTCCGGCGAGGATGACCCCGAGCGACAGCGGGATCTCCACCTGCCAGAGCAGTTGGCCGTCGGTCATGCCCATCCCGCGGGCCGCTTCGATAACGGCGGGATCGACGCCTGTGATCCCGACGTAGGTGTTGCGGATGATGGGCAGCAGGGCATAAAGCGTCAGCGCCACGACCGCCGTGCGGCCGCCGATTCCGCCGATCAGCGGCACAGGTATCAAAAAGCCGAACAGGGCCAGGCTCGGCACTGTCTGAATGACGTTGGCTGCACCGAGGACCCATCGCTCGAGCGCCCGGCGGCGGGTCAGGGCGACCCCGAGCGGCACGCCGATCACAACAGCCAGCGTCATGGCGATGGCCACCAGCGCCAGGTGCTCGAGCGTCAACTGGAGGACTTCGCCACGATTGCGGATTATGAAGTCAAAGACATTCACCCGTCACCTCGCTTCACGGATTCAGTTCCAGCTCGCCGATCCCCAGGGCGGAAACAAACGCTTTCACTTCAGTCTCCGGCGCGCGCAGGAATTCCCCGGGCGAATGGATCGCAACCAGACGGCCTTCCGCCAACAGAGCAATGCGCGTACCCAGCAGCAGGGCTTCGCGCACGTCGTGGGTGACGAAGACAATCGTCTTGCCGAGCCGCGCCGCCAGCTCCCGAAACTCGCGCTGCAACTCCGCTCGCGTCACCGGATCGAGCGCGCCGAAAGGCTCGTCCATCAGCAGGATGGGCGGGTCGGCCGCCAGCGCCCGCGCCACCCCGACGCGTTGCCGCTGCCCGCCGGAAAGCTCGTGCGGGCGGCGCGAAGCAAACTGTCCGGGTTCGAGACCCACCAGGCGGAGCAGCTCTGCGACGCGGGCGCGGATGCGAGGCATCTCCCAGCCCTCGAGCGACGGCACCAGGCCGACATTGCGTTCCACCGTGAAATGTGGGAACAACCCCACCTCCTGGATCACATAGCCGATCCGCCGCCGCAGGCGGATGGGATCCCAATCGGTAGTGCGGCGCCCCTCCACCTGGACTTCTCCAGCAGTGGGCTCGAGCAACCGGTTGATCAGCTTGAGCGTGGTCGTCTTGCCTGAACCGCTGCGGCCGAGCAAGACCAACGTTTCGCCGCGCTCGACTTGTAGATTCACATCGGAGAGCAGCGCACGGCCCTGCGAACTCCCGTCGTGCCCTCCGCCGTCCAGGCGGTACCATACGCCGCGACATTCAATGACGCTGCCGGCTTTTGCCGCTGGCTCCACTACACCATCCATTCGGTCAAGTGTGGTCGACCGGACGCTCCACGGGTTCCGCTCCATAACGGTTGACTTTCTGGCCCGCTCCGGTTAGACAAGAGTCTTCCCTCAGCCCGCTAAAGCGCCCAGGAGCGCATCCCGGTAGTCCGCTTCGCATCCAATCTTAAGGAGAACCGACCCATGGGAGCTATCGCCACCGCCGTTCGGACTCGTCAAACACTGATGGCGCGCTTGGCGGATGCGCGAGCGCGGACCGATGAGTTGTTCGACATCGTACGACCCGAGGCGATATACGACCGGCCCATCCCCGAACGGCACCGCATCATTTTCTATCTCGGCCATCTCGAGGCTTTCGATTGGAACCTGCTGGGGCGCAATGTGCTCGGCCGGGGATCCTTCCACGAATCGTTCGACCTGCTGTTTGCCTTCGGGATTGATCCGGTGAGCGGCGGGCTGCCGACCGACCAACCCGCTGACTGGCCCGGGCGATCCGAGATCGAGCGGTACAACCAGCGCGTGCGCCAGACGATTGATGCGGGCCTTGAGGCCGCGTCGTTTGACGACCCGAACCACCCGCTCCTCCGCGACGGCTTTGTCCTCCAAGTCGCTATTGAACACCGGCTCATGCACGCCGAGACCCTGGCTTACATGCTGCATCAGTTGCCATTGGACCGCAAATTCGGGCGTCCAATTGTACCAGCACCCGCCGCGCCTTCGGTGAGACCGCGCCTGGTGGAGATCCCAGCAGGCCGGGCCACGCTGGGGCTGCCGCGCTCTGCCGCTGCGCCGTTCGGCTGGGACAACGAGTTCGAGGCTCATCAGGTGGATGTCCCCGCCTTTGCTATCGACGCCTACAAAGTCACCAACGGCGAATATCTGAAGTTTGTTTCAGACGGAGCCTACGATCACCGCGCCCTCTGGGCGGACGTCGATTGGGAGTGGCGGGAAATGCGAGGAATAAGCCACCCGTTCTTCTGGAAGCGTCGCGGCGACCAATGGTTTTACCAAACAATGTTTGCCGAGGTGCCGCTACCACTCGATTGGCCGGTTTACGTGAGCCATGCCGAGGCGGCGGCCTACGCCCGCTGGGCGGGCAAAGCGCTGCCCAGCGAAGCTCAGTTCCATCGCGCTGCTTACGGCACGCCGGACGGCTCCGAGCGCGCCTACCCCTGGGGCCACCAGCCGCCCGACGCGCACTACGGCAATTTCGACTTCCACCGCTGGGATCCCACTCCGGTCGGGGCGCATCCAGCGGGCGCAAGCGCCTTTGGCGTCTCCGACTTGGTGGGCAATGGGTGGGAATGGACTCGCACGGTCTTCGAGCCGTTTGCGGGGTTCGAGCCGTTTTCGTTTTATCCGGGCTACTCCGCCGATTTCTTCGACGGCCTGCACTACGTCGCCAAGGGCGGGGCGTCGCGCACCGCGGCCTGTCTGCTGCGTCGCTCATTCCGCAACTGGTTCCAGCCGCGCTACCCGTACGTTTACGCTGCCTTTCGCTGCGTCACCCATTAGCCCGGCGCGCCGAGGAGGTTCCATGCTCACCGAGGCAATCCCCCAATACCCGGTCGCCGACTTCGCGGCGGAGGTGCGCGCCGGTCTGACCAAGCCCGGTCAAAAGGAGCTTCCCTCGAAGTATCTCTACGACGAAGTGGGTTCCGTCCTGTTTGAAGTGATCAGCGTGCTGCCCGAATACGGTCTCACGCGCGCCGACGAGCGCCTGCTGCAGCATCACGCCGAGCAGATGGTCAGCCGCCTGCCGTCGCCCGTACTCGTCGCGGAGTTGGGCAGCGGCAGCGGCAAGAAAACGCGGTGGATTCTGCAAGCCCTTTCGCGCCGGCAGCGCACGACGTACTACCCGATCGAGATCTCGCCGACCGCTCTCGCGCAGTGCGAGAAAGAACTGGGCCAAATCGATTCGGTGAGCATTGTCGGTTACGAGCGCTCCTATCTCGACGGACTTCTGGAGGTCGCCGCAGGTCGCCGGGCCGGCGAAAGTCTGCTGGTACTGTTTCTGGGCAGCAATATCGGGAACTTCGACCGCCCCGCCGGTGAGGATTTTCTCTGTGAAGTCCGCCGCAGACTGGCCCCGGGCGACGGGATGCTGCTGGGTACAGACCTTGTGAAACCAGTATCGCAACTGCTTGCCGCCTACGACGACCCCATCGGCGTCACCGCCGCGTTCAACCTCAATCTCCTGGCGCGCATCAACCGCGAACTCGACGCCGACTTCGACCTCGCGGCTTTCCGGCACGCCGTGAAGTACGACCCGCAGGAGCGTCGCATCGAAATGCACCTCCGCTCGACCCAAGCGCAATCCGTTACCGTTCGCAAGGCCAGGTTCTCGGTCGTTTTCGCCAACGATGAGACCATCTGGACTGAAAGCTCGTATAAATACGTTCCTGAAGAGGTGGTCGAGATGGCTCAACGCACAGGTTTCCGCTGCGAGGCCCAGTGGGTGGACCGAGAATGGCCGTTCGCGCAGAGCCTGCTGATCGCCGTTTAGGGGCGCGGTGACTATGCATCTCACCCGTTGGGCGGTGTGGCTCCGGGAATTCGCACTCCTCGGCAGCCGCACGCAGTAGAGCTAGCGCGCCGGCGATATGCGCAGGATGACTCGGGCTGCCCAAGTGGCCCTGGGCTCCAGCTCGGCCGTCCAGACCGCCAGGATCTGCGAGCCCTGATAAACCCGCTCGAAGCCTTCCTCGGATTCCGACACTGTCTCAATCGGCGAAATCCAGAACCGGCTCGCGCGCGGCGCCTCGATCGTTGCAGAAACATCCTGCCACTGGTCCACCAGGCGGATTTGCGAGGCCGGGATCGCTGCCGCCCAGCCGAGAGGATGGCGGTCTCCGCTGGAAGTCTCGAAATATCGGTCCGGTTCATTCGCAGCGAGCAGATTCAAGACCAGCTCAAGTCCGACTTGCAGTTTCAGCGGCTCCCGACTTTGATGCGCCAGCGCCAGATCGCAGGCAACACTGAAGCCGTCGGCGGAATGCGCAAAGGAAAACGATTTCGCGGAGCGCACCAGCGGGGCTGCCGGCTCGTCCGGCACAGTCGGAATCAGCGGGGCCTCGCAGGCCAGCTCCACCTTCTCCGCCGTGGACGCAAGGACTTGATATTCTCCGGCCGCAAACGCGGCGCTTTCTTCCAGCCGTAAGGCATCGTAGTCGTCGTAAGTCTTCCAAGGCGCAAACAGCAGCAGGCGGAAGGCGTGGCGCGGCCAGCGGTCGTAGCGCAAGCGGCGCTCAAGGCCCTCTTCCTTGACGCGCGTCTGCTCATGAATGGAAGCCACCCGGGCCGCGGAACCGCCGGCCGCCACGCGCAGGCGCGCGTGATAGGCCTCGGGACGCCTCTGGAGAGAATTGATCAGCGTCGCGCCGCGACTGCGAAAATCAAGTGCCGCCAGCGTCGCCCCGTCCGAAGGCTTCAGCAAGGCGGCGTACCGCTGCGAGCTCAGGTAAAGCTCTTCGGCGCCGTCGGCGTCAAAATCGAGCCGGATGACTTTAGCGTAGCCCGCTCGGCCGTATTCGGCGGCATCGGCGAGTGTTTCGGCGCGCACCAGCTCGCGCCAGAGCGCCGTGCGCAGGTGCGGGGCGTAGAGGCCGCCGAAAATGCCGTGCCAGTACGCGTCGTTGCACTGCGCGCGCAGCAGGTGCGTGGTCGCCTCGGCTAGCTTGCGGCTGAGCGCCGCCCCGCGGCGACGCCCAGCGACCTGGCGGCGGAGCCGGCCCGAGACGTACAGCATTTTCTTGTGGAGCAGGTTTGCTTCCCCATACTTGCAGAAAAAGCTGCGCCAGAAGCCGCCTCGCAAGAAGCTATGTACGTCGGCTCTAGAGCCAAACTCCTTCTGCACGGCATCGAAGCGCTGGCGAACCGCAGTGGGCAGCGCCCATTCCATCATCTCGGGATACGATGCCGTAGGCAGAGCGGCGCGGCCGAGCGGCGGGTGCGCAGCCAGGTATTCGCCCGGCGTCGAAGTTGCGAGCCAGTCGGCGTTGGCCTTGAGTGCGGCAAAAAAGTGTTCGAGCCAGCCATCGCGGTAGCAATGTTCGTGTGTTCCCGGCCAGCCGCCGAACTTTTCGCAGTCGTCGCCCATCGCTGCGAAGCCGCCGGGACGCTCCGCAGCGGTGCCCCGCAGGAACTTGATCGTCTCCTCGACAGCGCGAAACGGGAGCAAGTAGCGCAGAGCCTTTAAACCGGGAATCACCTTGACCGTCGCGCCGCACTCCTCGGCGATGTAATAGCCATGTAGTTCGGAGAGCTCGAAGCCCGCGGCCAGGAAGTGGCTGTCGTCAACCAGCGTGTAGCCGACGCCCGCTCCTGATAATGCGGCGGGGAGTTGCGGCTCCCAGACGCGTTCGGCCAGCCAGGCGCCCAACGGCCGCCGCCGGAAGTGCCGTTCGAGATAGTCGGCCATCCGCCGGAGTTGTTCGAGCTGGTCCTCTGGCGGAATGGCAATCAGGATCGGCTCGTAAAAACCTCCACCCAGCAATTCGGCCTGGCCGCGAACTGTAAGCCCCCGCAGCAAATCGAAGAACTCGGGATGCTTCCGCTCGATCCATTCGAGCAGAGGCCCGGAATAGTGCAGCCCCAAGCGGACAGACGGGTGGCGCTCGAGGTGCTCGAGGAAGGGCAGATACGAGCGCTGGTAGGTGCGCTCGAGCACCTCGTCGAAGTTGCCGACGGGCTGGTGCGCGTGAATGAGCAGGATCAGGTGCAGCTTCGACAATGACTCCCCCGCGCAAGAAAGGAAACCAGAATGATAGCGCGCCGCCGGGGCTTCCGCCCATCGGTTTCCGTGTCGCGCCTGAAAAACAGAAACGCAGCGAGCGTTCCGCCATGCAATCTGGGCGCGCTGGTCAGCGCATGAGGATTGCTGTCGCGAAGACCCTCGCCCCGGCAAACCGCTCGAGCCGGCGGGCAAGCCGCTCCAGGGCCTGCTCGAGCGCAGCGCGGCTGCCGCTGGCCGGGGCGTAAATCACGGTCAGCAATTCCGCGGCGGAGTCGGTGATCATCGTCCTCACCGAATCACTGATGGGGCTGCCAAACGGGCCCTGGCGGTCCGCCAGCACCGGCCGGCGATCCAGGTGCCAGGTCTGCTTGCCGATGCCCTCGTATTTCTCGCCGGCTTGGCCCAGACGCAGCGCCACCGGGGGTTCCATTGCGGCGCGGTTGTAGGTTCCGTAGGGCCAGCCGGACTCGATCGAGCCCAGATTGCTGATATCCACGACATTGGAGATGCGATAGAGGCCCTTGCCCTGCACCACGCGGCGCAGCAGCGCCTCGGCGGAAGGACGGTAGCGGGAGGGATCCACGCCCCAGGCGCGGAACATCGCCCGCACACCGCGGATGCTCTTGAGCTCCGCCACTTGCTCGACGCTCAGCTCGCGTCGCAGCCGCTCACAGCCGGCATCCATTTCGCGCGCCAACTCTTCGCCGGCAGGGCCCACGCGCGCCTGCTCGGCCTCGAGCACGCCCAACTGCACGTCCGGGATTTCAATCGCGATGTTCAGGGCTGCGCCTGGCATTTTCCCGGCTCGGAGTCTGCTATTATGCCGGGTTTCGCCCAGGGCTCAAACCCACCCTGTCCAGATGAACGCGATGGAGCCAGCTGAGGCAGAAGAAAAATTTCGCCGAGGTCTTGAGC
>JBASRK010000079.1:0-3032 GCA_049273775.1 Candidatus Acidiferrales bacterium
GCTTCACCCGAGAGCAGGACAAGAGGAGGGAATGGCAATAGGCAATGAAGAACCGGACGAGGGCCACGAGCGCGATTACAACAATGAAAACATTGACCACTGCCGCCTCCTGGCCTGGCGGATTCTACGTGAAATGTTGAGATTCATCTAGTCATATACGTAACGAAGTGGGATTCGACAACCTGGGTGCCGCGCGCCGCACGGTGTCTTCACCAAACCCTAACTGCTCGCCGACCTTGGCCTGGGGGAATCGGCAACGAGGCGGTCACTACGGGCGCTTTTCCGCTCCGCCACTCTTCTGCGCGCGTCACGTTCAAGACTTACACGCACACAATCCCGCAGCACCAGCGCGATGCAGCGGAGCGATTGGAGCAGGGTTTCGGACCCAACTGGATCCGAATTCAGGAGGGCGAGGAACAGGCCGGTCCGCTAATTCAGTGAAGCACTGGAGGATAAATGGCGGGGCCGACGAGACTCGAACTCGCGACCTCCTGCGTGACAGGCAGGCGTTCTAACCAGCTGAACTACGGCCCCGCTTGACCCTGAATGGCTGGTGGGCAGTGTCCGATTCGAACGGACGACCTTCCGGGTGTAAACCGGACGCTCTAACCGCTGAGCTAACCGCCCCGCATCATCCTACAGGAAGCCCCGCGAAGCGTCAACGCGGCGGTAGTGACTCAGTTTGATTTCGCGGGTGGCCGCGAGCCTAACAGATTTCCAGAAAAACCAAAATGAGTCACTACCAACGCGGCGGCTTCCTTGACACTTCTCGACGCGAAACAGTAGACTTTTGTGTTTGCCCATTTGCGGAGGAGCGCGCCGAGGATGCTGCTGTCGCGGGACTACGTCGGATACATGGCCAGCGAGGTGGTCAAGCGGCTGGTGGCCGCGCAGATGATCGAGGCCCGGGCGCCGGAGGCGCTGGTCCAGCGCATCCGCCAGATCATGCTCGAGGAGCTGACCGTGGAGGACCGGCTGAACGAAGAGGTGCGCCAGATCCTGAGCCAGTATGCCGACGAGATGCGCCGCTCGGGCGCTTCTTACCAGGAGATGTACAAGAAGGTGAAGTCGCAGCTCGCCCGCGAAAGGAAACTGATCCTGCGATAAGAAATGGCATGCGCCTGAGCCGTGAAAAAATCGTCCGTCTGTCTCATGCGGTTACCGATCTCCTCGTGGCCACCGAGGAGGTCGAGTTCATCGAAGACCGCGATACCATCCGCCGGGAGATTGTGCAGGTCCTGCAGGCAATTCTGAAGGAAGAAGAGCAGGTGGATGCGGAGGCCCGCCGCAAGATTGGCTCGCAGAAAAGGGAAATCCTCGAGGGCAGCGAGGAGTGGGACATCCTCTACCGCAAGTATTACAACGAGGAGCTCAAGCGCATGGGAGTAGTGCACCAGACCGAGCGAGCCTAAACGGATTTTCGCGGAATAAAAAAGGGACGACCCGCCCGGGTCGCCCCTTTTTGTTTCGCGAGACGGGTTATGGACGGCGCTTGAGTGTCGGCCGGTCCTCGTCCTGCTGGTCGTCCCCGGTCTGCTGGCCCTTGCCCTTCTTGTCTTTGTCCTGTCGTTCGGTGCGCGTCCGCAGCGTGGGCTTATCGGCGCCCTGGTCCTGCAGCTTGCGCCCGGACTGCAGCGCCCGCAGCCGTGCCTTGACCAGGTCAAACTCGGAGGTCGAAACGATGTATTGCTCCCGGGCCGGCAGAATCGTGGCGATTTCCTTTTGCGTATTCTGGATGCGCTCGGGCGTCGGCGGGTGCGTCGAGAAGACCTTGGGGATGCTCCCTGGCTTGCGCCGCTCCTCCGCCTGGATCTTCTCGAAGAAGCTGACGTAGGAGTTCGGGTCGTAGCCCGCCTTGTACATGTATTGCAGGCCCAGAAAATCGGCTTCGCGCTCGGCGTCGCGGGAGAATTTCAGATACGACAATGGAATCAGGAAATTCAGGCCCTGGTAGATCCCGTACCCGGCCCAGCCGCCTGGCCCCAGCAGGATCAGCGGGATCATGGCGAGCTGCGCGATCTCGCCCTTGGTGGCGTTCTTAGTGCCGTGGCGCGCGGTGACGTGGGCGATCTCGTGCGCCATCACGCCGGCCAGCTCGGATTCCTCATCGGCGCGCAGCACCAGCCCGCTGTTCACATAGAAGAACCCGCCGGGGAGGGCAAAGGCGTTGATCTCGTCCGAATCGATCACCTTGATGGTGAACGGTACTCGGGCGTCTGAGTTCCGCACCAGGTTTTGACCCACGCGGTTGACGAACTCCACTACGACCGGGTCGTCTACCAGCTTGGCCGACCGCTCTACGTCCTGCGCAAGCTGCTTACCGATGGCAATCTCTCGTTCGAGCGAATAGAAGTTCACTCCCCGCCCGACCTTGCGGTTGCCGATCTGGTCCACATCGTTCTTGGAGTCCTTTGGCTTATCCTGCTTGTCCTGCGGTTGCTGCTGCGGTGGCGGCTGTTGCTGCTGTTGTTCCTGTGGGGCAGCAAACGCCGGGCCGATTACAAGCAGCGCAGCCAGCAGGCTGGCGAGGAACCGTGTGGTGAGCCGATTCATTTCCTCCACCTCCGAGCTACCCTGCCCAAGATTATACACCCGCCGGATAGCTAGATATCCCTCAAAGCATCTGATGTCGCCCGTGGCCCCGGGGTTTCCTTGTACTTCGGGCCGGCCGTGCGCCCCAGGGTTCTCGAAAAGTGGGCTGGAATCAGCTAATTCCAAGAAACCAGGCTTCCGCGGCGATTGACAGGGGGGCAGCTTCCCTCTACAGTCAGACCAGCGCTATGAAAATGCCGGTGCGGCGAATCCAAATCGGGCAGGTGTGGCGGAAGAATGAAACCGGCGAGACCTACCTGGTCACCAAGCTCTACACCGAGGCCCTAGCCACTTTTGCCGTGTTGCGCAAGACCGGCGCCGAAACCGAGGCTCTGCTCCGCGTGAGGGTCGAGCGTGCCGGCGAGGTGCAAAATCTGCCCGGCTTTTCCTTCACGCAGGAGTCCGAAGAGTTTTAATTCGCTTCCGCCTCTGCTGTGCCC
>JBASRK010000080.1:0-6866 GCA_049273775.1 Candidatus Acidiferrales bacterium
ACTCGCCCGGATGAACGCTCCGAATCAGGGCGATATTCGGAATCCTGTACGACGCTCCTCTCCGAGAAAGCCTCTCCTGATTGCCTCCCTGGCAGTTGCGCTTTTTGTCGGCCTTGTTGCGGAAAAAGTCTTCGAGTACGCCCTTCAGCCGACCAAACCGAAGGACTGTGATTTCGTCTACCCCCACAGTGCTGATCAAACCAAGCCAACCACGCTCCAGATCGAGTCCCCGGACCACAGTCTCCCGTTCAAACAGCTCGGAGGAGTGATCAATGACGCTAGCTGTTTGAACAAAACCGCCATCTTCGGAGTTGTAAAAGTAACATCCGTCGAAGATATCGCTAACGCCTTACGGTTTGCCCGCGAGAATCATCTCAAAGTAACCGCGGCGGGGCAACGTCACAGTATGGGCGGCCAGACCTTCGTGAAGGACGGACTGGTGCTGGATATGGGCGCCTTCAATCAGATGACGCTGGATAAAGAACACAAGATCCTGAATATACAGACCGGCGCTACCTGGATGCAGATCCAGCAGATGCTCGATCGAGAAGGGCTCGCGGTGAAAGCGATGCAGTCCATCAATATCTTCTCGGTCGGAGGCACCTTGAGCGTCAACGCGCACGGGATTGCGCACAACCCGGGACAGATCGCTCCGACGGTCCGGTCGTTCCGCATCATGCTGAGCAGCGGCGAAATCAAGACCGCGAGTCCCACCGAAAACTCCGAACTATTCAAATTGGCGCTCGGCGGCTATGGATTGTTTGGAGTGATCCTCGATGTCAACCTGGATGTCGTCGAGAACGAGATGTACAGGTGGAAAACGCAGTACATGAGCTATAAAAATTTCCCCGAATACTACGAGAAGAATATCAAGAACAGTGACAAGATCGGCTTAATGTATGGAAGATTATCTGTTTCGCCGGCGTCGTATCTCGCCGAAACATCTGTTCACACCTACGAAAGAACACAATTCAATGGAGAGATACCGCCCCTGAGACCCGCCCGCCATGTCTGGCTCGACCGGCTGGTTATCAATCTGTCCAAGACAGGCGGCTTCGGGCGATGGGTGCGATGGACGATGGAGAAGTATGCGGAGCCGAGGCTGCATCCCTGCCTTTCCCGCAACCAAGCAATGAGCCAGAAAGAAGTTTGTCTGGTCTCAAGAAACCAGGAAATGTACGACTCGATGGACTACTTGAGTAACCGCTTAAAGGATACGGACATTTTGCAGGAGTATTTCATTCCCCATGAAAAGATGGTCGATTTTGTCGATGGGTTACGAAGAGTCATAAGAATAAACGGCCCAAACCTCCTCAACGTCACGATCAGAATTGTGCACAAGGATGGCGTGACGGCGATCCCCTATGCCAAGGAAGATAGGTTCGCGTTCGTCCTGTACTTCAACCAGAAATTCAACGAAGCGGATAGCAGGATTTTGCAAAAGACGACAACCGACCTCATCGATCTAGCGACGAATCTGAACGGGACTTTCTACCTGCCATACCAGCTCTTTTATTCCCAAGACCAGCTACGCAGGGCTTATCCGGAGATTGATACTTTCTTCGCAAAGAAACAGAAATTCGATCCGATTGGGTTGTTCACCAATAAGCTCTACGAAAAATACGGAAAATAGATCTCTGCATGCGAACCGGCTCGGAACCGGCGCACCAAGCGGCGCCCCTACGGAGAAGCATCGGCGCGCGAATATAGTTCGGAATTGTTGGGACGCCCGCACGATTCAATCCCGCATCCGCTGCTCTCGGCGGCGCTGGTCAGCCCAGCGCAGAAACCGGTGAAGCTGCGCGCGCTCGCGCCAGAGAAGCCGGAAAAACGTGCCGGCATCGAGCTCGCCGCGACCGCCGGCCTGCTCGCCGAAGAATGTCTCCATTCGCCAGCGGAGATACGGGCTCAGCCACGGCCGCAGGCGGTAGCCCTTCGCTGTCACCCAGTAGTATCGCAGCGCGCTCAACATAGTTCGATCGCCGGTCGGCCTGTGAGCCGAATCTTCGGCGGATGCAGCGATCATACAATCATGCTGCGGCGGCCTGGATGGCAAAAAAGGAGTGGCGAGGGGATTCAGCCGCGCCTGGGCTTACCCCCACCCCATGCGTTCGCGCAGGGAGGTGATGTGGGCGACGTGATGTCGACCGTGCCAGGCGTAATAGCAGAGCATTTGCTCGAGGGTCATCACGCCCCGCTGCGGGTGCCGCAGCGTTCGGCGGAAATCTTCCGGCCGAAGCGATCTCAGCAACAGTATCCACCGCTGGTGCAGCGCCTCGAGGAGCGCAAGAGAAACTTCGAGTGCCGCCGTCCGCACGTCCGCGAGTTCCGCCCAGCGCGCTTCATCATAGGGCTTGATGGTGGGTTCATCTTCGGTCAGCGCCAGTTTGAACCGCGTATAGGCGTTCAGATGGCTGTCAGGGACATGGTGAACGACCTGGCGGACAGTCCAACCTCCCGAGCGATAGGGCGTATCGAGCTGCTGAGGCGACAGTCCCTGAACGGCGGCACGAAGCCGGACCGGCGCCGCTTCGATTTCCTCAATTGCACGGCGGCGTTCGTCCGCGGTTTGCTCGCCGGGGTAGCTGAATTCCCCGATGGGGTAGCGCAGGTCGGTCATCCTCCCCCGCCGACTTTGCGCGCCGGCGCTTGGAGTTGGGCTGCGGCGCTCTCGAAGAATTGCTGGATCATTTTGCGCGCTGCGCCTTCGATCATCCGTTGGCCGATCGCGGCGATCATGCCGCCGATCTGCATCTCGCCGGTGTAGCGCACGTCGGTCTGGCCTTGCTTCTCGGTTAATTCGAGCTTGCCCTCACCCTTCACAAAGCCCGGGACGCCTTTGCCTTCGAGGCGCAGGCGCAGCGATCGCGGTGGTTTTTTGTCGGCGAGCTCAACGGAACCCGTGTATTTGCCCGATATCGCGGCGAGGGCAAACTTGATGGCCACTTTGTAGTGGTCCGGTCCGTCCGGCTCGAGCCTTTCGCAGCCAGGCAGGCACTTGGCCAGCCGCTCCGAATCGTTCAGCAGCTCCCAGACCTGCTCGGGCGCGCCAGGAAGCCTGTAGGTGCCGGCAATCTTCACGCCTTGTGGCCCTGCGCCCGGGCGATGGCACGCTCGAGCGCCCGCCGAGTGAACACGGCGGCCATTTCGCGGCGATATTCGGCCGAGGCGTGCAGGTCGGCGAGCGGCTCGATGCCGTCCGCCGCGTGCCGCGCTGCATATTTCACGACATCGGCGGGCGGCTTCGGAGCCACCTTCTTGCCGAGGAGCGCCTTTTCGACCGCCTCGGCGCGATAGGCCTTCGGCCCCACGCCGGTGATCCCCACGGCCACGTCCTCGATCTTGCCGCTCTTGTTCAGCGTTACGCGCGCCGCCGCGCCCACAATGGCAAAGCCCGAGGCGGGCTGGTGCAGCTTGCAGTAGGCTGTGCCGGTGCGCGGCGCGAACAACGGGATGCGCACCTGGCTCAGGATTTCGCCCGGGCGCAACTGCGTGGTGAGCATGTCCACGAAGAACCCCCGTGCCGCGATGGTGCGCGTCCCCGCAGTACTCGCGGCGACGATCTCGGCGTCGAGCGCGAGGATTGCCGCGGGATAGTCCGCGGCGGGATCGGCGTGCGCCAGGCTGCCGCCCAGTGTGCCGCGGTTGCGCACCTGCACGTCGCCAATCGCGGCTGCGGTCTCCGGCAGCAGCGGGCACTTGGCGCGCAGCAGCTCCGAGGCTTCCACATCGGCGTGCGTGGTCATCGCGCCGATGGCGATGTGGCCACCTTCCTCGCGAATGTAACTCATCCCCCGGAGCCGGCCCAGATCAATCACATAGCGCGGCGCCGCCAGGCGGAGCTTCATCAGCGGCAGCAGGCTGTGGCCGCCGGCGAGCAGCTTGGCCTCGTCGCCGTGCCGCTCGACCAGGCGCAGCGCCTCCTCTAGCGTCTTCGGCACGTGATATTCAAACGCCGCGGGGATCATTTTGCCCTCCTACCCTTGCGCATGAGTTGCCAGACGCGCTCGCGTTTTACCGGCAAGTCCACGTGGCGCACGCCGAACGGCGACAGCGCGTCCACCACCGCGTTCACCAGCGCCGGGGTCGCGCCGATCGTGCCGGCTTCTCCAACGCCCTTCAGGCCCAGCGGGTTGACCGGCGAAGGAGTGACGGTGCGCGCCGTCTCCAACCACGGCAGGTCCGCGGCCCGCGGGATGGCGTAGTCCATTAACTCGCCGGTGATGAGCTGGCCCTGCTCGTCGTACACGGCCTCCTCGAGCAGCGCTTGACCGACCGACTGCACGATCCCGCCGTGGATCTGGCCGTCCACCAGCAGTGGGTTCAGCACGTTTCCGCAATCGTCCACGGCAACGTACCTCTGCAATTTGACATCGCCGGTCTCGGCGTCCAGCTCCACAACGCAGACGTGCGCGCCAAAAGGGAAGGTGAAATTCGAGGGCTCGAAGAACGTGGTGGCGTCGAGGCCGGGCTCCATCCCCGGCGGGAGGGTCTTGGCCACGTAGGCGGCACCGACGGCTTCGCCGAAGCTCACCGATTTTTTCGTCGACGACTTGGAGAAGATTTTTTTGTCGCGGAAGACCAGCTTCTGCGGGTCTTCGCCGAGGATGTGGCCGGCGATCTGCGCGAGTTTGTCGCGCACCTTGAGCAGCGATTTATAAACGGCCGTGCCGCCGACGGCGGTGGCGCGGCTGCCGAACGTCCCGATGCCGTAGGGCACCGTCGCGGTGTCGCCGTGCACCACTTGGACGTCATCGGGCTCCAGACCCAACACCTCGGCGCCGATCTGGGCGAAGCTGGTTTCCTGCCCCTGGCCGTGCGGCGAGGAGCCGGTCAGCACATTCACCACACCGGTTGGCTCAACGCGCACCGTGGCGCTCTCCCAGCCGCCGGCGGGCATCGCGCTCGACGGGCCCATGGCGCAGATCTCGACGTAGGTTGAGAGGCCGATCCCGATGTGGCGACCCTGCTTGCGCAGATTGGCCTGCTCCTGACGGAGTTTCTTGTAATTCGACTTCTTCAGCGCCAAATCGAGCGATCTCTGGTAGTTGGCGCTGTCGTAGGTCACGCCGGTGGGCGTGGTGTAGGGAAACTCCTTCGGCTGCGGAAAGTTCTTGCGGCGCAGCTCGACGGGGTCCTTCTTCAACTCAGCGGCCACCAGGTCCATGACCCGCTCGATGATGTAGGTGGCCTCAGGGCGCCCCGCGCCGCGATAGGCGTCGGTGGACATCTTGTTGGTGAAGACGCCGATCGTCTCCACGCGCACGGCGGGGATTCTGTAGCAGCCGCAGATCATCAGCCCGGTCATCCCGGGGATGAGCGGTGTCAACAACTGGTAGTAGGCGCCGAGGTCGGCAATCACCTTGCAGCGCAGGCCGAGAACGGTGCCGTCGCGCTTGAAGGCCACCTCGACGTCGTCAATCTGGTCGCGGCCGTGGATGGTGTTGAGGAAATTCTCGCGCCGCGACTCGATCCACTTCACCGGCTTGCCCAGTTGCATGGCCAGGTAGCCGACCAGGGCCTCCTCGGCGTAGACATTGAGCTTGCTGCCGAACCCGCCGCCCACCTCCGGCGTGATCACGCGCACGGAATGCTCCGGCGCGCCGAGCATGGCGGAGATTTGCGTCCGCAACAGGTGCGGGATCTGCGTCGAGGACCAGACGGTGAGCTGCTTCTCCCCCGGCTTGTAGTCGGCCAGCACGCCGCGGGGCTCCATGGCCATCGGGATCAGCCGCTGGTTGAGCATGCGCTGGCGGATCACCTTGTCGGCCTGACGGAAAGCCTTTTTCAGGTCGCCGCCCTCGAACTCCCTGCGAAACGCGACGTTATCCTTGTACTGCTCATGGAGCACCGCGGCGCGCTTGGCCATGGCCTTCTCCGGGTCCACAACCGGAGTCAGCGGCTCATAGTCCACTTCGACCAGGTCTACGGCGTCGCGCGCAGCGTAGCGGTCGGTGGCGACAACCACAGCCACACCCTCGCCGACAAACCGGACCTTGTCAGTCGCCAGTACGGGCCGCAGCGCCATCTTCATGTCGGGGACTTGTGCGGCGCAGGGAACGGGCCCGATGGCCCCGCGAAGGTCGGCGCCAGTGTAAACCGCCACAACGCCCGGGGCGCTCTTTGCCTTGCTGGTGTCCACCGAGCGAATGCGGGCATGCGCGTACGGGCTGCGCACCATCCCGGCGTGGTGCATCTCCGGGAGCTGGATATCGTCCACGTAGTGGGCCAATCCCTGGATCAGCCGCGGGTCTTCCTTGCGCTTCAGCGGCTTGCCGATGTATCGCATCGCCGTAGCCATGGACTCCTCCAGAAACCGGGCAGGGGGTCGCCCCGGCGAACCTGTCCTTGCACAGGGCGCCTCACCGCTTGCGCGTCCTCATCTTCTTCGCGGCGAACTGCACCGCCTGGATAATGTGCTGGTAGCCGGTGCAGCGGCAGAGATTGCCGGAGAGCGCGCGGCGGATCTCGGCGTCGCTGGGGCTGGCGTTGTCACGAAGCAGTTGGACCGACGTCAGGATCATCCCCGGCGTGCAATAACCGCATTGCAGCCCGTGCTTTTCCCAGAAACCTTCCTGAACCGGATGGAGCCCGCCGCCGGCGGCCGTGTCCCCGGCCAGGCCCTCGATGGTGGTGACGTCGGAGCCGCTGGCCTGGACGGCCAGCACCGTGCACGACTTCACCGCCTTGCCGTCGAGCAGCACCGTGCAGGCGCCGCAGAGCGAGGTCTCGCAGCCGATGTGCGTGCCAGTCAACCCGAGCACGTCCCGCAGGTAGTGCACCAGCAGCAGCCGCGGCTCGACGTTGCTCTGCTGCGGCTTCCCGTTCACTTGAAGCTGAATCTCTACGGCCATGCTGCCTCCGGA
>JBASRK010000093.1:0-20732 GCA_049273775.1 Candidatus Acidiferrales bacterium
CCCGGAGCCGGGTCGCCCCCCATGGTGTCATTCGTCACCCGGAGGTTGAGCTGGCCGCCCCGAATCTCGGAGTTCAGGCGATTCGTAACGTCCACCGACCGGTTGTAGGCGCCATAGACGCCGCGAAGAATCTGAAGGCCACCAAAGGTTGTATTGCCGGCACTGTAGCCGCGGAGTCTCACGTACTGGTTCTCCTGGTAGGTTAGCTGTTGCGTCCTACCGTTCTTATCCCGGACCTCTAACCGAAGGACCTTCTGCTCCCCCGGTGCGGGGTCCTCACCAAGAGTGGCATTGTCGACGCGGAAATTCAGGGCGTCACCGCGGATGAGCGAACGCACACGCTGCGTCACTTCAACCCAGTTGTTCCCAGCGCCATATTCCGCACGTATGATCTCTCCACGCTTCGGTGCGCCCCACGCGAAGACCGGAAGCAGGATGAGAAGCAGCAGTACCAAAGTATTAACGAATCGTTTCATGGAGAATCTCCTCTCAATCAGCACTGTAATCTTGCGTTGGACCCGGCTGTTTGGAGAATGTACTAGCGAAAAGAACCCGGCCTCGCATTTCGATTCCTGTTGTCGCCATCTCTCGCCGTCTGTCGCTCCATATTAGATGCAGCGAAGAGGAGTGTCTGGTCAATTCTGAACAGTACTTACTGGATGATCTTGCTAGGGTGAAGCAGTGGGGTGTGTCCGCGAGCTGCTCCGTTCCGGTACAAGCGGCATCACGCGGGGCGTACTGGAAGAGTTTCCTGAACGTTAAGCTGCTCCGACTCGAAGAATACTGACTCAGCCTTCAGTGGAGGACTGTTTCTGATATGCCGGTTTCGAGCAACTTGGCGAACTGCTGGGGAAGCACCGGCCGGCTGAAATAGTACCCTTGCGCCTCGTCACATTGGTGAGCCTGAAGAAATGCCAGCTCTTCTTGCGTCTCCACGCCCTCAGCAACGACCCGCAGCTTAAGGCTTCGGCCCATGCTGATCACTGCGGTCACGATGGTCGTCTCGTCGGGAGCGGTGGTGATCTGACGGACGAACGACTGGTCGATCTTGAGGGCATCGACCGGGAACTTTCTAAGATAGCTCAAGCTGGAGTAACCCGTGCCGAAGTCATCGACCGCGAGTTGCACCCCTCTCGCTCTCAGGGTCTTGAGGATGGATTCCGTGGACTCGGCACGCTTCATAAGAACGCTTTCAGTCAGCTCCAGCTCAAGAGATCTCGGATCCAAGCCCGTATCCTTGAGGATTGCGAATACACCTTCAAGAAAGTTCTCATCTCGGAATTCCATCGCGGAGATGTTCACCGCCATAGTCGCCAGGGGCAGGCCTGCATCCACCCAGGCCCGGGCTTGCTGGCACGCTTCACGAAGGGCCCATTTGCCGATCGGCCGAATAAGGCCGCAGTCTTCCGCAACAGGAATAAACTGCGCCGGAGAGACCGTTCCTCGAATGGGATGCGTCCAGCGTATCAACGCTTCCGCGCCGGTAATCGCTCCGGTCCTCAGGTTGATCTTCGGCTGGTAGTGCAGCGCGAATTCCTGCCGTTCCAGGGCGCGCCGCAGACTCTCCTCGATGGATTGCCGTTCCACGGCCCGGACGTTCATGGCTGGCTTGAAAAACTGATAGCTCTGACGCCCATTTTCCTTTGCCTGGTACATCGCGGTGTCCGCGTTCTTGACCAGCGTCTCCGCATCCAGGCCGTCGTCGGGATAGACGCTCACGCCAATGCTTGTGGTGACGTGAAGATCGTGCTGGTCGATGGAATGAGCCTCCGCCACCGCCTGCAGCATTCTTCTCGCCGTAATGGCAGCATCTTCCGATCGTTCCACTTCTGAAAGCAGCACGACAAATTCATCGCCTCCCTGCCGGCTTACCGTGTCCGAGCGGCGTACGCAATCCACCAGGCGTTTTGCGATGGATTGAAGAAGTTTGTCGCCGATCGGATGTCCCAGGGAATCGTTGGTATGTTTGAAGCCATCTAAATCCAAAAACAGCACCGCGACTTTTTTCCTGTGACGCGGCGCTAAGACGATCGCCTGGCTAACCCGGTCGTTCAGGAGCATCCGATTGGGCAAACCGGTCAGAAAATCGTGCTGGGCCGAATGGGTCATCTGCAGCGCCATCGCCCAGGCCACGCTCACGTCGCGGAAAACGATTACCGCTCCGGTAGCCTGCCCCTCACGGTCGTGGATGGGGGAGACGCAGTCTTCGATCGGAATTTCAAATCCGTCACGCCGGATGAGGATACAGTTCGACGGGAGGTGCACGGTTCGGTTTTGCCCAACTGCCATCTCCATCGGATTCGTGATGGTTTCGCGACTCGTGGCGTCCATGATTCGGAAAACTTCGACCATGGGCCGGCCTGCCGCTTCTTGCCGCGACCAGCCCGTCATTTTTTCCGCGACGAGATTGAGGAAGGTGATATTCCCCGAAATGTCCGTGCAAATAACGGCGTCGCCGATGCAGTTGAGCGTAACCTGGGCGCGTTCCTTTTCCACGAACAACGCCTCTTCCATGATCTTGCGCTCGATGGCATAGCGCAGGGCTCGCAGAAGCCCGCGCGTCTCGATTTGGCCTTTGATGAGATGGTCTTGCGCGCCTTCTTGCAAGGCTTGAGCAGCCAGCGACTCGTCGTCCAAACCCGTCAGCACCACCAAGGGGACGCGGGGCGCGGCTGTGCGGGCCCGCCGTACCGCTCCGAGTCCTTGTGCATCGGGCAATCCCAGGTCGAGCAGGATAATGTCAACCGCACGCTCCGCAAGATGCTTCTCGGCCTCACTCATGCACCCCACGTGCGTCAATTCGGTGTCGTGCGAGCCCTGCTCGTTGAGCATCTCGCAGAGCAAACGGGCGTCTCCGGGGTTATCTTCGACCAGGAGGAGTCTCTTGAAAGATTTCTTGCTCATACGATTTGCCTCTGCTGCGGCAACTTGACCTTCGTCAGCCAGAAATCAGTAAGGTCAAAATGGCAGACCCGAACGCGAGTTGTACCTTCCGATTCAACAGGGACTTGCTCTTCATTTCACACCAGATTGGGAATGGAAGTTCAATTCCGGACACGACCCTGAAGGCTGTAAGAGGGCAGCCTGTAGCCGCGCGTGCCGGTTTTTTGGAAGGGAACTTAATTTTATACCAGCCTTATTTAGGGTCAAGCTGGGTTTGCAGGCAGGTGTCGAATAGACCATAAGCGGAGAACTCTTGCGAAGGAATGCTTGGAGACCGAGCGGGCAATTCAATATTACGCGAATGCGGTGCAGGGCTCGCGCTCGTCAGAGTCGCGATTGGCCCGGCCTCAAACATTGGAGCTGAGTCAAATTGCAAGCGAATTCCTGACAAAGGCTTTCGGCATCCGAAGAAGTCTCGACGCCATCGACTGACAATCAACAACAATGTTCCGGCATTGCGCGAAGGAATTTCAACGATCGGACACTGTTGTGGCATGATCTAGGCCAGGGGCGGTGGCCACAAGCCTGCAAAGTAAGCTAGAATAAAAACTCAATGATGTCGGGGCGTAGCGCAGCCTGGTAGCGCGCCTGCCTTGGGCGCAGGAGGTCCGCGGTTCAAATCCGCGCGCCCCGACCAAATCCTTTCGTCAGCTACACCACAGCGCACGCTAAGGCTGCTTCCGTAAGAGATTTTCTGGCCGCCTTGGAAGCGCTTCGGCCGAAGGCTTTTTCGCGCTTTTTGATGCCCGCGCAGCCTTGGCTGTCTGGGCTCTTCGCCCAATATTCGCCTTGCATCCCTTCCCGGAGCCGACTAACCTTGCAGTTTCCTGAACGTTCCGGTGACGCAATCCGAGAGGAAGGAAGCTGACTATGGCCACCTCCGTTTGGAAAGGCTATCTGACGTTCGGCCTGATCTCCATTCCGATTCGCTTGTTTCCCGCCGCGCGCAGCGAGCGTATCGGTCTGAATCAACTGCACAAAGTGTGTCATTCGCGCATTCGCATGCCGCTGTTTTGTCCGACGTGCAACCGTATGGTGGAGCGTTCGGAGATCGTCAAGGGCTACGAATACGACAAGGATCAATACGTGCTGTTTGATGAAGAAGAGCTGGATAAGATCGAGCCGGAGTCGGCGCGCACGATGGAAATCCTGGAGTTCGTGAAGATGCAGGAGATCGATCCGCTCTACTATGACGCGTCTTACTACATCACGCCGGAAGACGCGGGAGCCAAGGCTTATGAGCTCTTGCTCAAAGCCATGGAAGCCTCCGGATACGCGGCCATCGCAAAACTCTCCATGCATCAGCGTGAACACATCGTGGTGATCCGCCCGCGCGCGAACGGCATGGCGTTGCACACCATGTTCTATGCCAACGAGATCCGCCCGGTCGCCGAGTACGCCCGCACGGAGAAGGCGGAACCGAAGGAACAGGAAAAGAAGCTGGCAATGCAATTGATCGAAAGTCTCGCAGCGCACTTCGAGCCCAAGAAGTACCGGGACGAATACCAGGAGAGCATGCGTGCTATGATCGCGGCGAAACAGCAGGGCCAGGAAGTGACCGAGGCGCCCCACGCGAAGCTCGCGCCAGTGATCGATTTGATGGCGGCTCTCAAGAAGAGCCTCGCCGAAAAGGCCCCAGCCGCCGCTGCCAAGAAACCGCCGGTCCGCGCCTTCCCGGTCGCAGCACAGACGCAGAAGAAGGCGGGCAAGAAGTCCGCAGGCTAGTCCTCGATGAGCACAACCGAACGATTTACCAGGCGTGAGGTCCAACGCATTCTGGACGTCACCGGGAAGCAATTGGACTATTGGGAGAGGCTGCGCCTGGTCTCTCCCCGAAAAGGCGGCACCGAAAAATTCTACGACTTCCGCGATCTGATTGGTTTGCGGACCGCCAAGCAGCTGACTGAAAAGGGGATCTCCGCGAATCGTCTGCGGCGTTCGCTCGTCGCGCTTCAGCGGAAGCTTACAGAAGTTCGGGAGCCCTTTACCGAGCTGCGCATCCTTTCGAATGGCAGGGACGTCATCGTCGAGCGCGGCGGCGCACGACTGGAGCCGATTTCCGGGCAGTTCGTGCTGAATTTCGACACACGCGAATTGAACGACAAAGTCCGCGTCATGCCGGAGCGAAATGCGGAAGAATGGTTCGCGCTGGCGCTGCAGTACGAATCGGACCGTGAGTCCGGGAGGGATGCGATCGACGCGTACGAGCACGGGCTGGCCATCGATCCACTGCATTTCGACGCGCTGATTAATTTGGGAATGCTTTTCTATGAGCAGGCGAATCTGGAGAAAGCGACGGAATGCTTCCAGCGCGCAGTGGAACTAGACCCAGACAGTGCCATCGCACAGTTCAATCTGGGCAACGTGCTCGAAGAAGCTGGCCAAGTCGAGACAGCGCGGCAACATCTGCGGCTGGCGGTGCGGCTCGATCCGGGATACGCCGATGCGCACTATAACCTCGCGTTTGCCTGCGACAAGCTCGGTGCCCACGCCGAAGCTCAGCAACACTGGCGCCGCTACGTCGAACTCGATCCGTCAAGCCCCTGGTGCAACTACGCCCGCCAGCGCCTCGCCTCCTACAAGCTGTGATTGTTGTTCCCGGAGGTGTGTGGCAGGTCATGACCTCAGATAAGATGGTGGCATGTTTGCCATTACACTCGTTTATCTTGGCCTGATCACCGTCTTATTGGGCAGTGCTTCGCTCGTCAAACCATTGTCGTTCCTGGGAATCCGCAGTCGCCTACAAGCAACCTTCGTTCTGGGGCTCGGCTTGCTCATTGCCGGCGTCGGCTGGGCTTTGCCGGCAAATGAAGTGCGGGTAGCGGTCATCCGCACGCAACTCGATCTGTATGCGCCAGTGTACCAGTTCAACGAGTTTCACTCGGTCCGAGTAATGGCGCCTCGAGATCGAGTCTATCAGGCGATCAAGGACGTGACGCCGGACGAGATTCGATTATTCCGCACGCTGACCTGGCTTCGGCGCTTCGGCCGCTCCGGGCCCGAAAGCATTCTGAATGCCCCGGAGCACTTGCCAATTCTGGAAGTCGCCACACGGACGTCGTTCCTGCTGCTGGCAGAAGAGCCGGATCGCGAGATTGTCGTCGGCACTTTGGTGATTGCTCCGCGTGGCTGGCGGCCCAAGCGACGCCCCACGCCGGAAGACTTCAAAGCGCTGCGCGAGCCTGGCTTCGCAATCGCGGCGATGAATTTCCTGGTCGAAGATGCCGGCCCCGGCGCCTGCATTGTCACCACGGAGACGCGGATCTATTCGACAGACTCATCGGCGCGACGCAGATTTGCGAGGTACTGGCGAGTGATCTACCCGGGGAGCGCGCTGATACGGCGAATGTGGCTTCGAGCAGTGAAGCGCCGAGCGGAAGCCGCAGGCTCGTGAACACGGCTCGTCCGGGGCAACCCTCCCTGCTTCCATGCTTGCTTGCCTGGACTGACTTGAGAAGCAAATATGCAACCGGGAAGAGCCATCCAGCGTACTAATATGGTGAGCTTGCTGATGAGCGATTCCAACGGCTTGGCCATCCGCACCGAATCTATCTCGCGGCACTACGCGATGGGGACATCGCTGATCCGCGCCGTGGACGAGGTGACGCTCGAGGTGCGCGCCGGGGAGTTTCTGGCACTGCTGGGGAGCTCCGGCTCCGGCAAGTCCACGCTGCTGAATCTGATCGCCGGCCTGGACCGGCCTACCTCAGGCGCGATCTTCGCGCACGGCCGCGACCTCGCCCGGATGAATCCTCAGGAGCTGGCGCGGCACCGCAGCCGCACAGTCGGCATGGTCTTCCAGGCGTTCAACCTGCTGCCGCGGATGACGCTGCAGGAAAACGTCGAGCTGCCTTTGAGGCTGGCGGAGGCGGACCGCGGCGAGCGCGAGGGGCGCGTGCGCGCCGCGCTCGAACGCGTGGGTCTGGGCGCACGGCTCACCCATCGGCCGGGCGAGCTTTCCGGCGGCGAGCAGCAGCGGGCTGCGCTGGCGCGTGCGCTGGTGAACCGGCCGACGATCCTGCTGGCCGACGAGCCGACGGGCAATCTGGACAGCCGCACGGGCGAGGAGATCCTGAATCTGCTGCGCGAGTTCAATCAATCTTCGGAGGCGTCGCCGGGGATGACCGTGGTGATAGTGACCCACGAGCGCGCGCTCGCCGAGCGCTACGCCCACCGCATCGTCTTCCTTGCCGACGGCAGGCTGGTGGAAAAAGAGGAGTCGGGATGAAGTTTGGAGACCTCGCCGAGCTGGCCGGGCGCAACCTGCGCGAGGCCCTGCCGCGGAACGCGCTCACCACGCTGGGCATTGCAGTGGGGGTGGCTTCGCTGGTGGCCATGCTCTCGCTCGGCGTCGGCCTGCAAGAGGTGGCGAGCAAGCGCCTGGTCCGGGCCGGCCAATTTGACAAGATTTTTGTGTTGTCCGGTCCGGGTTTCCGCGGGTTCGGCGACGGCCCGCGTCCACCGATGAAGGCTGGCTCTGCAACCGGAGAAACCCGTCCGCTCGATGAGAACGCGCGCCAGCGAATCGCGCGCCTGCCCGACGTGCTGGAGGTATATCCCACCGTGCAATTCACCGGAGATGTGCGTTACGCCGGCCGCACAAGCTTCGTGCGCGTCTCGGGCGTGCCACCGTCCGACCGGACCAGCGAGAATTTCGAGAATATCCAGGGCGCATTCTTCTCCGGCCCCTCGGCCGAAGAAGTCATCCTGCCCGTCGAATTCGCCCGCCGGCTGACCAACGCGGCCAAAGAGCAACCCGACGCAATGCTTGGCCGGGTGCTCGTGCTGCGTTACCCCGAACGCCGCGCGATGGCTTCACCGAAGAGCGGCCAGCGCAAGGCTCCGGAGGCGGCCCCGGAGGGCACCGGGCCTGATCCCGATTTCGGCATAGGTTTCTCGGTCGCGTTGCGCGAGAAGCAACTGCGCATCGTGGGCATCCTCGAACCTCAGCCGCCCGCCGGCCCGAACGCTCCCGGCCGGGTTCTCATCCCTTTGCAGCTCGCCGAAAGCCTGAACGTAGTGAAGGCCGGAGACCTCTCAGATGTCACGCGCGCCCCGGGCGAGGTCTCCATGTATCAGAGCCTCACGGTGCGGGTCTCGAGCCCGTTGCAGGTGGCTGCCGCGGAAGATGCAATCAATCAGATGGGCTACACGACCATCTCGCCGATGGATAACGCCCGGAGCCTGCGCCGGTTTTTCGCCATCCTGGACATGTTCCTCGGCATCTTCGGCAGCCTGGCGCTGGCCGTGGCATCCCTGGGGATCATCAACACTCTGGTCATGGCCATCCTCGAGCGCCGCCGGGAAATTGGAATCTTGAAAGCGCTCGGCGCAAGCGACCGCGACATTCGCCAGCTCTTTTTTGCCGAGGCCGGCGCCATGGGTCTATTGGGCGGGATGCTGGGCGTGGCGCTGGGCTGGGCCATCGGGCGGGCGATCCACTTTGGCACAACTATTTATCTGCGGAGGCACGAAATGACCGGGGAAAACGTCTGGTCGGTGCCGTGGTGGCTCGTGGTGGGGGCAGTGGGTTTTGCCTTGCTGGTGAGCTTGGCGGCGGGTATCTATCCGGCGGCGCGCGCCGCACGTCTCAATCCTGTCGAGGCCCTGCGCTACGAATAAGTCCAAAAAATAACCGGGGCACTCCGCTGAGGGGCCAAAGCGCCCCGGTCTTTCCTGCCCACCTCCGCAGGTAGTGGGCAAGAACCGTGCTACGCTGCGTTCTCGTCGCCGCGCAGGAACTCGTAACGCTCGATGGCCGCCACCACGCCTACTTTGCCTTCGGGATCCGAAACGGTGCGCTGGACGCGTCCCAGGCACCGCACTCTCACCGGGCCGGCCATGGTGATTTCGTGGGGCAGGGTCAAAAGGATCTCAACGGGTGAGCCGTAGGTGACTTCCTTCGGCAGGAAGAAGAAAACGCCGCGGGAGCTGACGTCTTTGGATTCGGTGCGGGCTTCGCCGATGGCGGAGCCGGTGGTCCACCGGACGGTCAGTGGCAACTTGATCTGGAATCGCTGGGTGTTGCGGCGTTCTTTGCCGGGCAAGGGCAAACCTCCTGAATGAGCTCCCAAACGCATTAGATGACGCCACGAGGATAAGCGCCTGAGGGGCGACGTCTCAATAGACCGAAGGGCTCAATCTGCGGGAAAGTGGACTGGTACGAGTGTACTAGGCAATTTCTACGCGGCCGCGGGGCTGTGCAGCCGCGGTAGCAAGCCGATTTAGCTGGAGATTTTCGAGTATGCCTTGCTAGGCTAGACTTCCTGCACGTCTCCCGGCGTCTGCGGTTCAGGGTATCGCCAACCCGGAATCGATTCTTAGGCTTCGCTTATGGCCCATACCGAAGAGCTCCTGTTCGAACTGTTCCTCATGTTTGCCGGGGCCAAGATTCTGGCAGAAATCTTCAGGCGGGTGCGGCAGCCAGCTGTCGTCGGCGAAATCCTCGCCGGATTGCTTCTTGGCCCGTCCTTGCTTGGCCTGATCCATCCCAACGAAGCGCTGGGCGCGATAGCCGAGATCGGCGTCATTTTCCTGCTGTTCACGGTCGGCCTGGAAATCCGGTCGCGGGACATCTTAAGGGTTAGCGGAACGGCATCGCTGGTAGCCTTCCTCGGCGTTCTGGTGCCCTTCGTTCTCGGCTATTCCTATATGAAGGCTGCGGGGCATGCGCTGGTGGACTCGGTTTTTCTGGCTGCAGCGATGGTGGCCACCAGCGTGGGCATCACGGCGCGAGTTCTCCAGGACGCGGGTGCGCTGGCAAGTCCGGCGGCCCGAGTGATTCTGGCGGCTGCCGTACTGGACGACATCCTGGGGATGATCGTGCTCGCGATCGTGACCAGCCTCTCGGAAGGTCGCGTCCATTATCTCCAGCTCGGCATCGTGGCCGCGGAAGCTATCGGATTCTCCCTACTAATGATCTTCTTTGGGTCGCGCGTGGTGGGTCGCTTGCAGCCGACGATGGCCAAGCTCGGTACCGGGAATTCGGCCTTCGTACTGTCGGTCTTGTTATGTCTGGGTTTGTCGCTGGCATCGGTTTACATCGGCATGGCCGCGATCATCGGCGCGTTCCTGGCGGGCTTGGCCCTGGCCGACCACAACGAGCAGTGGCACCTGCAGGAAAACATCCACCCCATCTATGAATTCCTGGGGCCGTTCTTTTTCGTATTGTTGGGGGCCCAAATCAATCTGCGCACCCTCGCAGAGCCAGGTGTGCTCTCGATGCTGGGCATCGTATGTCTGCTGGCAATCGTCAGCAAACTGGTTGGCTGCGGGCTGGGCGCAATCTCGCTCGGTGTCAAGGACGCGCTGCGCGTGGGGATTGGGATGGTTCCCCGGGGCGAGGTGGGACTTATCATTGCCGGGGTGGGATTGGGCCTGCACGCTATTTCCGACAAGGTATACACCGTGGTCTTGCTGATGAGCATGATCACGACGCTTTTCGGGCCGCCGGTCTTGCGCCTGCTGCTTCCGCCCGCGCCACTGCGATCCGCACAGGAAGAAACTGAAGCCTGAGCGCGCCTCGTTTCCCAGTATCTCGACCATTGCCCGGCAGACACAGGCTAAAAGCCCCGCACCGCCCGGCGGCAATCTCATTCCCATTCCCGAGCCCGAGGCTCCCGCCTCGGAGCACTGCATCCCTGCCCGTTTCACGCAGAGGTTGCTAGCCGGGCGCGCTTGGCCGACGTGTGGGAGTTACGCCTGGTCGATGAGCCGGTGATGGATGGCGTAAAGGGCCAGCTCGAGACGGTCGGAGACGCCGAGCTTGTCGAAGATATTGTGCAGGTGGTTTTTGACGGTCTGCTCGCTGATGAACAGCTTCTCGCCGATCTCCTTGTTGCGGTACCCCTGCGCGACCAGTTGCACGATTTCCTTCTCGCGGTCGCTGAGCAGCGGCTTCTCCCGTCGCGGCCCGCTGTCGGAGGATTTGGCGAACGCCTTCATCACCTCGGCGGTCATGCGGTTGTCGAGCCAGATTTCACCGGCGTGGACGCGGTAGATGCTCTTGACCAGCAGGTCGGTGGCGGACTGCTTCAAGACGACGCCGCGGGCGCCCAGGCGCATGGCGCGGATGACGTCGCGATCATCCTCGGCCGCGGTCAGGACGATGACGCGAGTGGGCAGCGAGTCGAAGTTCACTTCTTCGAGCACGGCCAGACCGTCCTTGTCCGGCATGCGGAGGTCGAGCAGCAGGATATCAGGCTTCAGCTTGCCGAGCAGCTTGATGCACTCGTTTCCGTTGGAGGCTTCGCCCACAATGGTCACGTCGTCGTCGGCCTCCAGCAGCCGGCGCAGGCCGTCGCGGAAGATGGCATGGTCGTCGGCCACCAGGATGCGGATAGGTTGTTTGTTTTTGGCCATGTCAGCCGAGCGGCACCTCGACAGTCAGCCGCGCCCCATGGCCCGGATTGGATTCCACGGTCAAGACTCCCCCCACGGTGCGGGTGCGCTCTTTGATGGAAATCGGGCCCAGGCGCAAACGATCCAGTTCATCCCCCGTGAACCGGCCCGCAAAACTGAACCCCTCGCCGTTGTCGTCTATTACTAAGACGACCTGGCTGTCATTTTGCCACAGTTTTACCACGACGTGGGTGGCACGCGCATGCTTTTTTATGTTGTGGAGTGACTCCCGATAGATCTGGAATAGCTCGCGGCAGATCCGGTCGGGCACCTGGAGCTCCACTGCGTCGATCAGCAGGTCAAGGGCCAGGCCGGCCTCGTTGCGGAAGCGCTCGGCGAAGCCGTGCATGAGGTCCAGCAGGTCGGCGCTTTGCACGCGCAAGGGACGCAGGTCGGTCACCATTCGGCGAAGCTCGTCGGTCTCATTGCGCACCGTCTGCTGCAAGGTGGCCAGGCCGCTGGCGGCCTGGTCCGGCGTTCCGGGGAGCTTGCGGCGGAGCACGTCGAGCTGGATCTCGACACTCAGGAGGGTTTGCAGGATGCCGTCGTGAAGGTCGCGCGAGATGCGGCTGCGCTCGGCCTCGATGGCGCGAGCACGCAGGTGGCGCAACAAAAAGAGGTTTTCGAGCGGCGGGCCCAGGTGGCGGACGATGCGCTCGAGCCAGCGCAGCGCCTGCGGCGAAAACCTTTGCCGGCCGTTGCCCAGCAGGACGCGTCCGGTCGCCTGCCCGGCGAACTCGATCGTGGCCGCCATCAGCGAGCGGAGGCCGAGCTCCCTGCGCGATGGGCCGGGCAGGCGCGGCATCTCTACCATCCGCCGGCCGTCCCGGCGGTTCCAGCCGAACCCTTCACCGGCGCCTTCCAGATTGTTCCAGCAGAGACTCCCGTCAGGGACGTCGAGCAGATAGCCATCACCGCGCGTCAGCGGCAAGCTCTCAGGGCTGATGCGCCCGGTCTCGCCCGCGCGCACCTTCCAGACGAAGATGCGCTCGAGGTCGGTGTCGCGGAACACCAGGACGGCCAGCTCGCAGGCAAACGCCCGCGCGAGTTCGTCCAGCACCAGCCGCAACGATTCCGCCATGCCTCGCTCCACCTGCAGCAGGCCTGTCAGTCGCGCCAGAAACTCGTGTTCGGCGGCATGGCGTCGGTTGCGCTCGCCAAGAAACGCCAAGCCCGCGCCCGCAGCGAAGGTTCCGGTCACCAGCGCCACCCAAGAGAACATCACCGGCCAATTCACCGGGCCGCGGATGGCGGTGCGCACCAGCACAGCGAGCGAGACGAATCCCGCCAACACCACGGCGCGCCGTAATCCCCACTCGATCCCGGCGGCGAAGGCCACGAACAAGTAGAGAAACCAAAACGCTACCACCGACGGCGTGAGGACGAGAAAGGCCCCAAGGGCAGCAAGATCCACCTCAACCGGCACGCGCAGGTCGCTCACCCAGCGCACGCTCTGGAGCAGTGCCAGCGCCAGAGCGACGCCGAGATACACGGCCACAAAAACAATGGCGCGATGGCCCTGCCCGGCGGGCTTCAGCTCCAGCAGATCCACCAGGGCGAGGACCATGAAGATGGGCCGGGCAAACGTGACCTGGCGCTCGAGGTGGCGACGCTCGGCAGCGTGGGGTTGCATGTCGGGGGAAGCTCTTCCGTTATCGAGTTTAACAAGCGGCGCAGTCGGCGCAAGCGGAGCGTTCCTGGCTGACACTCCCAGAGGGGTTCGCCTCCGAGGGGCGGATTCGACGCCACAGGCTTGACAGCCAGGAGCATAATCTTCGGCAGGGACACGGCAGGGGGCGCCGTTCATCGTCGGCCTCACCGGCTAGGCGATGGCAACGCCGACGCGCTGAACCCAGACGCGGCCCCGGAGCCGAGCGAATTGAACCAGCGCTACACGCGGACCGAAGTTGCGCGCATGATCGGCGTCACCCGGCGCCAGCTTGACTACTGGGGCAGGCTGCGCCTGGTCGAGCCGCGGGCGCGCTGGGGCGAACGCTTCTACAGCTTCGCTGACCTGGTGGCGCTGGAGACGATCAAGCGGCTGACCGCCCGGCGCATTCCGGCCCGCCGCCTGCGTCGCGTCATCGTTGCCTTGCAAGCGGAACTCGGCGATCGGCACGCGCCGCTCTCGCAGCTCCGCGTCGTCACCAACGGCCGCGAAGTCGTCGTCCTCCCTCCGGTCGCCGATAGCCGGCCCATCGAGCCGCTCACCGGGCAGTTTGTGCTGCAATTTGAGACCGGGGCGGTCGCGGGCAAGGTGCGCACCCTGGCTCCACACACGGCCGCGGAGTGGTTTGAGGTCGGGCTGGCCTGCGACGGCGCTCCGGAAACGCTCGAGAAGGCCGCCGAGGCCTATCGCCGTGCCGTGGATTTGGCTCCACAGTGGGCCGAAGCCCACATCAACCTCGGCACGACGCTCTATCAGCTCAAGTGCGTGGAGGAATCGAAATGCATCTTTGCCTCTGCCGCGATGCTGGAGCCGAACAACCCGCTGATCCAGTTCAATCTGGGCTGCGTGCTCGAGCAACTGGGCGACAGCGACGCTGCCATCGAGCACCTCCGCCGCGCCGTGCAGCTCTCGCCGCACCTCGCCGACGCTCACCTCAACCTGGCACTGGCCTACGAGCGGCGCGGAGAAAAAGAGCTCGCTAGAAAACACCTTTCCCTCTATCTGCATTACGAGCCCCAGGGACCGTGGGCCGAGTTTGCCCGCTCGCGGATGCGCCCGAGCCGGCCACCGCGCCGTTCGGCCAAGCTGACGCCCTTCCACCGCAACGGCTTGACTTGATCTCCCCGCGGCACTCCGCGCCTTTTCCGATCTGCGCCGCCATGCTATGATTTTCATTCGGCGGTGAGCGTAGCTCAGTGGCAGAGCATCGGGCTGTGGACGATGGCTATGCTGGGAGCGGCCTGAATCACAGGCGTGCCGCCCTTGGGGTTCCCGAAGATCAGCAGCTTGGTGGGACGCATTTTCATTCCCCTGGCTTGAATCAAAAAATCGAATGCGGCCACTTCTAAGGCTGGCAATACACCCAAGTGAGCGACGCCTTTCCATTGGGCCAGAGTGATGCGCAGATGGCCCTCTCTAAGTTGCGTCCAAATTGAGCGCGATCTACTCGGTTCTAGCAGGAATCATTAGCCATGCGACCACAGCGCTTACCAGGGACAGACCCGCACAGATCAACATTAGGGTTCGGAATCCAAAGACAAACGCGCGGGAAATTGACGCACGGATCACCGCTGTCGTATCAGCATCTAGGCCAGAGGGTAAGTCAAGGCCGGCGAGTTTGATCTCGTTCGACTGAATGTACTGGAGAATGCCGGGCGGAAGCTGTCGGCCCGCGAGACTACGATTCAAACTAGAACTGAAGACTTCCACCATTACGATCCCAAGGATTGCAACGGCCAGTACGCCTGCCACACGGGCAACTGCGTTGTTGATGCCGGAGGCGGTGCCGACACGATCCTGGTCTACTGAACTCATAACGACCGTGGTGAGAGGAGCCACGCTAATCGCCATTCCCAAACCGAGAACCACGAACGCAGGGAAGAACGATTTCCAGTAACTAGCTCCCACATTTGGCACGGCGAAAAGAGCGAAGCCTGCTGCCGCAATGAGTGGGCCGGCGATCAGTGGGACCCTTGGACCGTAGCGCGTGACGAGGCCGCCAGACCAGCGGGAAAGAAAGAACATCAGCAGAATTAGCGGCAGCGCGGCAGCGCCCGTCGCAGTTGTCGAGTATCCCTGCACCTGGATGAGGTTCAACGGAAACAGGAAAAAGAAGATTCCAAGACCGGCGTAGAGAAACAGAGTGAGCAGGTTCGCCGCACTGAAAGTGCGCGACTCAAAGAGGATCAGCGGAACCATGGGTGAACTTACCCTGGCCTCAAAAAACACGAAAACAATCAAACAGGCAAAACCGGCGATCAGACTTCCAAAAACCAGAGGATGGCCCCAACCGAGATTTACGGTCTCAATGAACCCACAGACCACGCCACCCAATCCGGCAGTCGCGAGCAGGGTTCCCATCCAATCTACACATCCGGCAGTGGTGTTACGGCTTTCGGGAATTCGCCGTAACGAAATTGCGATCACGGCGGCCGCGAGCGGAATATTGATGAAGAACGCCCAGCGCCAGGAGGCATGCTCAATCAGCCAACCGCCGAGAATCGGTCCGGCCGCTGTTGTAATCGCAGTGAGGCCGGACCAAGTGCCGATCGCTTGACCGCGGGTTGTCTCGTCAAAACATGCACTGATGATCGACAGACTGCCAGGCACGAGAAAGGCAGCTCCCAGACCTTGGAAACTCCGCGCAATGACTAACTGCTGAATGTTCGAGGCAAGGCCACAGGCGATAGAAGCAATCGCAAAAATCCCTACACCAACCAAGAACATCAAACGGCGACCAAACAAGTCGCCGAGGGAGCCACCGACGAGAATCAAAGCTCCCAAAAACAACCCGTAAGACTCGACCACCCATTGCACACCGACGACGGTTGCGTGGAGGCTCGCTTGGAGTGCTGGTAAAGCTACATTGACGACTGTGCTGTCGATAAAGGCCATGCTGGAACCGAGAATTGTCGCTGCTAAGACCCAACGTCCCGCTTGGGCTGTGCACGGAACGCCAGCATTCCCCGACCGGACTACGGCTTCGTCGCATGGCGGCTTCATGGAGACTGTGGATGCGTTGGCGCGTCGATAAGATTCTGAAATTGATCAGAATATCTGTCGGCAAAAAGTTCAAGGCGCATTGGCAATGCTTGTACCATCGGAGCCACATGTATGCCACCGTGAAATCTACCGTGCGACCAAACCCAAGTTCCTTCATCTTATGAGGTTGTTTAAGCGGCTCAGAGGTATAGAATCACCTCCTGTACCAAAAACTGGACCGATCATGGCGAAACCAATTTTGCTGAGTGTGGATGACGACTCCGATGTCCTGCGGGCGATCGAGCGCGACTTGCGGTCAAAGTACGGTGCCGAATACCGCGTGATAGGAACCGATTCTCCCGAGGGAGCACTTACCCTTTTGAAGCAGTTAAAGGTGCGCAACGACAGCGTGGCCCTGCTTCTTGCTGACCAGCGCATGCCTCACATGGACGGGGTGGAATTTCTGCAAGAAGCCATGGAAATCTTCCCCGGTGCGAAGCGGGCTTTGCTCACAGCGTACGCGGACACGAACGCCGCAATCAGCGCCATCAATCATGCCAGCATCAACTATTTTTTCTTGAAACCGTGGGATCCTCCCGCGGAGCATCTGTATCCGCAATTAGATGATCTGCTCGACGACTGGCAAGCTTCCTTCCGTCCGACATTTCAAGGGATCCGAGTGCTGGGCACCCGCTGGTCGCCCCGATCGTATGAGTTGCGGGACTTCCTGGCGCGCAACCATGTCCCTTACCAATGGATTGACGTCGAGCTTTCCGCCAATGATCCGGAAACCAAGCGCCTCCTGGAAGCTCTGGGGCCGGAGGCGACCAACCTCCCTGTGGTGCTGTTCCCTGACGGGACGAAGCTTCTTGAGAGTGTACCCGCGGACGTGGCGCAAAAGGTCGGACTGCGGACGCGCGCCCAAACCAGTTTCTATGATTTGGCGATTGTGGGTGGGGGGCCGGCCGGTTTGGCCGCTGCCGTTTATGGAGCCTCCGAAGGTCTGCATACGGTGATGATTGAGCGGGAAGCGCCCGGCGGTCAGGCTGGTATGAGCTCACGCATCGAGAACTATCTTGGATTTCCGACCGGGCTCAGTGGCGGCGATCTGGCTCGGCGTGCCGTGGTGCAAGCCCAGCGTTTCGGAGTGGAAATATTGGCGCCGCAAGAGGCTGTTGGCGCCCGAACGGAAGGGTCTTACCGAATCATTAAGCTGGCGGATGGGGGCGAGATCTCGTGCCACGCGCTGATGATCGCGACTGGAGTGCAGTGGCGGCGCCTGGAAGCCCCGGGGATAGACAAGTTGCAGGGTGCGGGAATTTACTATGGTGGCGGCGCCACAGAGGCTCTGTCATATAAGGGCGAGATCGTCTATGTGGTGGGCGGCGCGAATTCGGCGGGTCAAGCGGCAATGAACTTCGCTAGATACGCAGAGCGCGTCATTATTCTTGTGCGCGGCGAATCGCTCTCCAGCACCATGTCACGATATTTGATCGACCAGATTCAAGAGACGCCTAACATTCAGCTGTGGACGCATGCCAGCGTGGCCGAGGCGCATGGCGAAACACATCTGGAGGAGATTTCGGTGCTTTGTTCCGATACTAACAAGGTTGAGCGCGTGCCGGCGAGTGCGATGTTTGTCTTTATTGGAGCACTGCCTCGGACGGACTGGCTGGCGAATGTCGTCGAGCGGGACGAGCGCGGTTTCCTGCTGACTGGTCCTGACCTTATACGTGACGGGCAACGCCCGAAGGGATGGACGCTCGACCGAGATCCGTTCTTGCTCGAGACCAATGTTCCCGGCATCTTTGCCGTGGGCGATGTGCGCCATGGTTCCATAAAACGGGTGGCTTCTGGTGTTGGGGAAGGATCGGTGGCGGTGCAATTCATCCATCAGTATTTAAGTAAGGTATAAATGGTCGAAAAATCGGAATTACTTCGCGTTCCGGCATTCGCCGATCTGCCAGATGATCAGATCGCCTGGTTCCTCGGCAATTCACAGGAAATACATCTGGCTGCCGGCGATACATACGTGCGCCAGGGTGATCCGGCGGACTGGATGTTTGTGATTCTCGAAGGGCAATTTCAGTGGCGCGGCGAATTCGGCGGCGAAACCATTATTATTTCAACAAAGCCGGGCGACGTGACCGGGGTGCTGCCCTTCTCCAGGATGAAGCAGTTCACCGTAACCGGTCGCGCTGTGACTGACGGCCGAGTTCTGAAATTCCCGGCTTCGTTGTTCCCCGATCTTGTCCAGAAGATGCCGGAGCTGACCACGCGCCTGGTAGGTTTCATGTCCGACCGGATCCGTGAAACCACTCGCTTCGAACAACAGCGAGATCGGCTGGCTTCTCTGGGGAAACTTTCGGCGGGACTTGCGCACGAACTCAATAATCCGGCTTCCGCCGCGAAACGCGCGACCAGCCAATTGCGCGACATCCTAAAGAAAATCAGGGACGCGAGTCTCGAGCTGGGAAGGCGTGATCTCACGTCCGCCCAGAAATCGGAAATCGACAAACTGGAAGCTTCCTTTACGCAACAGGATGTAGTTCCACCGGATGCGCTGACCATCAGCGACCTGGAAGACCAGATTGATTCTCTGTTGCGCAGCCATGGACAGAACGACTTGTGGCAACTCGCGGCCGACCTTGCGCGACGGAACATCAAGCCGGAGGTGCTCGAATCGTTGTTCGCGAACCTCGATGGAGACACCGCTCGAGCCGCTCTGGTCAGGATCGCAGCTTCGGCGGAGGTCGCCAGTCTGTTACACGAAATCGAAAGCAGCACCTCGCGGATATCGGATTTGGTCGGCGCAATCAAGGAATACACCCACATGGACCAGGCGCCGGTGCAAAACGTGGACATCGTAAAGAGCCTGGAAACCACGCTGACGATCTTGAATCACAAGCTGAAACAAGGAGTTGTGGTGCACCGCGACTACCTGCGCGTTCCACTTCTCGTGAATTCATTTGGGAGCGAGCTCAACCAGGTCTGGACTAACATTATTGATAACGCGATTGACGCGATGCACGGAAGAGGCGAGCTTCGCGTTCGAACCTATCGCGACGACGATTGCGTTGTAGTTGAGATTGGCGATAACGGTCCAGGAATTTCCCAAGAGCTGCAGCCCCACATCTTTGAGCCTTTTTTCACAACCAAAGGAGTTGGGGAAGGCACGGGTCTCGGCTTGGACACTGTCCAGCGAATTGTAAAGAAGCACCGGGGAAATATTCAGGTTAGTTCCAAGCCCGGTGACACGCGTTTTCAAGTCTGGCTCCCGTTAGCGGAGGCCCCGCCTTAATGTGCCGTCGCATGCACCAAAGGTATCGGCAACTTTAACATCCGTCATCGATACGAATTGGTTCGGTTGTGATTGCGCGATCGTACGGGGCCTCAAGTCTCGCACCAGTGTCAAATATAATATTGGACATCTTGGTGTCCAATTTGCGCGGCACATGGGATTCCATACTGTCGCAGTCGGGCGTGGACGCGAGAAGGAAAAGCTTGCGAAAGATTTGGGCGCGCACGTCTACATCGATACTGCCGTCGAGGATGCCGCAGCGGTACTCCAGCGTATGGGCGGGGCCAGAGCGATTCTGGCAACAGCCAGCAGTGGGGATGCGAGGGGGCCGCTTGTGTCGGGTCTTTCACCCCGCGGGAAGCTCATCGTGGTCGGTGTACCGCAGGACCCGATCCAATTGAATGCGTTCCCGCTCGTCTTTGGAGGTCGGTCGATCTACGGGAGCCTGACCGGCACGCCGATTGATAACGAGGACACTCTTGCCTTCAGCGTCCTAGAGAATATCCGCCCGATGATCGAGACAGTTCCTCTCGAACAAGCTGCAGATGCTTACGCTCGCATGATGCACGGCAAAGCACGGTTCCGCATGGTGCTGGTTACGAAGAACGGAGCCGCTCAAATTGCCCCGCTCAACTGAGGCAAGAAGGAATGCTCAATGAGCAACTACGCATAAAAAGGCTGGTCTGCGCCCCAAACTTAATTGAGGAGAGTGGAAAGATGATTCGCAAACTATATGCCACTGATTACGACGCCGCAACGGCGATTCTGAGACTGGTGCTGGGAGTTGTCTTTTTCGCGCACGGTGCGCAGAAGATGTTGGGCTGGTTCGGAGGCTACGGGTTTTCCGCCACCATGGGCCTCTTTACCGGCATGTTGCACATCCCTGCTCCGCTCGCCTTCTTGGCGATCGTGGCGGAGTTCTTCGGTGGACTCGGGCTCATCCTGGGACTCCTCACCCGAATCGCAGCGTTCGGAATCGGCATAAACATGATCGTTGCGATTGTGACCGTGCATGGCGCCTTCGGATTCTTCATGAATTGGACGGGCGCTCAGAAAGGCGAGGGCTTCGAATATCACCTGCTGGTGCTCGCGATGGTTGTGTTTCTGATGATCCGGGGGGCAGGTGCCCTCTCGGTTGATCACGCCATTGCCGTCGCGGCAACCTCCCCTCCGCCGCAGTCAGATCTGGCACATTCATGAGCATTTATCTCGGCCACTCCCACCTGAGCGAGTGGATGTTCGGTGGCGTGACGCGGACGGTCCTGCGCGACGCGGGCCTTCCAGTCCTGATGTCCCGATAGGAGTTATGAAGGCTGAATTGTTTTTTCAAAAGGATCGACATGAGAGTAATTTACACAACGGAAGCAACCGCCCACGGTGGCCGGAACGTTCGGATTGAATGCTGGAACGATTCGCGGGCAACAAATTTCATAGTTT
>JBASRK010000108.1:0-1505 GCA_049273775.1 Candidatus Acidiferrales bacterium
CGCCGAGGCCACCGCCGACGTCGGCAGCACCGGCAGGTGCGGTTGCGCGTTCGTCGCCGGAGCAAGCGCAAGCGGAACGTCGGACTGAACGACGAGGAGATTCGGCTCGGCCTGGCTTTGCTGCCGGACTGGCGCGCGCGCAGGCTTCTGGAGGTGCACTTCCAGCCGCGGCTTCGGAGCCGCCAGCGGGTTGCCGATCAATACATTCGGGAGGCGAAGCTCCGCAGCGATCCTCAGTTCCGGGGGCGAAGAGAGCTGCACAATCGTTTGCCGGTTATTGTCGGGCCGCGGCGGGTTCGAGACGATGGTCAAGCGTGCGTGAAAGGCCGTGCTGCCGCGGGCGGGAAGCAGCTCCGGCCGAAATCCCATGCCCGGCCGCCCTCCTGGCCCCGGCGGCGCCACCGAGGGCAGCGGCTTCGACAGGTCCACCAACCGCACCTCATAGATGAGCGGTTCGGTATTCCTATGGACGACTAGCGGATTCGTTTGAGGAGAAAGAAACAGCAGCGGCACTCGAACAAGAATGAAGATGACGGCGAAATGCAACAAGCCCGAGGTAAACAGGGCGCGGTACGGGAGATGCGCCTGCGATTCGACCAGGTTTCGCGAGAGTCGACCTGAGTGGTTGGCACCCGCCGGCTGGCCGGACGCCCACAGAGCCGCCAGGGCTTCTCTCAAGCTCTTGTAGCGTGGCTCCCGTCGAACCAGGAACTGTGGGACGCCGCTCACCATGATGGTCGAGCCCTTCCTCCTCCGGGGTTCATTCGCCCGTCCCGGGACACACGTTCCCGCGGGCCGAAAATGAACTTGGAGCATTTGCCGTGCCACAGCGGTATATCATGAAAAGAGGGAGAGAACCGGGGAATATCCTAGGTACCGTCGAGAAAGAAGCTACTTAGAGCACTCTGCCCATCCTCAAGAGCGCGCATTCCAGGATCAACACCTCCCCACTTTCGGAGCCGTGCAGTTTTGGAGACGCTTTGCTGGGTGACACCGTCTTCCAAGCGTGGCCCTCAGTTTCTTCACTCCCGGGCGCAGCCAGCGTCTGGGAACAGAAGGGATCGCCTGCACGGCCGCAATGCTAGCAGAGGCGCAACCCTCTTTGTTCCTGGTGTTTACAGGCGTGCGCCTTAAAGTGAGCAGGAGCTGGGTGCACATTTGCTAACGAAATGTGCAAGGTTTTTCACACAAAAATCTCTCCTTCCAATAACGATTTTGCTTGCATTCTGCACGTGTGTCCATAAAATTGAACAGCTTTCCGTCCCCGCGCCAGAGGCTTCAGGATGCAGCAAAGTTCTAGGTCCGCGCCCGGAGCGATCAGCGTCATCGTGTCAGACGGCACCCGCATGGGTGGCCAGCTACTCACCGATGCCTTGCGAAGGTCTAGCTCCCGCTTCCTCGTTTGCGCGTGTGCCGTCAATTCCCGTGAGATTCTTAAGGCGCTGGAAGAGCACGAGCCCCAGATTGCGGTGGTCAGCTTAAACCTCGAAGATGGTCTGTTGGCG
>JBASRK010000139.1:0-3761 GCA_049273775.1 Candidatus Acidiferrales bacterium
TTTGACCCGGCGTCACTCCCCAACCCGACGATGAGCCAAAACGTCTATTCCGAGCATGGCCGCGGGATTTATCTGATCAACCAGTTGATGGACGAAGTGCGCTACGAGCGCGGCGGCACCGAAATCCACATGCGGAAGTACTGACTACCATGCCCGATGCCACGGAAAAATCCGACCGCTTTAAGCCGTCCATGCCGCGCATTCCCGGCGTGTCCGACAATCCCGCCGAACCAGAGATCGAAAGTCAAGCTTCGGTCGGAAATCCCACGGCGCGGCTGGCCGTGCCGCTCGGAGCCGCGCTGGTCTTGGGTGCGCTGGTCACCCTGTGGATGCTGCGTCCGGCAGGCCCGACGCCGGGTGCAGCCCTGGAGGCGCCTCAAGATTCGTCCCCCTCCCCGCCGACGATTCCGCCGCGTGTCGCCGGTGCTCGGGAAGATGGCTCGGTGGATGCGGCAAGCCTCCAGGAACTGGCGCAGCCCTGGTCCTCGAAGAAGTTCCTCTTCCACAAACGGTCTTCCGGCGAAAACATTCCGGCAATCGTGGTGCGCTTGCCGGGCGGCCAGTCCAGCCGCAGCGCGTCTTTTTGGGCGTTTTCGCTCCAGGCGCCGTTCGGGCGCTGCGAGCTGGAATTCATCACCGACCTCGCCCGGCTGGCCAGGGAGTATAGCTACCAGGCGCGCCACCCTATGGTGACTGACGCCTGCAACGGCGCCATCTATGATCCCCTGCGCCTGGGCACGCTGCCCAGCGGCGCCTGGGCCCGCGGCGAGGTTGTCCAGGGAGCCGGCATTCGCCCGCCGGTTGCCATTGAAGTGCGCGTGCAGGGCGAACAAGTGGTGGCCTTGCGAATTGAGTGAGCGAGCGGTCGCGAAGTCGTCCAAAGCCCGCCGCGCACGACTGCGCGTCCTCCACGTCCTGATCCCTGTCGAAGTCAACTCTGAAAATTTGCTCGGCCGCGAGTGCGGACGTCAGGCTTGCTCCGCGCAGCGGCGGACTTCGTCGGCCATCTTCCCGACCAGCATCAGTGCGACCATTTTCTGGTCTGCCAGCCAGGACCAGAGCGGATGGCCGAACGTCGCCGGGCGTTTTGTAGAGAGAAATCATTTCGCTGACCCTGAGCGTCGGACGAGCTCACTCGAGAGGCGCCAATTATTGTGGGAATCGTCAGCAAGTCTGCTGCGCATGTAATCGGCCTACATAGCCCTCGCTGAGAACCTGTCCTGTGCGCCGGAACCAAAGAGTTGGGCGTGCGGGTTTGTTCCACTCGCGTCGTGCGCTCGGAGGCGTAATCCGGCCTGTTTTGAGGCATACCAAGAAATCGTAAGAGATAGTTCTTCAGAGAGTTAGCTGAGTTCGTTTTGCAAAATCGCTGTTCCCTGGGGCGCGCCGCGCGTCACCCCTTGCCATTGGCTCATCGCAGGCGGCCCGAGACAAGCTACCCCTCTCGAGCGAGGACAGGACCCACGCGGGGCCGATCTCCTAACTCTTTCGGTAGGTGCAATCAGTAGCCCGGCGCTCCAGCCGGCGGTGTGTTTCTGCCCTTACGACAGCTCGACCTTCACCGGCGGCGGCACGGGCTGGCCCAGGCGCATGCGCTGCAGGCGTTCGAGCTGCGTCAGAATCCTATCGAATTGTCGCTCAAGGCTAGTCTCGTATCGGAGCAGCAACTCGGGCGAGAGTTCTCTGCGAATCATAGCGAGCTCATCCTTCCTGTTCACCAACTCTACAATAGTCGGCGAAGAGTTCTCGGTTAAGCCCTTCCTGATTGCGTCAAAGAGAAGCGGAGCGACTTTCGCATCCGCTTTATACACGCGGCCCTTCCGCAGAGCTACGAAGGCCAGCTTTTCAACCAAGAATTCCTCGAGACCGCCGACGGGCTGACGCGCCTTCCGAAAAGAAACGCGCAACTCAGTGTAATCAGCTTTTTCCTCCGCTAGCACAAAGCGGGCAAAGATGGTATGGCCGAGACGATTGTACTTGGACTTCTGCTTCCCCAGCGGCGTCCGCGGTCCGGGGCACGCTGGGGAAAGGTGTCTAGTCGCATCGGCCTCGTTGGCTAGCAGTTGGGCCGGTTCGTTCCCTTGTGTGGACGTAGAATTCTTGTGAGATGACTTATCCTGTGAATCGCGCATGCTCTCCTCCTTGTGGGAAGTTCCGACAACGACGACAACAACGACAACAAGGAGAGCTGCCCTTCGAGAAGGGTTCCTCCTGCCTTGTCTCCCGTTTGAACTGGCCAACTCAGGAGCCGGAGGCAACGGCGCTGCGGGGATTCTCGGGGTCAGCCCATGCAATCTGGTTGCACGGTCTGGTACCTCCCTACAGTTTTCGCCTTTTGTTTGCCAGTATATGGGATGGGGGATCTGGAGTCAAGCGAGAGATCTTCCTTCTCTTGGCGGGAGCGAAAGCGCTGGAGGGACTTGGGACCTTCCTTCATGCCCGCCGTCTTCGCCCACCTTTCGGGCGCGGCAGTTCGCAAGCTTCGCCCTTCGTCTCGTCTCGAATAGAGCGATCGAGGACAAACTCAATCTGTCTATTCAGGGAGCGGTGTTCCGGCTGCACTTCCCATCCGGGCGGGGGCGCGCGATTTGCCGCATATTCTTTCCGATAATCTACCGTGCAGTTTAGCTCTCAGTGGTACCATTGCGGCGATGGGGAAGACGCGCACACCGATGGCGCGGAGGCGGTCCAAACAGCGCCTAACGAAGAAGACCTTTGTGTATTTTACGAAAGAAGAAAGGGAAATCGTTGATCAAGCTGCCCGCTCGGAGCGCAGGAGTGTCAGCAGCTTTATCGCCAACGCGGCGATGCTCGCCGCAGAAGAGGTTTTGATCCAACAGGGTCGAAAGAGGTAAATTTTTTTCTTGACATAATGGTACCGTTATGGTACCTCTATTTGATGGAAGGCTGATGGTGCCTCTGTGAAGCGTAGACATGCCTCGCGCGAGGACTTGGTGGGAGGGAGGTGCAAATGAAGAGCCGAACTTGCTTAATTCGAAGCAATCTGAACCATGCCCGGGTGGCTTGGGGACATATTCCAAGGCCCTCCCTCGATGCACTCGGAGAGCTCACCAGGAAGTATCAGCTGTCCGTTGTGCTGGGGGACATTCATTACATCGATCAGCGCTGGTATGTGACCCACGCTGGGCTCCTGCGACTAGCCGAACGCACACGTTGTTCGGGCATCCGAGTCCAGCAGGTCCGCGAGTTCTGCGATCCCTCCATCGGCCGCTGGGTCTTCAAGGCCACCGTCTACAAGTCGCCCCGCTCCAAGGGCTTCGTCGGCTACGGTGACGCTGATCCCTCGAACGTCTCTTCCTTGGTCCACGGCGCCGAGCTGCGCGTGGCCGAAACCCGTGCCGTCAACCGCGCCCTGCGCAAGGCTTATGGCATCGGCCTCTGCTCGGTCGAGGAACTTGGGTCCTTATCGCCTCCGACCAAACGCGCTCAGGTGGCCAATCGGACGACTGAACTGCACTTGGGCAATGGACAACCCCGGCTCCGCGATCGCCTGTGCCTGCTGATCCGCAAACACCAGCTCGACCCTACTCTTGTCAAGCGGTACGCAGCAGAGTTCTGCGGCACTGCTGCCCTGCGCGATGCCAGCCGCGACCTGGTCGAGGCCTTCGTCAACAACCTGGCTGAATGGGCCACCAAAGACCGCGACAGCCTCGTCTGCCACCTCAATAGCTATGCCCCACCGAAGGAGACGAAGTCATGAAACGCCACATCCCAGGTCTGCATCGTGAATCCCAGAACGG
>JBASRK010000072.1:0-20616 GCA_049273775.1 Candidatus Acidiferrales bacterium
GCATACCGTGGCACCGTGTTGTCGGCGCCGGCGGGCGCATCCTGCTACGCGAGCCCCTTGCCTCGCTACAGCGGCGGCTGCTCGAAAGCGAAGGCACGCGGCTGGTCGCAGGACGTGTGGACCTCGAACGGCACGGGTGGCAGCCGCGGGCAGCCCGGTGAGCACACTCGCAAACGCAGCCATGGCGCTGCGGCGCAACTTTCGCGCCGAGTTGCGGGATATGTTATAGATGGGCGGACTGCCGTGAGCGTCGCCATCGTCCAAGTCGAGAACCTGACCAAAAAATACGGCGCTGTCGAAGCTCTGCGTGGCGTGAGCTTCGAGGTGCATGCGGGCGAAGTGTTCGGCTTGCTGGGGCCCAACGGCGCAGGCAAGACCACCACGATCGAAATCTTGGAAGGGCTGCGCACGCCCGATAGCGGCCGCGTCAGCGTCTGCGGGCTGGACCCGCAGCGCAGCGGCACCTCCTACAAGCAGCAGATCGGCGCGGTGCTGCAGTCCACCGCCCTGCCGGAAAAGCTGCGCGTCGGCGAGGCGCTCAAGCTGTTCGCCAGTTTCTACTCGCGCCGGCGTGATACCGCCGACTTGCTGCGGCGTTTCGGCCTGGAGGAGAAGCGCAACGCGTCCTACATGCACCTCTCCGGCGGGCAGAAGCAGCGGCTGGCGCTGGCCCTGGCCCTGGTGAATGAGCCGAAAGTGGTGTTTCTCGACGAGCCGACGGCGGGTCTCGACCCGCAGGTGCGCCGGGAGATGTACGACATCATCGAAGAGCTGCGGCGGGAGAACAAAACTATTCTGCTGACGACGCATTACATCGAAGAGGCCGAGCGGCTGTGCGACCGAGTGGCCATCATTGACCAGGGCCGAGTGATCGCCTTGGGCACTCCGCGGGAGCTCAAACATCGCTCGGCGGGCACGACGCGCATCGAGGTGCGCCTGGCCCGGCCAGAGAGCGGCGGCGCACTGCGGAAGCTCGAGGGCGTGGCCGATTGCCGGGAACTCGACGGCAGCTACGTGCTGCACTCCACTCGCGTGCCGCAGACCATCGTCGCGCTGGTGAAACACCTCGAGGCGCAGCGGAACGAGCTGGCAAGCCTGGAGATCTCGGCTCCCTCGCTGGAGGACATCTTCCTCGAGCTGACCGGCAGGAGGCTGCGCGATTGAGGCATACCTGGACCCTGACAATTTCGCGGATGCGCCTGGCGCTGCGCAACCGGGCCTTCCTCTTTTTCAGCCTGGTAATGCCGATCGCATTTTTCTTTTTGTTCATCGGCGTATTCGGTCGCGGCAGTCGCCTGGCCGTGCCCTACATGCTGGCCCCCGTACTGGCGCTAACCGTGATGGGCAGCTTCTGGGGACTGAGCATTCAACTGGTGATGTTCCGTGAGCAGGGCATTCTGCGGAGGTTTCGCCTGGCGCCGGTGGGCCCAGGAGCGATGCTGGCCTCGAGCATCGTTTCCAACTACATTCTCACTCTGCCGACCATCGTGCTGGAGTTCTTGCTGGCGCGGTGGATTTTCCACCTGGACCGCTGGGGCAACCTGTGGGGCGTTTGGGCTCTTGTCACGCTGGGAACCGTCACGTTTGCGGCGCTGGGCCTGATCGTCGCCAGCGTCACCAATACCATGCAGGAGACCCAGGTGATCAACAACGCCATCTGGTTCGTTTTCCTGTTTCTGTCCGGCGCAACGCTTCCCCTGCCGGTGCTGCCCGCTTTCATCCAGCGCTTCGCCGTCTTCCTTCCCGCCACGTATTTGGTCACCGGGCTCCGGCGAGCCATCGTGCGTGGCGCGACGTTATGGCAAGTGGGCCCGGAACTCCTAGCCCTGGCCGGAGGCTCGGCCGTCGCGTTTTTTATTTCCATGCAACTGTTCCGTTGGGAGCCGGAAGAAAAGGTAACCGGGCGGGCCAAGGCCTGGGCCGCCGCGACGATTGTTCCCTTCCTGCTCCTGGGCATCTGGGAAAGCGCGCACGGGCAGCTCCGTACCGATGAAAAGGCAATTTATGACTCGCTCGAGCAGCGCGCTACGCCCAGCAACAACACGCGATAGGAGGTTGCCGCGGAATTCAACATGGCCGTCCAATTTGGACGCTGCGCTGCGCTCGCCAATGGCCGGCCAGCGATTGACACCCGGACGCGTATGCTATACTTTGCGTCGGACATCGCGGAGGTCGGCTGCTAACGAAAAGTTCCGCATCTCCGGACCGGGCAGAGTGCAGATCACCAACGCCAGTAAGACAACCCCTCCCGCACCCAGGTCCGAATTCCCACAGAGGCTGACAGGTCGTCCAGCAGCAAAAACGCCGAGCGGAGAGCGCTGATGACCATCAAGAAGACCGCCAAGATCTGGCACAACGGCAAGTTCATCAACTGGGACGACGCCCAGGTCCACGTGGTCTCCCACGTCATCAGCTACGGCTCGGCAGTCTTCGAAGGCATCCGCTGCTATGGCACCAAGCAGGGCCCGGCCATTTTCCGCCTGCGTGACCATATGCAGCGCCTGCTGCACTCCGCGCACATCTATCGCATCGACATCCCGCAGACGCTCGACGATCTGTGCGCCGTGGCGGTGGAACTGGTGCGCGTGAACAAGATGGGCGCATGCTATCTGAAACCCATCGTGCTGCGCGGCTACGGCGAAGCGGGCGTCAACCCGTTTCCCTGCCCCGTCGAGGTCTATATGGCCTGCTGGGAGTGGGGCAGCTACCTGGGCGCCGAGGCCATCGAAAAGGGAGTGGACGTCTGCGTCAGTTCCTGGACGCGCATGGCGGCGAACACGCTGCCGGCCATGTCCAAGTCCGCGGCCAATTACATGAATTCGCAACTCATCCGCATGGAAGCCATCGTCAACGGCTACATCGAGGGCATCGCGCTGGACCCGAATGGCTACGTCAGCGAAGGCTCCGGCGAGAACATTTTCCTGGTGCAAGACGGCGCGGTGATCACGCCGCCGCTGGCCGCGAGCGTTTTGCCCGGCATCACCCGCCGCTGCATCATCACCCTGTGTCAGGACCTGAAGATCCCCGTCAGCGAGCAGATGATTCCCCGGGAGATGCTGTACATTGCCGACGAAGTCTTCTTCACCGGCACGGCCGTCGAGGTCACGCCCCTGCGCTCGATTGACCGCATTCCCATCGGCAGCGGTGCCCGCGGGCCCATCACTGAACGCATCCAGGAAGAGTTCTTCGCTCTCACCGGCGGTACGAAGCCCGACCGCCACAACTGGCTCACGCCGGTGGGCGTGCCCGTCATCGCCAACACACGCTAGCTTCGCGTCTCGGCAAACATTGCGCCGGGAGTTTTGACTGGCCCGCCGGGTTTCAGTAGAATCACGCCCGAAAAGAAGTGCGCCGGCGTTCTGGCCAGCTGGCACATCTTTCCATTAAGGAGAATTCATGTACAGCAAGCCCCAGAAGTTTTTCGCCGAGTTTGTGGGCACGTTTGCGCTGATCTTCTTCGGCGCTGGCTCGATTTGCGCTGATCAGCTCCTGAAGAGCACGAATCAGGGCAGCCTGGGCTTGCTGGGGATTGCTGTGGCGCACGGCCTGGCTATCGGCATCATGGTTTCCGCCGTCGGGCATATCTCCGGCGGCCACCTGAACCCGGCGGTCACCATCGGTTTCTGGGTGACGCGAAGGATCAGCACCTTCGGCGCCCTGTTATACTGGGTCTCGCAATTGGCCGGTGCTGTCGCGGCGGCGTACCTGCTGCGGGCCGTCATCCCAGAGGACACCTGGCGAGCGGTCGCGCTGGGGACACCCGACTTGGCGAAGGATTTCTCGCGTACCGCGGGGATGATCGTCGAGGGCATCATGACGTTTTTTCTTGTGTATGTGGTCTTCGGCACGGCCGCGGATGAGCAGGGCGCCTTCGGCAAGATCGCTGGCTTCGCCATCGGCCTCACCGTCACCATGGACATCCTGATGGGCGGGCCGCTGACGGGAGCGGCGATGAACCCGGCGCGCGCCTTCGGTCCCGCTTTGGCGGCGCAGCACTGGGTCAACCACGGGGTGTACTGGGTGGGGCCGCTCTTGGGCGGCGTGGTGGCCGGCTGGCTCTACGACACGCTCTACCTGAAGAAAGCCTGATCCCCAGCCGTTGCCTGGGCAGCAACTCCCTCGCTGGGCATGCTTGCCATGACCCGGGTCGGATGCTAGTGTCGGCGTAAGGCTCCGGAAAGTCGGAAATCCCGACTGAATCCGGGCGGGGTTTGTGCGCCATGGCACTGAGCATTGACGACCTACTGCGCCGCGCTGTCGAAAGGAAAGCGTCGGACCTCCATCTGAAGGTCGGCAACCATCCCTACCTGCGCGTGGACGGCGTGCTCTATCCGCTCGCCGACGTGCCACGCGTCACGCCGGAAGAGATGCTCTCGATGGCCTTCAGCATGATGACCAACCGGCAGAAACAGAAGTTCAAAGAGACGGCCGAGCTCGACATGGCCTACGGCGTGGCCGGCCTGGGCCGCTTCCGCGTCAATGTTTTCCAGCAGCGGGGCAACGTAGGCATGGTGCTTCGCGTCATCCCTACGAAGATCCGCACCTCGGAGGAGCTCGACCTGCCCCGCGTCGTGGAACGGATCTGCGAGGAGCAGCGCGGGCTGGTGCTGGTGACCGGCACGACCGGGTCGGGCAAATCCACTACTCTCGCGGCCATGATTGACCGCATCAACTCTTCGCGCGCCGACCACGTTATCACCATCGAAGACCCCATCGAGTTCCTCCACCGCGACAAGAAAGCCTTCGTCAACCAGCGCGAAATCGAGGTGGACACCGCAAGCTTCTCCACCGCCCTCCGCGCCGCGCTGCGTCAGGACCCCGACGTCATCCTGGTCGGCGAAATGCGCGACCTCGAGACCATCTCCACCGCCCTGCTCGCTGCCGAAACCGGCCACCTGGTGCTTTCCACCTTGCATACGATTGACGCCACGGAGACCATCCAGCGGATCATCGCCGTTTTCCCGCCGCCCGAGCAGAAACAGATCCGCCTGCAATTGGCCGCCACGCTCAAGGCCGTCATCAGTCAGCGCCTAGTGCGCCGCGCCGACGATAAGGGCCGCGTTCCCGCCGTCGAGGTGATGATCACCACCGCCTATATCCGCGACTGCATCATCAATCCCGACAAGACGAGACTGATCCACGACGCCATCTCCGCCGGCACCAGCCAGTACGGCATGCAGACCTTCGACCAGTCGCTCTACGACCTCTTCACCCGCCAACTGATCACCTATGAAGAGGCGCTCATCCGCGCTTCCAACCCCGACGAATTCAAGCTCCGCGTCCAGGGCATCCGCTCGGCCTCCGATGCCGCTCGCGAGGAGATGGAGCGCACGATGACTGAGTTCGAGCGCTTCGGTAAGCGGTGAGGCGAGCATCAGCAGTCAACCACCAGATCTCACCTTCAGCTATCGGCCCGCTCTGTATTCTCCATGCTCCTCTGTGCGCTCTGTGTTAGGTCATTTGGCCTTTCCATTTTCTCTTTCCTATTTTCCTTCTTGACCTTCGACTCTCGACTTTTGACTTTGATCTTTCGACTTTCAACTCTATGCTTGCCACCATGCGCCCTCCCCGCAAGCTGGCCACCGAGGAGCAATTCTACGCCGCCGCCTTACGCGCCCTGATGCACCGCGCCCACTCGGTTTACGAGATGCGCCAGGCACTCGAGCGACGCCTGCCCACCGGGCCCGGGGCCGAAGAGAAGGTCGCGGTTCGCCGTGTGCTCCAGCGCCTGAAGAACGAAAAACTGCTCGACGACGCCCGCTATGCTCGGCAGTTCGCCCGCTATCGCGCCGAGTCGCGCCGCCAAGGCCGCTTCCGCATCGCCCGCGAGCTCCGCGCCCGCGGGGTGCCCGACCGGCACATCGAGGCGGCGCTCGAGGATATTTTCAGAGAGACTGATGAGGTTACGCTGGTCCGCCAGCGTCTCCAGCGCCGCCTCAAGCAGCTCCGCGGACCGCTCGACCAGCGCCGGCTCGCCTCGCTCTACCGCAGTTTGCTGCGCGCCGGATTTTCGAGCGACGTCGTCCGCGCCGAGCTGCGAGCTGCGACCCGGGAAGATGTCGCCGAGCTCGCCGACACTGCGCCGGCAGAAGAAGAATAACTCCCCCTACCGCCTCAAGAACCTGGTGTCATTCTGAGCGCAGCCGCGATGGCGGGCGGAGCGAAGAATCCCGGCTCGGCCGGGATGCCTCGCCCGCCGCAACGGAAATGCCGCGGCTGACTCAGCATGACAAGACCTTGCAGGGGCAGCCCTGCGAGTTCTATGAATGAATGGCAGCGCGGCGGGCGGCGTTGCGGCGGCGAGAAGCGTCTGCGATAATGGTCAGTGGAAGCGGGGCGCTGGTCTGAGAACGAAGTCACCGAATTCATTCTGAACAGGTTGCCGTGAACGGAAACGAGATCCGCCGCACATTCCTGGACTACTTTGCGCGCCAGGGGCACCGCGTGGTGCGCAGCTCGTCGTTGGTGCCGGCGGGCGACCCCACGCTGCTCTTTACCAACGCCGGGATGAACCAATTCAAAGACGTGTTCCTCGGGCTTGAGCGGCGTGACTACAATCGGGCCACAACCGTGCAGAAGTGCGTGCGCGCCGGCGGCAAACACAATGACCTCGAAAACGTCGGCCGCACCGCTCGCCACCACACTTTCTTCGAGATGCTCGGGAACTTCTCTTTTGGCGACTATTTTAAGAAAGAGGCCATCGCCTTTGCTTGGGAACTGGTGACCTCGCCGGAATGGTTCGCAATCCCCAAGGACAGGCTCTACGCCACCATCTTCAAAGGCGAACAAGGGATCCCCCGCGACGCCGAGGCCTACGAGCACTGGCTGGGTCAGGGTGTCCCCAAAGAGCGAATCTACGAATTTGGTTCGAGCGAAAATTTCTGGGCCATGGGCGACACCGGCCCGTGCGGTCCGTGCAGCGAGATCCATTACGACATGGGCCCCGCGGCCTCCGACGAAGGACACACGGACTGCGCCTTTGGCTGCGACTGCGGCCGGTATGTGGAGATCTGGAACCTGGTGTTCATGCAGTTTCTCCGCGACGCCAGTGGAGAGCTGCAGCCGCTGCCGAAGCCTTCGATTGACACCGGCGCGGGGCTCGAGCGCCTGGCCGCGGTGCTCCAGGGCAAGACCAGCAATTTCGATACGGACCTGCTTCGGCCGCTGGTGGAATTCGCCAGCGAGCTTTCCGGCAAGTCATACGGCGAGAGCAAAGAGACCGACACCTCGCTGCGCATCCTGGCCGACCACAGCCGCGCCGCGGCGTTTCTGGTCTCCGACGGCGTGCTGCCTTCGAACGAGGGCCGCGGGTACGTCCTGCGCAAAATCATCCGCCGGGCCGTGCGGCACGGGCGAATGCTCGGGCTCGACCGCGCGTTCCTGTTTGAGATGGCCAGCCAGGTGGCCGAGCGGATGCGCGAGCCTTATCCCGAGCTGCTCGAGTCCATCGCGCGCGTGGATGCCGTCATCAAGGCCGAGGAGCAGCGCTACGAGCACACGCTCAAGCTCGCGCTGAAAAAGCTGGACGACGAGATGGAGAACGCCGTAAAGCAGGCTCCGGCCGTGCGGTTGAAGCGCCGCAGCGATGGCACCGCCGAGGTTGCCGCGGGTGGCCCGTTGGTGCTGTCGGGCGAGGCGGCGTTCCGGCTCTACGACACTTACGGGCTTTCGCTCGATCTGCTCGAGGACGAAGGCTCCTGGCGCGGCTTCCGGGTGGACCGCGCCGCGTTCGAGCGCGAGCTGGAAAAGCAGCGCGAGCGCGCCAAGGCATCGTGGAAAGGCGTCAGCAAGGAAGCGGCGAGCCCCATCTACGCCAAGCTCGCTGAAACGTTTCGCACCGAGCCCGATTTTTACTACGGCGCGAGAGCGCGCGACTGCCGCATTGAGGCCATCCTGACAAGGAAAGGTCCCGCAAACGAAATCAAGGCGGGCGAAGAAGCCGAAATTGTGCTCGATCGCACCGTGTTCTACCCCGAAGCGGGCGGGCAAGTAGCCGACGTGGGCTCGATCTACAACAACGAGCACACCATCGAAGTCGCGGAGGTACGCGGGGCGTATTATCCCGTCCCCGGGCTGATCGCGCACCGCATCGTTGCGAAAGAGTCGCTGCGGGTCGGCGATCGGGTGGCGCTCGAGGCCGACGGCGCCCGCCGCGAGCACATCAAGCGCAACCACACCGCCACGCACCTGATGCACGCCGCGCTGAGAAATATCCTGGGGACGCACGTCAAGCAGGCGGGGTCGCTGGTGGCACCGGACCATCTGCGCTTCGACTTCACGCATTTTGTCTCCGTGGACGCCGACGAGCTCCGCGAGATCGAGCAGCAAGTGAACGAGGAGATCCTGCTCAACGCCGGGGTCGAAACCAATGTCACCTCGCTCGATGAGGCATTGTCTTCCGGAGCGCTGGCCTTTTTCGGCGACAAGTATCCGGACCAGAACGTGCGCGTAGTGACCATTCCCGACCCCGCAGCACCCCGCGGCTTCTACAGCAAAGAGCTCTGCGGCGGCACGCACGTGCGCCGCTCGGGCGATATCGGTGTATTCAAGATCATGGGCGAGCAATCGGTGGGCGCGGGCATCCGCCGCGTCGAGGCCATCACCGGCGCGCGAGCGCTGGCCGACTACCAGCAGGCGCTCGCGACCCTTCGGCAGCTCGCCACAATGCTGAACGTCGGCGAGGACGCGCTTCCGGGGGCGGTTGAACGGCTCACGCTGACCACACGGCAGATGGAAAAGCAGCTCGACGCGCTCAAGCGCAAGTCGGCCTACTCGCACCTCGATGAGTTGCTCGAGCAGGTGCGCACCGTCAAGGACGTCCGCGTGCTTGCCGCCAGGGTCGAGGAGATGGGCCGCGACGCCATGCGCCGGTTGGTGGATACCTTGCGGCAGAAGCTGGGTTCGGGCGTCGTGGTTCTGGGCACAGCCGAAAACGGGCAGGTGACCCTGATCAGCGGAGTCACCAAAGATCTCATCAGCAGGCTCCACGCTGGGAAAATCGTGCAGGCCGTGGCACAGCAGGTGGGCGGTAGCGGGGGAGGGCGGCCAGATCTGGCCGAGGCTGGCGGAAAAGACACATCCGCCCTAGAAAAGGCTATCGAGGGCGTATACGCCATCGTCGAGCGGATGCTATGATCTCTGCTAGCGCTAGAAGCGTGTCCAGGAGAGGACACTTTTCTCCTCATAGGGTTTGGCCGTGTATTACCAGCAGGAAGTGGGATCGGTCTGCTTTCCCCAAGAACGGACGGGACTCCGCCCCGAGTGTGCGGCGGGCATCCTTTTGATCTGGCTGGCCTTGGGTGCCGTGCCGGCTCGGGCGCAGATTGCATCATATGATGAACGCGGGAAACGCGTCTTCACCAACGCGGAAGAGCCTGTCCTGGGGCGCGCCACTGGTCCGGTCAGGAACACCGGAAGTGGCTCGCGCCGAGCAACAATCAGCCAGGCGGGGGCGACCCTGCCGGGTGCGTCCCGGGGCACCGGGACGCACCAGCGACACTTGAAGGAAGGGCTCTGGCATTTGGCCAACGAGACCGCCGAGCGGCACCGGGTTGACCCGGCGCTGGTGCGCGCGGTCATCGCGGCCGAATCGGGCTGGAACCCTTGGGCGGTTTCTAGCAAGGGAGCGCTGGGACTGATGCAGTTGATTCCAGGGACAGCGAGGCGTTTTGGCGTAGGAGATGCTTTGAACCCGCAGGAAAACCTCGACGGGGGAGTGCGATACTTGCGCGCGCTACTCGAGCGGTACAACGGCGATCTGATTCGCTCGGTCGCGGCATATAATGCCGGCGAATTCGCCGTGGACCGCGCCCGGGGCGTGCCCAACATCCCCGAAACGCGCCAATACGTGCAAAAAGTGACCGATTCCTACTTTCAACCCGGCTCCGGCCGCCTCCGCGATTGGTGGAACGTTTCGCGTCCCATCTACCGGACGACCGATGAACGAGGCCGGCTGGTCTTTACGAACGAGTGAGGCAGACCCTGCGGCCACGCGCCGCCCAAAGCGCGCCTTTTTTGCGCCTCCTTCTGGCGGCACTGCTAGCTTTGTCCCTGCTCCCTCCCGCGAGGGCCGAATCCCTGGCCTCAAAGCGCGCCGCCAAAGCCCAGTTTGAACGCGCCGAAAAACAGCGCACGGCACTGCAGGGAAAACCCAAAAACGAGCGCACGCTTGAGGAATACCAGCGACTGGTCAATAGCTACCGCCGGGTTTACCTGATCACGCCGCATGCCGTCGAGGTGCCCGCGGCGATGGTGAAGGTCGCGGAACTCTACCAGGAAATGGGGCGGCGGTTCGGCGATATGTACTTCCAGCCGGCGATTGACGCCTATCAGTTCCTGCTGCACGAATACCCAACCAGCCGGTTCCGCGAAGACGCCCTGATGACCATTGGGCAAATCCAGAAGAACGACCTCGACCAGCTCGAGCTGGCTGAGAAGACCTTTCAGGAGTTCCTCCGGCTGCATCCCCGTTCTACCCGGACCGAGGAGGCCCAACAGGCCCTGACAGAAATCGCGACAGCCCGCGAACAGGAGCGCCGGCCCGGTTCTCGAAAAAAGCTCGCCGAGCAGGTGGAGAAACAGCGAAAACTGCCGCAGGTCACGCAGATTCGCACCTGGAACGCAGAGAACTACACCCGCGTTGTGATTGATGTGGAAGACCAGGTGAAATATCAGGCCGCCCGCATCGGCGATCCCGACCGCATCTACTTCGATCTGCACACGGCCAAGCTCAGCTCGACGCTCGCCGCCAAGACCCTCGAGGTGCGGGGAGGCTTCCTGAAAACCATCCGGGTGGCGCAAAACCAGGCCGGTGTGGTGCGCGTGGTTCTCGAAGTGGACAAGGTGAAGGACTATTCGGTCTTCCTCTTGCCGAGCCCCTACCGCCTGATCGTTGACGTCTACGGCGAGGCGCCGCTGGCGGCGAAATCGACTGCCTCTCCGGTCACCGAGGCCGAGAGGGCCGCAAAGCCCGGGCCTCCCCCTGAGAAAACGGAAACGTCGCGCAGCGAGAAGCCAGCCAGCAAGCCCGGAAACCCACCGCCTGAGGGCGCAGCCTCAGCTCGGAGCGACGATGCCAAGCCCGCAGCAGCTCCCGGCGCTGCGCCGGCGCGCACCAACCCTGTGAAATCGAAGCGAGAAATCGCCGCGGCGACTCCCCCGCCCGTGCCTCATCCCACGCATAACGGCCAGCAGTCGCTGACCCGTGCGCTGGGCCTGAAGATCGGCCGGATTGTGATTGACCCCGGCCACGGCGGCCACGATACCGGCACAATCGGCCCGACCGGGCTGACGGAAAAGGACTTGTGCCTGGATATTGCCTTGCGCTTGGGCAAGATGCTCCAGCAGCGGCTGCCCGGCGCTGAAGTCATCTATACGCGTCAGGACGATTCGTTCATTCCGCTCGAGAATCGCACTGCCATTGCCAACCAAGCTAAGGCGGACCTGTTCATCTCCATTCATGCCAATTCCAGCCGCGACCACAAGACCCGCGGCGTGGAGACCTACTACCTGAACTTTGCCGCCTCCCCGGAGGCCATGGATGTGGCCGCCCGCGAAAACGCGCTCTCGCAGAGCTCGATCCACGAGCTCCAGGACATGATCAAGAAGATCGCCCGCAACGAAAAGATTGACGAGTCCCGGGAGCTGGCCACAGACATCCAGGATGCCCTGTCCCAGCGCCTGCAACGAGTGAACCGCACACTGAAGAACCGCGGCGTGCGCAAAGCCCCTTTCGTCGTCCTGATCGGCGCCAATATGCCCTCAGTGCTCTCTGAGATCTCCTTCATCAGCAATCCTGGCGACGAGCAGATGCTCAAAAAACCCGAAAACCGCCAACGCGTCGCCGAGGGCCTTTACCACGGGGTGGAAAGCTATCTGCAAAGCATCAACAGCATCACCTACAACCCGCCGAAGCCCAGCCTCGGAACTCACTAGCTAATACTGGCACACCGCGGGAACCCGCGGTAAGATTGTGGCGTCTAATCAAGGGTCAGGGATGCGCGATTTACTGCTCGCTTGTTTAGTGGTCCTCGCCGGGGCGGTGCCGCCCGCAGCGGCGCAGGATTGGCTCCCGCCAACGTTTTCTGGCTGGACCGCATCCGAGGCCTCCTTCGCGGTCCGTGCCGACGCCCTCGAGCAATGGTTGGGCGCCGACGCGGCCATCTTCCGGGAATACGGCGCGCTCGCAGCCGAGCGCCGGAGCTACATTCGCGCGGCGGACACGCTGACGGTGACACTCTACCGGATGCGCGACCCGACCGGAGCTTTCGGCGCCTACACCTATCTACTGAATGAGCGGATGTCGGCCGCGAACCTGACCCCATATTCTTCCATCTCCCACCAGCGGGCTGTGGTGACCCTCGGAAACCTGCTGCTCGATGTCACCGGGAAGGATTTGCGGCCGCTCGCCGGCGACCTGAAAGCGATGTTGGAACAACTGGCTCCCCGCGCCGACAGGTCTCCTTATCCGATGCTCGCTCAACACTTGCCGGCCCGCGGGCGCCTGCCCAACTCGGAACGCTACATGCTGGGACCGCAGGCCCTGCAGCGTCTGCTCCCGCTCGGCAATGGCGACTGGGTCGGATTTGCCGATGGCGCCGAAGCTGAGCTGGCCCGGTATCGCCTCAATGGGCAGGAAGCGACGCTGCTGCTCGCCTCGTATCCGACTCCGCAGGTGGCAGCGCGCAAGTTTGAGGAGCTGGGCCGGTGGGCTGATCTCAATCCGGAACACAACGGCTCTCCGATATTACCAGGCCCCTTGTTTGCCCGGCGCAAGGGCTCACTGCTTGCCCTAGTGGCCCATACCAGGTCGCGGAGCCTCGCCAACTCGCTGCTCGAGCAGGTTCACTACGAAACACAGGTTACCTGGAATGAGCCGCGACACTCACTGACTGACCCGAATATCGGTCAGATCCTGGTCGGCACCATTGTCGGCACGGGAGCGATTCTGTTGTTTGCCTTGGTAGCTGGCATCGGGTTCGGCGGCGTGCGCATTCTGGTGAAGTACTTCTTCCCCGGAAAGGTCTTCGACCGCGCCTCCCAAGTCGAGATCCTGCAACTGGGCCTTTCCAGCAAGCCCATAGAAGCAAAGGACTTTTATTGATTGCCAGCCCGGCTGGGGAGGTCGTGACGGGCGCGCGTTTGTAGATTCTCAGATTAAGTCATTGAAAATAAATGGCTTTTACTTGTGGATCTCCAGTCGTTTCTTCTCTTGACTTCGCTCTTGGCGCTTGTCTAGACTCGTGCTGAGGACAAGAGTTCTGGTGCCTTCCGCGCATAGGCCTGGAACGATTCTCCCCTCTGGAGAGCCCACCCGCTAGGGTGGGCTTTTCCATTTTATGGTCCCGGGCGAAGTAAACTGGAAAGGCAAATCTTCCACCCCAGCACATTAGAACCCAAGGGCAGTAATTCGAAGGCTGCCGATCTTGTGGAGCCGAGGGCCGGAATCGAACCGGCGACCTGACGATTACGAATCGTCTGCTCTACCAGCTGAGCTACCTCGGCTCGCGGTGAACCCACTGTAGCATCGCGCCGAAAAAACTGTCAAATCGCGACGCAAGAGGCGCGCACGAAGACGGTTCCAGGCTCCGTGAAAACAGCGGTCGAACACGGCCCAGCTTGGGGCGGTATCTGACGCTGGAGGGAGAAGTGGCCGCGTTCCACCACTACACGGCGGGCGAGGAATTGCCCGTGCCGACCGCAAAGAAGGCCGCTGTATAGTGCTGGGCTGGACAGCGGTCGCGAATGTACAACCAGAATACGAATGTGTGCACATGTGAACAGACATCTGTCGTCGCCCCTTCTAATATGTTGGCCTGTGGGTGAAGCAAGAGGACCAAAGGTGAAAACAAGTCCAAAAGCTTCCGCCTGAGCAACACCAGAGATCGCAGGTTCCTTCCCGCTCCAGGCGGCGGTAACAGTTCTTGGGTCAACACAGAAGCTGGTGCAACGCCTTGGAGCAGGCCGGAGTGGTTGCCTGCGAACAGAAGCGGGGCAATGGAAACAGCCGCGGGCTACTGACTGGAAACAACAACCGCGCCAGACGCGACGGGCGCCTGGCACAGGAATTCGCTGGGATGGAGGCAACACCTATGAAACGAATCGGAATTATCTTCACAGCAGTTCTGATATTGCTTCTCGGTAACACTGCTGGGGCCTACGCACAGCAGGAGCAGCAACAGGACAAAAAGCAGGGCGAGCCTGAAAAGCAAACCAAGGACAAGAAGCAGCAGCAAGACCAGCAGGCCAAGAAGCAGGGCAAGCCTGAAAAGCAAGCCCAGGACAAAAAGCAGCAGCAAGACCAGCAGAACAAGCAACAGCAACAACAGCAACGCGTGCAGCAAGACCAGCAGAACAAGCAACAGCAGCAGCGCGTACAGCAGCAGGAGCAGAACAGGCAACAGCAGCAGCGTGTACAGCAACAGGAGCAGAACAAGCAACAGGAACAGCGCGTACAGCAGCAGGAGCAGAACAGAAAACAGCAGCAGCGCGTACAGCAAGACCAGCAGAACAAGCAGCAGCAACGCGTGCAGCAAGACCAGCAGAACAAGCAACAGCAACGTCTCTCACAACAAGAGCAGCAGCAGCGTATTGAACAGCAGCAACGGAGCGTGACGCAATATCAGCAAAATCTAGATCAGCAGATGCGTCTCGCACAGCAGCAGACAGCGCAGCTACAGCAACAAAGGCGTATGGCGCAGTACCGTTTTCAGCAGCAGTATTCAGAGCGTCTACGGCAGCAGCAAGTACGTCTCCAGAATGACCGTAATCACGATTACAATCGTGATCCCTACTACTACACGGCTCCAATCTATCGTTACAATCGTGGCGGCAGCTACTACCAGACGAATCAATACGGCGCAGATTTGCTACGGCAGGCCGTAAACTACGGCTATCAGGAAGGCTTCCGCTCCGGGCAGGCAGACCGGCAGGATAGGTGGGGTTCCCACTATCAAGACTCTTATGCCTATCGGGATGCGAACTACGGCTATGATGGCTATTACGTACAGCAGGACGAATACAACTACTACTTCCGCGAGGGCTTCCGTCGGGGCTATGAAGATGGCTTCAACAGCCGCTATCAATATGGTAGGTACTCTAACGGAAATTACTCGATCCTGAGCAACATTTTGTCGGGAATCCTTAACTTGGAGTCGCTTCGCTGAAGACGGGTCGTCTTCTTGATCTTGGCGCTCGTGGGTGCTTTGCCGCGGTGGCGTGGCAATGCCAAAATGCTGGCACATAGCCCAAGGTATTCTCCTTGTCGCGCGACTTGAATCAGCAGCCGTCTGCCTCGGACTCGTTTTCAATCGCAGGCTGTCCCCGAATCGTCCCCGTTCGCTTTGTCATTTCCTGCATTTTCGTGCGCCATAATGCAGAACACAATCTGAGAACCTCTTGTATTTTCAGCAAGATGCGATACGGTGCGCTTCGCGGCAGCAGATAGAACCGGATTTCTAATCGTCTGCTCTACCAGCTGAGCTACCTCGGCTCGCGGTGAATCCACTGTAGCATCGCGTCGAAAAAACTGTCAAACCAGGACGCCAGAGACGCGCTCAGTGCGACATGGGGTACATCAGCCAGCCGATCGCCACTCCGACCACCAGAAACGCCAGGAAGGCCCAAAGAGCGTATTTTAGGCGTTCGCCGAGCGTGCGCTTAGTCAGGCAGGCGAAAGACAGCGAGATCACGAACGCAAACAGTAGCAGGGCCTGAAAATGGTTCAAGTTCATGGCATCGGCAAGCCGCTAGGTCTTCCTTCCTCGCGCAATTTCGTGCGCCTCCAAGACGCAAAGCAAGTTCAGCACCCCGGCGGTGGCGAAGAACCGCGTGCCGTAATCACCAGCGGCGCGGGAGACGTCCGGCCCGCCGTTGTGGACGAATCTAGAGACGAAGTAGAACACACCCGCCCCGACATCGGCCAGAAAGCCCAGCAGGCCGAAGGCGTCGTCAGGCGAGGCGGGGAAGATATTTCCGCGGAGGGCGAGGCCCACCACCGCCAGCGTCCCCACGGCCAGGAAATAGACCGCCGCCCGACCCCATTTGCGCAGAAGCAGGTGGCCAAGACCCGGCACCAGCCAGCCGGCCACAGCCACAACCCCGGCCAGCGCCGGGTTATCATTTGCGGTCTTGTGTTTCGCTTCGGGCAAGGCTTCTCGTCTCAGCTCACTGCGGCAGCAGCGGGAGGATTTCGGTCTGCACCGGCCCGGTGACCCGCGCCCGGTCCTCCTCGACGTACACGTTCACCTCACTGCGCACGCCGAACTCGGGCAGATAGATCCCCGGCTCGACGGAAAAGCAGGTGTGCGGGATGATGCGGCGGACGTCCTGCGTCTCGAGTCCGTCCATGTTGGCGCCGCTGCCATGCACTTCCTGGCCGATGCTGTGGCCGGTGCGATGGACAAAGTATTTGGCGTAGCCGGCCTTGCGGATCACCTCGCGGGCTGCCCGGTCCACCTGCCAGCCCCGAATCTCGCGGCCGGCTTCAACAGCTTCGCGGACGAAGGCCACGGCGCGGTCGCGGGCCTCCCGGACGATCGCAAAGATTCTCGAGTATTTTTCCGGCACTCGGGCGCCTAAGAATCCCATCCAGGTGATGTCGTAGTAGACGCTGTCGGCCGCCTGGCCCTTCCCCCAGATATCCAGCAGCAGCAGGTCACCTTCGCGGATTGCGGACGAGGAGCCGGGACGGGGTTCGTAGTGCGGATCGCCGGCGTGCGGGCCGACTGCAACGATCGGGGCATCGTCCACGACAATGGAGTTCGCTCGAAACTGTTCCAGGATCCACTGCTGGAGGTCGTATTCGGTCAGCGGCGCTTTGTTGCGAACGTGGCGCGCCGCTTGGGCGAACGCTTCCTGGGTGACGCGGTCAATCACCCGCCCGGCATCAATATGCGACTGCAATTGCTCTGGCGTCCAGCAGGCCTCGAACTTCTGCACCAAGTCGGCCGAGCTGACCACCTTGCAGTGCAGTCCGCGCACCATCTCGACCGTCCCGGCATCCACCATGGAGACGTAGGGGATGGCATTCAGCGGCGAATACTGCATGGCCACTTTCCGCGCGCGACCCAGCAGCCGCGGCAGGTTCTTGCGCAGCTCCTCCTGCCCGGCATACACGAGCTTCCGCCCAGGCAGGCTATCGAGCACCCCCGATTCGATGCGGTGAACCAGCTTGCGCGGCGCGCCCCGCGCCGGGATCAAGTAGAACCACCGGCGTGTGGTCATGCCTTTTGCGGGCAGGGCCAGTACGCGCTGGCCGATGGGGTCGCGGTGATGGAAGTCGTAGAAAAGCCAGGCGTCGAGGCCTTCGGCTTGCAGTTCGTTTTGGATGGCTTTGATGTCCGGCATGAGGGGTCTCTCCGAATGTTGTTCGGTCGCGCCTGCCGAAATACGAAAAAGGCCTCTCCAGCCCTCAGCATGGAGGGGCCTAAACCAGCTTGCGTATGCACTCGGCGGTGACTCCGCGCACCTCAACGCGCTTAGTCCGGCTGCGCTCGCCGGAGAGGATTCTAACAGCCGCGAGCGGGATTTCCAAATGCTCGGCCAGCAGGCGCCGCAGCGCGTCGTTGGCGCGGTCGTCCACCGGCGGGGCCGTCAAACGGATCTTCAGCGCGCCTTGCCACTCGCCGCCGATGGCGTCACGGCTGGCCCGCGGCTGCACGCGCACGACGAAGATGATTCCGCTGCGGTGCTCCTTCAGATCGAGCACGGATCTCCTCAACTGCAGCACAGTATCACAGGCATGCTCGGCCTGTTCCAACCCGCTGCCGATCTTGACGAACACTCTTCTCGGTGGGTCGAAGTAGCGGCCTAGTCTTCGGGGAGGGCCGACGGAGCCGGCGGGTCTTTCGCGGCGTATTCGGAAGCCTCGATGGTATTTTCCCGGACTCGCACGAGATGGGGAAGCGCTGTCGCGAAATTAATCGCCATCACCAGGCCGCCCAGGAGAAGGGTAACGCACCAGCTCAAGTTCAAACAGCAGAAAAGAACTCGACTTCATCAAGTGGCAGCCCGCCGGCCGAAGACGGCTGTGCCGAGGCGGATCTGCGTGGCGCCTTCCTCGATGGCCGCTTCGAAGTCGTGCGACATCCCCATGGACATTTCCGACAGGAGGGATTCTTCGGCCGCCGAGGCGGACTCGGAATGAAGGGCCGGGGATCCGCGCAAGTGCCGCCGCAAGGCGTCGCGGAGCTCGCGCAATTTGCGAAAGAAGGGCCGCGCCTTTTCCTGGTCGTCGAAATACGGCGGGATGCACATCAGGCCGCGAAGTTCGAGATGCGGTAGCGCCAGCAGAGCCTCGGCCAGCGCTGGCAGGTCGTCCTCGGCGACGCCGGATTTGGTCTCTTCCGGCGCCAGGCGGACTTCAATCAGCACATTCATGCGCGCCGCATGTAAGGACGCAGAACGCCGCGCCCCTACAAACGATTCATGGCTCGCCGCAGCACGGTCGAGCTTCTGAGCGAGCTCGAGGCGATCAAGCGAATCAATCGTATGGAACAGGCGTGCCGCCCGGATAGCTTTATTGCTTTGCAGGTGGCCGACGAGATGCCAGGTAGCGTCGAGGTCGACCAGAAGCGGCTGCTTGGCCTCCCACTCCTGCACGCGGTTCTCTCCGAAATGGCGCACGCCGGCGGCGTAGGCCTGGCGGACGGATTCGGCCGGAAACGTTTTCGAGACAGCCACCAGGGTAATCTCCTCCGGCCGGCGGCCCGCGCGCTGTGCAGCGCGCAGGATGCGCTCGCGGAGGGTTTCGAGGTTGGCGGCAATCGAGCTAGTCTGCACGCCCATCGGGCGGATTCTAACAGACCGGGCCGAGGCGGGAACCACATCTGTGCTCTTCTGCACTCTCTGTGTTGAGACTGTTTCCTGCGATTTCTGTTTCGCAGTCTCCTCCATTTCCTTTGTCTTATCTGCCTCCTCTGCTTCGTTTACTTCCTATCTTCCCTTCCCCCCGGGTTGCAGCAGAACAGGACTCAGGCTAGACTAGCCATCAATCCGATGCCCCACCGCGGCAGATTCATCGCCATCGAAGGGATTGACGGCTCCGGCAAGCGCACGCAGATTGACCTGCTGAGCCACGCCCTGGAAGCGCGAGGCGTGGCGCACGTGCGCTACAGTTTCCCGCGGTACGAGTCGTCGTTTGGCCGGCTGGTAGCGCGCTACCTGAATGGCGAGTTCGGCCGCCTGGATGCCGTGGACGCGCACCTCTCAGCGCTGTTGTTTGCCGGCGACCGCTTCGAGTCCAAGGCGGAACTCGAAGCGGCGCTCGCCGAGGGGAAAACCGTTCTCGCCGACCGCTACATCGGCTCGAACCTGGCGCACCAGACGGCGCGCGTCGGCGCGCAGCGCCGCGAGGAGTTCCTCTCGTGGCTGAAGCGTCTCGAATACGGCATCTACGCTTTGCCGGCGGAGGACTTGGTGATCTACCTGCGCTTGCCCGCCCTCGAGGCGCACCGGCTGGTGGGGCTGAAGGCGGTACGAAATTACACTCACCTGCAGCGCGACCTCCAGGAAGCTGACCTGAAGCACCTCGAACAAGCGGCGTTGGTCTATGACCGGCTGGCAACCGAGCCGAACTGGGTGACCGTGGAGTGCTTCGACGCAGCGGCGGGCGAGTTGCGTCAGCCCGAGGCGATCCATCGGGCGGTGATGGCCGCGGTTGAGTCGAGACTGGTAGGATTGGCCTGGGCGAAGTGAGATCGCAAGAAGCCACGGAAATACAGAAAAAAACCTAGGGGTGGGAGCCGAAACAGACAGATGGGCTTCGAGGAGTTTCTTGGCAACCACAGGGTTGTGACAGCGCTGCGGGGGATGCTGGCGGCCGAGCAGGTGCCTCACGCCATGCTTTTCTGCGGGCCCCGCGGCGTGGGCAAGTACACGCTGGCGCGGATGTTCGCCGAGGCGGCGAACTGCGAGCGCCTCAAGGACGACTTCTGCGGCGAGTGCGAGCCGTGCCGGCGCATCGGCCTGCTGGCCGAGCCGCAGCCGCTGGTCGCACAGGGCCTGGCCGAGCGCGGCGAGAGCGCCGACGCGGCGGTGGCGGAACGCGTCCCGCTGATTCTGCAGACCCATCCGGACGTCTGGGCCATCGTGCCCGACCCGATGCGCCTGCGGAGCCCGGTCGCCCGGCCGGTGCTGCACGTCGGCCAGTTGCGCGCCGTGCAGCGCGCTGCGTATTTCCGCCCGATGGGCCGCCGGCGTGTATTCATCCTCGACGGCGCCGAGACGATGCGTTGGGACCTGGCCAATATCTTCCTCAAGATCCTGGAGGAGCCGCCGGAATCCGCGACCCTGATCCTGCTGGCGCCCAACCCCTACCAGTTGCTGCCGACAATCCGCTCGCGCTGCCTGCAATTCTTCCTGGCTCCGCTAGCCGCCGAGCAGGTGGAAGAGCTGCTGAAGCGCCGCACAAAGCTCAAGGCCGCCGAACGGAAACTCACCTCGCAATTGGCCGAAGGCAGCCCCGGGGTGGCTTTGGGGCTAGACCTCGAGGAATCCATCCGGCTGCGGCGCGACGTATTGGAAGTGTTGGAGCGGTCCATCGAAGCGCGCTCCTATGTCAGGTTGTTTGCCGAGACCTCCCAACTGGCCAAAAATCAAAAAGAGTCGTTTGAAAAT
>JBASRK010000150.1:0-17130 GCA_049273775.1 Candidatus Acidiferrales bacterium
CCTTACCTCAGTTCCGAAGACATTATCCAGCAGACTACCCTCAAGAAACTAAAGCTGCGCGTCAAGGACCAGATGGAGCAACTGATCGCCCTGCACTGGCACGATCCGTCCCGGTGACAACCCCCAAGGCTTCCCGCCGCATCCCCCGCGGCGTTTCTATCGTAGAATAGGAGTGTGCGCGGGGGTCTGGCCCCCTCCGGCCTGATGGTCAAGGAAGGCTACCAATTCGCCGCCCCGCCGCTCGTCCTGAGCATCGTGGCCTTGCTGATGCACTGGCTCTGGACGGGCGCGATTCTTCTTTTCCTGGCGGCATTTGTCCTGTATTTTTTCCGGGACCCGGAGCGCGCCGCTCCGGCGGACCCGTCGGCGGTGGTCTCGCCGGCGGACGGGCGCGTGATGGAGGTGGTGGAGGAGCCGCTGGGTTCGCGTCCCGGCCGGCGGATTAGCATTTTTCTGGCGATCTGGGACGTGCACGTGAACCGGGCCCCGCTCGCCGGCCGCATCGGGAAGGTGGAGTATCGCCGGGGACGGTTTTACGCAGCCATGCGCTCGCGTGCCTCGGCTGAGAACGAGCAGAACGTGATTCACCTCTCGACTGAACGCGGCGAAATCATCTTCAAGCAGGTTGCCGGTTGGATTGCGCGCCGCGTGCTTTGCTGGAAAGCCGAAGGCGACACGGTGGCGCTGGGCGAGCGCGTGGGCATGATCCGCTTTGGCTCGCGGGTGGACCTCTGGCTGCCCGCCGAAGCGGAAATCCTGGTGCGGCCGGGCGAGCACGTCGCCGGCGGCACCAGCGTCCTGGCGCGATGGCCATGAACGGCTACGAACAGCACGAGCAGACCGACCTCACCTGGCAGAAACCCCGCAACCGCCAGCGCCGCCGGGGGATCTACCTTGTGCCGGGTTTCCTGACGGCCGCAAATATGCTGTGCGGGTTCTATGCTGTTCTGGCCACGCTCAGCGGCGGCACGGCTGACCTGGACAACGCGGCCCGGGCCATCGGCATCGCCGTGCTGTTTGATTCGGCTGACGGCTGGGTGGCCCGTGCTACCGGCACGAGCTCCGAATTCGGCAAGCAGTTCGATTCGCTGGCCGACGTGATCAGCTTCGGCGTGGCTCCGGCATTTCTCGCCTTTGCCTGGGGAGTCCGCGGGATGCTGCAAAGCAGTGCCGGCCCCGCCCGGCATGTCTATCAACTCGGCTGGCTGGTCAGCTTTGTATTCGTAATCTGCTGCGCCTGGCGTCTGGCGCGGTTTAATGTGCACGGCATGGCGCCGGGCGGCTCGCGCTACTTTATTGGCATGCCCACGCCGGCCGCGGCCGGGATGGTGGCGGCCACCGTGCACGCGTTCAAGACGCCTCTGGACGACTGGCGCTGGGCCATCGGCTGGCTGGCGCTGGTGGCAGCTCTCGCGGCGCTGATGACCAGCACCGTCCGCCACTACAGTTTCAAAGATATCCCCTGGACGCGTCGGCAGCCTTCCGTGGCCATCGTGCTGATAGCGATGCTGGGCGCTGCTATTTTCTATTATTCTGAAATAGTCCTGATGTTGATCGCCAGCACCTACGCGCTCCTGGGGATCACCTTCCATATCGTCCGCGCGGTGCGGCACCGGATGATCTCGCGTCCCGCCTGAACCATGCCCGCCGAAGTCCAAGCCTGCCGAGTGGCCATTGCCGGGGCATCGTCGCTGGTAGGAAAAGAGCTCAAGCAGTTGCTCGAGGAGGACCATTTTCCTGCGGCGGAGATCCGGCTGCTCGATGAAGACGTTGCGGCCGGCACGCTGGCGGAGGCGGGAGGCGAGCCGGTGGTCGTGCAGGCGGTGGACGAGGAGAGCTTCGAGCGCGTCCGGATTGCCTTTTTCGCCGGAAATAGGGCGTTTGCAGCGCGGCACGGGGAGACGGCGCTACGCGCTGGCGCCACGGTGATTGATTTGAGCGGCGGGCTCGCCGGGACACCGCTCGCCCGGCGATGGATTCCGGCGCTCGACGCGCTTCTGCCGCGGCCCCCGGCCGGTCCGGCATCGGGCCAGGTGTACCTCGCGCCCGCAGCGCCCACCATTGTGGCGTGTTCGCTCGCCGCGGCGCTCGCCGAAATCCCCGTCGAACGGCTGGCAATTGTGTTTTTTCAGCCGGTGTCTGAGCGCGGTCAAGCGGGTGTCGAGGAACTGGAAAACCAGACAGTCAAGCTGCTCTCCTTTCAGCCCATCGCTCAGGAAGTCTTCGACGCGCAGGTAGCGTTCAATTTATTGGACCGCTACGGCGAAGCCAGCGAGGAGCGCCTCTCGGACGCGCGCTCAAGGATTGCCCGCGATGTGCGCGAGTACTTGGCCGGTCGAGCCATGCTGCCGGCCATCCAGCTGCTGCAGGCGCCAGTCTTCCACGTCCATGCATTCACGGTGTATGCCGAGTTCAGCTCGCCGCCGGACCCAGAGCTGCTGGAGCGCGCGCTCGGGCGTGCCGGCGTCAAGGTGCTGAAGAGCTCGGAGCCGCCGCCGTCCAACGTCAGCGTGGCGGGCGAAGGCCGCGTAGTCATGGGCCCGATGGAACGCGACCCCAATCTCGAGCGCGTATGCTGGTTCTGGGGCGCGGCCGACAATTTGCGCCTGGCCGCCGCTAACGCCGTGAGTATCGCGGAGAAGCTCCTTGCCGGTTGAATCCCAAAGAGGGAAGTGCAAAGACACAAGGCCCGAGGAGCAAGCCAGATCACTTGTTATTATTCTTGGTCTTCTCTGCGTCTGGGTGGCTTTCCTTCTTCTCTCTGCCGGGTGCGGATATCACGTCGCCGGGCGCGGGAGCCGCCTGCCGGCGAGCCTGAAAACGATTGCGGTGCCGGCGCTGGAAAACCGCACGTCGCGTTACCGGATCGAGCAGCGGCTCACCGAAGCGCTGGTGCACGAGCTGCTGTCACGCACGTCCTATCACATCGTCGCCGATCCCGGCGCGGCCGATGCCGTGCTGCGCGGGCAAGTGGTGGGGCTCGAGTCGAGCCCTCTGGTATTCGACACCGCCACCGGGCGCGCCGCCACTTTTGCGGTCACCGTGCACCTCGCCGTCCGCCTGGAGGAACGCGAAACGAAAAAACTTCTCTATCGCAACGACGATTTCGTCTTCCGAGAGCAGTACGAGGTCTCCACCGACATCCCCAGCATGTTTGACGAGCTGAACCCTGCGCTGGACCGGCTGGCGCGCGACTTCGCCAGTCGCCTGGTGGCTGCCCTGCTGGAGAACTTCTGATGCCGGGAAAATTTTCGACCGATAGATTCTTCGAGCATCTCGCCAGGGGCAAGCCCGTGCCGGGGATATTGCTGCTCGGTGGCGACATCTATCTGCGCGACCTCTGCCGCGGCCGGCTGGCGGAAGCGTACGTCCCGGCGGCAGCGCGCGACTGGGGCGTCTCGCGCTTCTCGGCTGCCGAAGATTCGCTCGACCGCATCCTCAGCCAGGCGCAGACTCTTCCGATGCTCGCGCCGCGGCAGGTGGTCTTTGTCGAAGACGTCGAAGTGCTGCAAGCGCTGGGCGAGAAGGCCCGCGAAGATGCCGTCGACCGCCTGGCCGCCTACCTCGACGATCCCGCGCCGTTCACCGTGTTAGTGCTCGAAGCGGCGGCGCTCGATGAGCGCATGACGCTTTTCAAGAAGCTGAGCCCAAGAACCCTCGTGGTGGCGGTGGAGCTCGGCACAAAGGCCGAAGACCGGCAGGGCGCGGCGGCCGGGATGGCTCTGGAGATGGCGCGGGAGATGGGCGTTGAACTCGACCGCGATGCCGCGGGCGAACTCGCCGAGATCCTAAGTGCCGACCTCGCCCAGATCCGCAACGAGCTCGGGAAACTTGCTACCTATGTCGGCGAGCGCCGGCGGATTACTCGAGCCGACATCGAGGCACTGGTGGTCTCCGCCAAGAGCTACACCGTGTGGCAGCTAGCCGAAATGCTGGCCGGCGGGCAGCGACGCAGCGCGCTTGAGTTCCTCGATAGCCTGCTGCGAGAAGGTGAACAGCCCGCCGGGCTGATCGGCGCAATGGCCTGGATGTACCGCAAACTGATCGAAGCGCAGGCGCTGTCCGCACATGTTTCCGCCTGGCAGGCCGCCCGCCAGATGGGTATGCGCCCCGAAACGGCAGAGATTGCGCTGCGCGAGTCGCGAAGGATCCCGCGGCAGCAGCTCCTCGAAGGTCTCGCGGCGCTCTACGAAGCTGATAGCCGGTTGAAATCCGGCGCGGCGGACCAGCGTGCGGTAATGGAATTCCTGGTCGCCCGTCTCACTGCCGCCCCGGCTGCTTCTACTGCAAAATGACAGCCGCCCCTGCGGCGCGCCTCTTCAGAGGCGCAGGTTCGGAGAAAAGCCCCCGGTTTGAAGCGCGAATTGTGCCTCCCGACACCGTCGGGGACGGGCTACAGTCTTCGCGGGCAAATGGCTGAAACTCTGCGATCGTGTGGTGTTGCCTACGCGCTCTTGGGCGGGCGCAGGGCGTTGAACGCGAGCGACAGACGGGACTTATACCGATTAGCGGTGTTTTCGTGCAGGACACCCTTGCCGATGGCCTTATCAATGGCGGAGAGCGTCGGCCGGAGCAGGTTGCCGGCGGCCGCGGCGTCGCCGGAGCTGAGCGCGGCGCGCAGCCGCTTCATCATGGACCGCACACGCGTGCGGTTGGCGCGGTTCACCTCGGCCCGGCTCACCGACTGCCGGGCGCGCTTCAGCACCGACTTCTTGCGCTTCTTGACCTTGGTTGGTGTTCCCTGGGGCATTCTGCGCTCCTCACCGGGCTAGAAAGAATCGTTTACACTAGCCGACGCTTCTTGCTTTGTCAAACGCGGCGCGGACGTGGGAGAGCCTACTCACATCGTATCCCCTGGCGAAGTTGCTGTGCATGAGCGAGAAGCGGCGGGCCGGGTTTGACTTGCTCCGCTGCGCGCCCTAAGATGGGGCTCCCTCGCGCCATGCTTTCTTCCCATGATTGACCGAGCGATTCAACTTTGTCGGCGTCGGACTCCGCTGCCTGGGTGGTTCCTGGCCCGTACTTGCGCCATCTTGCTGTTTGCGGCGTTGCCGCTGAGCGCGCCGGCAGAAAAGCTGGAGCAGCTCAAGCCCCAGGGCTACGTCAACGACTTCGCGGGAGTACTGGACGCGCAGGCGCGTGCCCAGATCACTGCGCTGTGCACCGAGGTGGACCAGAAAGCGCACGCGCAAATCGCTGTGGTCACCATCCGGTCGCTCGATGGTGCGACGGCCTCTGATTTTGCCAATCGCCTCTTCAAACACTGGGGCGTAGGTTACAAGCCCGACGACCGCGGTGTTCTCATCCTGCTGGCGCCAAGCGACCACAAGTATTGGGTTGAAGTCGGGTATGGCCTGGAGCCGATCCTGCCTGACGGCAAAGTGGGCGGCTTCGGGCGCGAGATTGTTCCGTTGCTTCGTCAGAACAATTATGGCGGCGCCGTGGCGCAACTCACTTCCCGCATCGCGGAGGTCATCGCGCAGGACCGCGGCGTGACCCTGGGCACACGTCTTCCCCAGCGACCTCCCGGGCAACGGGAGTCCCCGTCGAGTGGAGGCCTCGCCAAGCTGATCTTCGTACTGTTCATTCTTCTTGTGGGCGGGATCCTGCCCTTGATACGCGCAGTCAGCGGCGGGGGCAGGCCGGGAGGCCGACGCGGCCGGTTTGGCGGCGGCTGGTGGCTGCTCGGCAGCGGTATGGGCGGCGGTGGCTGGGGCGGAGGCAGCTTCGGCGGCGGCGGGGGTTTCGGGGGATTTGGGGGCGGTGGGTCGGGCGGCGGGGGCGCGGGCGGGGGCTGGTGATCGGGGAGCGTACTATGGAAAAGGACTTGAGAGAGCTGGTCGAAAAACTGAAGCAAGCGGCGGGCGACAACGTGAAATCCGTGGTGTTATATGGCTCGGCGTCGTCGGGAGATTTTCAGCCGAAGCACTCCGATCTGAATATCCTGTGCGTGCTCGAATGCCTGGATGGGGCGGAGCTTGCGAAACTCAACCCGACCGCGGCGTGGTGGGCGCGCAAGGGCCATCCCGCCCCGCTGGTTTTCACACTGGAAGAGCTGCATCGCTTGGCCGATGTGTTTGCTATCGAGTTGCTGGATATTCAGGCCAGCCGGCGCGTGCTCGACGGCGAAGACGTCTTCGCCTCGCTCCGCGTGCCCATGAGCCTGCACCGCGAGCAGGTGGAACGCGAGCTGCACACCAACCTGGTGCGCCTGCGTCAGGGCTCTCTCGCCACGGTGCAAAGTGATGCGAACCTGGAGCGGCTGATGAGCGCTTCGGTTTCAACATTTGTAGCGCTGTTTCGCCACGCGTTGATTGCGCTGGGCGTCGAGCCGCCGCAGGGCAAGCGCGCTGTGGTGGATCGGCTGGCATCGCTGCTGGGCTTTGATGCCTCCGGTTTGCATGCGGTGCTCGACGCTCGCGAGGGCAAGCGGCCGCTCCGCTCAGTCGGCGTGCCGGCGACATTTGCCGCCTATCTCGCGGGGGTGACTCGCGTAGCCGAGGAAGTGGACCGCCGCCTGGCATCGGGGAGCTCTTTGTAGAGACGCGCCTGATGCGCGCCCGCTCGAACGGCTCTCGGGCTGGCGTAGGAGCCGGCGCGCTGGAAACAGCGACCCGGCGCATTGCGTATGTTAGAGTACGGCGAGGAGGAAACGAATGAAGAACGTGCTGCTGGCGATTGTTGCGGTGCTGGTGATTGGGGCGCTCCTGGTCGGCGGGATGTACTTCAACCGGCGCAACGAGATGGTCCGCAAAAACGAATCGGTCAAAGCCGCCTGGTCGCAGGTGGACGTCGTACTCCAGCGGCGCGCCGACCTGATTCCTAACCTCGTGGAGACGGTAAAGGGCATCGCAGCGCAGGAGCAGACCGTGTTTGGCGACATCGCCAGTGCCCGAGCGGCTCTGCTCGGCGCTCGCACCCCGGCCGAGCGCATCGCCGCTAATAATCAGCTCGACGGCGCGCTGGGTCGCCTGCTGGTGATCGTCGAAAATTACCCGCAGCTCAAGTCCAACGAGAATTTTCTGCGCCTGCAGGACGAGCTGGCCGGCACAGAAAACCGCATCGCCGTCGAGCGGCGGCGCTACAACGAAGCTTTGCAGGACTACAACACCTATATCGGCCTGTTCCCCAACAACCTGTTCGCCAGTTGGGCCGGCTTCAAGCGCAACGAGGCTTATTTCGCAGCCCCGCCGGCCGCCCGTGAGGCCCCCAAGGTGCAATTCCCCGGACCGAAACGCTGAAGCTGGGGAGCTTCACGTGTCTCGTCGGCTCTCCCGCTGTATTTTATTGGAGATTAAAGGCTTAGCTTGCCCGGCTTGACCCAGCCAGCCAGCTAGAGTACCCTGTTTGGCCAGAGATTCAGCCCCTTCGAGGGAGGTTGGTATTCCTGGCCCACCCGGACTCAGGCGGGGGGCCAGAAACTCCATGCGACGCACGGTGCAGATCGCCGGCGGGATTGAACCACTCTTCGGTACCCTCGACGAAAACCTGAAATTTTTGGAATCGGCTCTGCAGGTGACCACGCAGTTGCAGGACAACCACCTTGCCATCGAAGGCGAGCCCGCGCAAGTGAACAGGGTCGTGCGCATCCTGGACGAGTACAACCAATTGGTGCGCGAGGGGCGTGTACTCGATAACGGCGAGGTCAAGGCGCTGCTGCGGGTGGCCACCGAGGAGCCCGGCATCTCGCTGCGCGGCATTCTTGAGACGGGCCGCCCGCGAGCCTTCGGCAAGAAAACCATTACGCCAAAGAGCGCCAACCAGCGCCGGTACATGGCTGACATCGAGCGGCACGACATGGTCTTCGCCATCGGCCCGGGCGGCACGGGCAAGACCTATCTGGCCGTGGCCATGGGCGTCTCCTCGTTGCTCGCCAAGCAAGTGAACCGCATCATCCTGGTGCGGCCGGCGGTCGAAGCGGGCGAACGGCTGGGATTCCTGCCGGGCACGCTGCAACAGAAGATCGACCCCTACATGCGGCCCCTCTATGACGCGCTCTACGATATGCTCGATGCCGACAAGCTGGAGCGCTATCTTGAAAAGGGCATCATCGAGGTGGCGCCGCTCGCGTTCATGCGCGGGCGCACTCTGAACGATTCGTTCGTAATCCTCGACGAGGCGCAGAACACCACGAGCGAGCAGATGAAGATGTTCCTGACGCGCCTGGGATTCAATTCCAAGGCCGTCATCACCGGCGACATCACTCAGATCGACCTCCCGAGCGGTCGGCGCTCCGGCCTAGTGGAGGCCATGGACGTGGTGGGGAAGATCGAGGGCATCGCGTTTGTGCACTTCAACGAGCGCGACGTCGTGCGCCATAACCTGGTCCAGCAGATCATCAAAGCCTACGACGAATTCGACGCCAGCCAGACGGCGCGCCCCTCGCCGCCGGCGTCCCCGGAGAACGGCAAGGCGAATTCCGCAAAGTAGCCGGGTGTAGCTTCCCATGGTGATCAACCGTCAGCGTCGCGTTCGCGTGGCCCTCAGGCCGCTCGAGCAATTCGTGGACCGTGTGCAGCGGGCCTTGCGCCTCCGGGAGTGCGATCTGACCGTGTGCCTGGTGAGCGACGCCGTCATCGCGCGGCTGAACCGCTCCTACCTCGGCAAGCGCGGGCCAACCGATGTGCTGTCGTTTCCGGCGGAGCGCAATGGTGCGATGCCGCGGCCGAAGGAGAACGCCCCAACACAAAGAACACAAAGAACGCAAAAAACACATGGAACACAGAGGAACCGGACTCATCGAGAGGAATTTTCCGCTGCGTCCTTTGGCGGCTCAAGCTCGTATCTTGGCGATATCGCTATTTCTCCGGAAACCGCCCGTCGCAGCGCCCGGCGGTTTTCGCATCCGCTGCCGCAGGAGCTGCGGATGCTGGTCTTGCATGGCGTGCTGCACCTGATCGGCTACGATCACGAAACCGACCGCGGGGAAATGGACCTGCTAGAGCGCCGCCTGCGCCGCCGGCTGAGATTGGGCTGACCGATGGCGATCCTACTTTACACGCTTGCGGTGTTTGCGCTGGGCACGGGCCTGGCGGTGTTTGCTTATCTCGACCGCGTTTATCGCGAGATCGGCCGGGTGACCACCGGACGCATCCACGACAACCTGGAGATCTTCGAAGCGGAAATCGAGCCGCGCCTGCGCATGAGTCGCCGCCGCGGCGCCCTGACCTTCAGCCTGCTCGCCAACCTCTGGCTGGTGGTGGTGGCGGTGGAGACGGCTCGCGGGGTGATCTTCTTCGTTCCCGGGGCCTGGGAAGCGCTGGTGGAGCTTCTTTTCTTCCTGAGCGTGGAATTGCTTCTGGCCATGCACTTCGTTCCCTATCTGTTGCTTACGCGCAGTACCGGCCGTTGGCTGGGACCGCTGTTGCCGGTCGTGCGGGCATTCGTGTGGATCGTCTGGCCAATGCGCGCGGTGCTGGAGCTGGCCATTTCGCTCGCGCACATATCCGAGGAAGAGGAGCCGGGGGCCGCGGAGGCGCAGCAGGAGGGCATCGAAGCCCTGGTGGAGGCGGCGCAAGAAGAAGGCATCCTGGCGCAGGAACAGGCGCAGATGATCGAGCAGGTGGTGGAGTTCAGCGACAAGCGCGTCCGCGAAGTGATGACGCCGCGGCCCGACATCGTCGCCATCCCCGCCACGGCCACCATCGAGCAGTTGCGCCGACTGCTGGTGGAGACCAAGCTCTCTCGGATCCCCGTTTACCAGCAGGGGCTGGAGGAGATCATCGGAATCGCCTATGCCCGTGACCTCCTGCAAATCCCCGAGAGCGAAGCGACGCGCCGCACCGTCGGCGAGCTGGTGCGCCCCGCGCTGTTTGTGCCGGAGACCAAACTCGGCTCGCAGCTCTTGAAAGAAATGCAGCAGAAGAACCAGCAGATGGCCATCGTGGTGGACGAATACGGCTCGGTGGCCGGCCTAGTGACCGTCGAGGACCTGGTCGAGGAGATTGTCGGCGAGATCGGCGAGGAGGACCGCCACCCGTCGCCCGATGTGGTGCGTGAGGGAGACGGCAGCCTGGTGATGCGGGGCAGTATCTCGCTGCAAAAGGTGCAGGAGCTGTTCGGCGTGGAATTCGATCCGGCCGCAGCCGAGGCCGCCACGACGGTGGCGGGGCTGCTCAACAGTGTCGCCGGGCACGTTCCAGCTGCCGGCGAGCGCATCGACTACAACGGGTTGCGCTTTGAGGTGCTCGAAGCTAACCAACGCAAGGTGCTGCGCCTGCGCGCCCGACGCCACGCCGCAGCCGCGGCCCCCGCTCCGTGACCTTCCTCTCTCAACTGATCAGCTTTGCCAGAGCAAACGCCGCCGCAGCAGCCAGACCGCCGGTGAGCACGGTTTGCAGGCCGCCGCGGAGCGGGTTGATGCCGGTGAAGCGGCCCTTGACGCAGCCAAAGATCAGCAACGCCACGAGCGTAATCCCCACCGAGAACCACAGCCCCGTCAGAACGCTGTGCAAGATCATGTAAGGCGCAAGCGGGATCATCCCGCCGAAAATGTACGACGCGCCGATGGTCAGGGCACTGCGGCGCGCGCGCCTCGGGTCGGGCGCTTCCAAGCCGAGCTCAAAGCGCATCATGAAGTCCACCCAGCGGGTTTGATCGGCGCAGATCGCCGTCACCACCGGCGCCATCTGGGCCTCGCTCAAGCCGTATTCGCGGAAGACCTTGGCGACCTCTTCGACTTCCTGGTCGGGCAGTTCAAGCGTCTCGCGGTCTTCCCGCTCGCGCTCCGAGGAATAGTGCTCGATGTCGGTCCTGGCGGCGAGATAGCCGCCGAGTCCCATGGCGATGGAGCCGGCGGCGATTTCGGCCAGCCCGGCCGTGACCACGAGCGCCGTGGCGTTAGGGCTGGTGGCAACCGCCCCCGAAATCCCGGCGGCCAGCGCGAAAGGGACCGTCAGACCATCGGCCATGCCGATGACGATGTCGCGGACGGTCGCGGTGGAGGTGAAGTGCTTCTCGACGTGCGGCGTAATCGGCATGGCCTTCTCCTGTGCTTCAGATGGTGTCGCCCGAGCAAACCGAGAGCCCAGGCGACGCCGGGCACGAAAGTGTAGCATGCCGGCCGAGTATGCAGTTCTCTCGCCCGCTTGACACAAATGTTTAACGAGCCTGTTTGCTTTACGTTTAGTAAAATAGCGCCATCGCTGGAGGGATCGCGATGCGACTTGAACTCTCCGTCATCCTGCTTTTCACATGCGTTGCGCCCCTGTGGTCACAAGAAGGCGCCCCAGCCAGCCGGCAGGCCGAGCTACCACAGCAGAAGTGCACGATCCAGGGGCAAGTCGTAAAGGCAGGCACCGGGGAACCGCTGAAGAAGGCCCGCGTCATGCTGTCAAAGGCGGAAGGGCGCGACCAGCAGCGCGTCAGCGTACTCACCGACCCCGGTGGCCGCTTCCTGTTGACGGAAATCGAGGCGGGCCGGTATCGTCTTTTCGTTGAGCGAAACGGCTACGTCCGTCAGGAGTACGGCCAGCGGAAGTTCAATCGGCCCGGCAGCCTCTTGACGCTCGCTCCCGGGCAAGGCCTCCGGGAGCTCGTCTTCCGAATGGTACAGGCTGCTGTGATCAGCGGCCGCGTTTTCGATGAGGATGGCGAACCAGTCTTGCAGGGTCGGGTGCAGGCGATGCGGCATACGTATGTGGAGGGGAAGCGCGAGCTGCTGACGGCCCAGACAAGCACAACAAACGATCTTGGCGAATTCCGGCTGTTTGGGCTTCCGCCCGGGCGTTACTATTTGAGCGTCAGTTACGTACCGGGTGGGAGTTTCGTTGGAATGACGACGGCCCCAAGCGTATCACCCATCGGCGCGGAAGAAGGGTACGCGCCTAGCTATTATCCGGGTACGAGTGACCCGGCACGCGCGGGCGCACTTGAACTAAGTCCTGGCGAGGAAGTGAGCCGTGTGGATTTCAGACTTGTTCCAACACGCGCCTTCCGCGTCCGGGGCCGCGTTTTCAATTCGGTCACTGGTGAACCCGGACGCGGCACCAATATTTGGCTGATGCCCCGGGAGAGTGGTATCCGCTCTTGGCTGATTCGGAACCACACCTCGGTGGAGGATTCGCAAGGCGCGTTCGAGATTCACGGCATCACACCAGGCTCCTACACGATCTCGGCGGCTTGGCTCAATGGCGACAAGCAATACTCAACAGCGATGCCTCTCGACGTCAGCAACGCAGACGTAGACGGCGTGAGCTTGGTAATCGCCCCGGGCAGTGACGTCTCCGGCCGTGTCCAAATCGAAGGCCGAACGGACTTTAATCTTTCCAACCTGCATGTCTGGTTACAGCCCAGAGAGGAAATGATGGTGATTGGTGGAAGCGCTAGTGCCACGGTACTGCGCGATGGCACGTTTGTGCTCCAAAACGTTGCACAGGAGACCTATCGCCTCTACATCTGGGGCATGCCCCCCGATTTCTATTTGAAAGCTGCGCGGTTGGGCGCCGACGATGTGCTTGAGGGAGGAATCAACCTTACCCGCGCCAAGGGGCGTCCCGAATTGGAGCTCGTACTGAGTTCGGCCGGCGCCCGTGTGGATGGACTTGTACTGAATGAAGAACACTTGCCGTTGAGTGGCGCGGTGGTGGCACTGGTTCCGGAGCCGAGCCGTCGCAGCCAGTCCAGACTTTATGGGTCCACGAACACCGACCAATACGGGCGCTTCACGCTTCGCGGGATTGCCCCGGGAGAATACAAGGTCTTTGCCTGGGGAGACGTTGAGAGTGGCGCCTACAGGGATCCCGAATTCCTGCGGCCGATCGAAGACGCCGGAGTCACTGTGCGGTTGGTGGAAGGCGCAGCACAGAATGTCGACTTGAAACTCATCCCCGCTAAAAAGCCCGCCTCCTAGCGAAGCTCTTCTCACGCTAGCGCCGGTGTATCGCCCAAATCCGACACTCCGAGGTATGATTCCCGCCGCATGGCTTTCAAGGCTGGATTCGTGGCGATTGTGGGACGGCCCAATGCGGGGAAGTCGACGCTAGTAAACCGGCTAGTGGGGCAGAAGGTGGCCATCGTCTCGCCGCGTCCGCAGACCACGCGCAACCGCATTCAGGGAATTGTCCATCGCAGTGACGCGCAGGTGGTTCTGATCGATACCCCTGGCATGCACAAGCCCGCCACCGCGCTTGGCCGGGAGATGATGGGGGAAGTCGAACAGGCGCTCGATGGGAATGACATCGTGGCGCTGCTGCTCGACGCCAGCGAAAAGTTTGGCGCGGGGGACCGCTGGGCGCTCGAGCGCGTGGCGCGATCGAGTGGCGTGAGGTTTCTGCTGCCAAACAAGATTGACCTCATCCCGAAAAGTCGCCTGCTTCCGCTGATTGACTTCTGCCGCCGCGCTTGCGAGTTCGCCGAAGTTATCCCCATTTCGGCGCTGACCGGCGACGGGGTGCCGCTGCTCCTCGAAAAGCTGGTCGAACACCTACCTGTCGGCGCTCCCTATTTCCCTGCGGACCAGTTCACCGACCAGCCGGAGCGTTTCCTGGCGGGTGAAATCATCCGGGAGAAAGTGATCGCCTCGACCTACAACGAAGTGCCGCACGCAGTGGCGGTGCTGGTGGAGAGCTTCGAGGAGGGCGCCAGTCTGGTTCGCATCCATGCCACGATCCAGGTGGAGCGCGACGGCCAGAAGGGCATTGTGATCGGCCGGGGCGGAGAGACGCTGAAAAAGATCGGCACCACCGCGCGGCGGGAACTCGAAATACTGCTCGGCGTGAAAATCTTTCTCGAGCTCCACGTCAAGGTACAGCGCGACTGGCGCGACAACCCGGCGCGCGTGCGCCAGCTCGATTGGCGCCGGCAGCTTGAGCATTTGGGCAAGGTGTAGCGTCTCTCTTTCAGACCGCGCGGCAGAAGATATTGAAGCTGAGATGCTTCGTCCCGCGCATGCGGTGCCTTTACCGCCGATACTGAAAGCTGAGAACTCTACTCTTCGGCGGGCGAAATCCCCAGCGACTTCATTTTGCGGTAAAGATGGCTGCGCTCGAGGCCCAGCGCCACGGCGGTGCGCGTCATATTCCACTGGTTTTCTTCGAGCTTGCGCAGGATGAACTCACGCTCGTAGGCGGCGCGAGCCTCGTGGAGCGTAGCGTAGGGCTGCTGCGGGCTGCGCGTGGCGCCGCGGAACAGCTCCGGCGGCAGGTGATGCGGCTCGATACGCTGCTGCGGGCAGATGATCACCAGGCGTTCGATCAGGTTGCGCAGCTCGCGAACATTGCCCGGCCAGGGGTAGCGCAGCAGCACCTCCAGCGCCGCTTCGCTGAGCTCCTTGGGCTTGCGGCCGTAAGCGGCGCTGTATTCGGCTAGGAAATAGCGCGCCAGGATGGGAAGGTCCTCGATGCGCTCGCGCAGTGCGGGCACGTAGAAGGGGATTACATTTAACCGGTAGAAAAGATCCTCGCGGAAGGTTCCCCGGGCAATCTCGTCGTCCAGTTTCTTGTTTGTCGCAGCAATCACGCGTACGTCCACCGCGACGGCCTGGTTTGACCCGACGGGCTCGAAGCGTTGCTCTTCGAGGACGCGCAGCACTTTGGATTGGGTCTTCAAGCTCATATCGCCGATCTCGTCAAGGAACAGCGTGCCTTCGTCAGCCTTCTGGAACTTGCCCACTTTATTGTCACTGGCCCCGGTGAAGCTGCCCTTCACGTGGCCAAACAGCTCGGATTCAATCAGCTCCTCGGGGATGGCGGCGCAATTGACCTCGACGAATGGTCGGCTGTTGCGCTGGCTGGCGGCGTGCAGCGCCCGTGCGACCAGCTCCTTGCCGGTACCGCTTTCGCCATAGATCAAGACGCGGCCGTTGGTGGGCGCGGTGAGCGCAATCTGTTGCCGCAGGGCCTTCATCGGCACGCTCGCGCCGATCACCTGGTAGCGCTGCTCGAGTTCGGCGCGCAGCCGGCGGTTTTCTTCCTCGAGGCGCAGGTATTCGAGCGCGTTTTTGACCACCAGGATGGTCTTTTCGAGCGAGAGCGGCTTCTCGACGAAATCGAACGCGCCGAGCTTGGTGGCGCGTACGGCAGTTTCGATGTTGCCATGGCCGGAGATCATCACGACCATGGGATTGGCCGCCGTCTGGTGCAGCCGCTCGAGCGTGGCCAGGCCGTCGATGCCAGGCAGCCAGACGTCTAGCAGGACCAGGTCCACGGGCCTGGTTTCAACCGCCTGCAGGCAATCCTCGCCCGACCCCACCGCTGCGACGCTGTAGCCCTCCTCCTCAAGAATCGAGACAAGCGACTGGCGGATACCGCTCTCGTCATCCACGATGAGGATGGAGTGCGCCATAAGATCTTCGCGGGAGTGCTAGTGCTCCGATGGCAAGTGCGCCGCGGGCACCTCGGCGACTGGCAGTTGGATCACGAACCGCGCCCCCACGGGCGAGTTATCCTCGACGCGGATCGTGCCGTTGTGCTCAGCGATGATGCGGCTGGCGATGGCCAGTCCGAGCCCCGTGCCGCGGTCCTTGGTGGAAAAGTGCGGCAGGAACAGCTTGTCCTTGTCTTCGGGCGAGATGCCGTGGCCGCTGTCAGCGACGACGATCTCGACGGTCTCGCCCTCTCCGTTGAGCCGTGTTGAAAGCGTAAGCTCTTGCACCGACGAGGCTTCCAGGGCCTCGGCAGCATTGTCGATTAGGTTGACCAGCACGCGCCGGAGCAGTTCCGGGTCGGCCTTGACGGCCGGCAGTCCGGCGGTGAGTGCGGTGCGCACGGTAATTCCCTCCAGGCGCCCCCCGAAGACTTCGAGCGCGCTCGAGACGATGGCGTTCGGGTCGGCCGAGACTAGCCGCGCCTGGGGGAAGCGCGCAAACTGCGAAAACTCATCCACCAGGGACTCGAGCGCCGCCACCTCGCGCTCGATCAGCCCGGCACATTCGCCGACCAGGCGCACCAGATCGCTCGCCGGCGCGCCGGGACCCGCAGCGGCGCGCTGGCGTTCGAGGTGACGGTTCAGCCGTTGCGCCGAGAGCTGGATGGGGGTCAGTGGGTTTTTGATTTCGTGGGCGATGCGTTGCGCCACTTGCTGCCAGGCGGCGGCCTTCTGAGCGCGAAGCAGCTCAGTGAGGTCGTCCACCACGATGACGAAGCCCGGGTTCGAGCGGCGCGGCCCGAGCGAGCTAACCGTTACTGCGGCGTGCAGCAGGCGGCCGGGAAGTACAATCTCCAGCTCCTTCGACGCGACGCCCATGCGCAACGAACGCCGCATGAGCTGATGCACGCCGCGCGCGGCCTCTTCGCCCACCAGACCCTCGAGCGTGCGGGCCGTGCGCGCCGTCTCGCCAAAGATGTTGGCAGCGGCCGGGTTCAGACGCACGATCTCACCGGAATCGTCGAGCGAAAGCACCCCCGTGGGGATGTTTTCGAGGATGGCTTCCATCAACTTGCGGCGGCGCTCGAGTTCCTGGACCGCCCGTTGCAGGCTGCGGGTGAACTCGTCAATCTGTCGGCGGCTGTCACCGAGTTGCGCAGTCATCAGGTTGAACGAGCGGACCAGAATGCCCAGCTCGTCCTGCGCCTGCTCGCGAACCTGGACGTCAAAGTTGCCCGCGGTAACCTCGCGGGTGGCTTCCGCCAGCGCCTGGATGGGCACCGTCACCTGTTTGGAAAGGAATAGTGTGAACCAGGTGACGGCAAGCAGCAGCAGCAATGTGAATAAGAGTAGCTCCAGCAACATCTGGGTCTTGAGGGTGCGGAGCCTCTGGCCCTCCTGGTGGTAGGCGAGCATCTGATTCTGGATTGCAGTGTAACGGCTCAGGAAATCTTTCGGCAGTTGCCGCCCCACGATCAGGGCGCCGCCATTCACCGGAGCACGGCCCGCCATGTACAGCTTGCCGCCAGCCGCCCAGATCTCGGCGCCGCTGGGGAGCGTTTGCACCAGACGGGGTGACGCCGCAAGCCCCTTGGAAAGGGCGACGCCACGCTCCGAGCCGTGCCATTCGAAGGTTTGGGCATCCAGGACCTGGCCGCCGGGAGCGATTATCCAGGCAGCATCCACGGCTGCGCTCGCGGCCAGGAAGTGCTGGGCTTCGGGCGCTTCCCGGCGAGCAGCTTCAGTGGCCAACCGCGTCAGGCGGTCGTGATGGGCCTTGCCCATCTCGAGCAGGAGCTTCTGGCTCTCATCCACGGCGATTTCGAG
>JBASRK010000154.1:0-3807 GCA_049273775.1 Candidatus Acidiferrales bacterium
TCTCAACCTTGGTATGGGCGACAAATTCGATAAAACCAACGGAAACAAACTGCCGGCAGGGTCGTTTTCCTTCATGCCTCCAAAGACGAATCACTTCATCTGGACCGAGGAAGGCTGCGTGCTCCAAGTGCACTCCATCGGCCCCTGGGGCATCGTTTACGTCAATCCGGCCGATGATCCGCGCCCGGCGAAGAAGTAGCTTTCAGGGAGGGACTGGGTTTTTGACAAAGACTCAGTTGGGAGACAGAGCAGCGAGTAGACGTATAGGCGTATCCTGATTGCCACCCTCCGCGCCGGCTGTCTGCTCGTTGTCGCCGGCGAGCTTAATCTTACCGCTTGTCCTTCCTTGCCTCCCTGCTTCTCTGCCTATCTGCGGCGCGTGGTATAAACGCGAAGGATGGACGCCGCCTATTCGAGCATCGTATTTGTCGAACCGGCCCGCGCTGAAGCCAACCTTGCGCTCGTCGAGCGGCGTCTTCCCGGCAACCTCTGGGCTACGCTGCCGGCGCTGCTTGCGCAGCTTCCGGACCCAGACAGCGCGCTGAACTTTCTCGAGCGGTACTTGCGCCTGGAAGCCGAGCCTACGGCCGCGAACGCGCGCGCGGTCGCCTACCTGAAGCGCCACCCCGCCGCGCTGCACCACCTGCTGGTGATCTTCAGCTACAGCCGGTTTCTTTCCGAGACGCTGGTGCAACAACCGGAATTGATCACCTGGCTGCACCGGCCGGCACGCAAGGGACTGGAGGCGGCGCAGAGCCTGGACCGCATCAAGCCTCCCGAGGACCTGCACGAAGAGTTCGCCCAGTTCGAAGCTGTTTCGCTCGAGCACCCGCCGGCGGTGGTCCTGGCGCGCTTCAAGCGGCGCGAATACCTGCGCATCACACTGCGCGACGTCCTGGGGCTGGCCACGCTGGCCGAAACCACGCTCGAGCTCTCCCACCTGGCCGACGTGCTGCTGGAACGCGCCTTGCGCATCTCCGAGCAGAAGCTGCAGAACGCCTACGGCATGCCGCAGTTCACCGATGCCGCCGGTAACCGCCATGTGGCGCGCCTGGCCATTCTCTCGCTCGGAAAGTTGGGCGGGCAGGAGCTCAACTACAGCTCCGATATTGACCTGATGTTCCTCTACGAGCGCGACGGCGAGACCTCCGGCGGGCCGCAGAGAGCGATTAGTAACGCCGAGTACTTCGTGCGACTGGCACAGACGGTGCTGAAACTGATCACCGAAGTAACCCCGGAGGGCGCCGTCTTCCGAGTGGATCTACGCCTGCGCCCGGAGGGCAAAGGGGGCGACGTCGCCACCAGTCTGCCCGCGATGCTCGACTACTACCGCACCCGCGCCCGCGAATGGGAGCGGCAGATGCTGATCAAGGCGCGCTGCTCGGCCGGCGATATCGAGGCCGGCCGGCGGTTGCTGCGCCAGGTGCAGCCCTTGATCTACCGCAGCGAGTTCAACCTCGCCGCGGTGGAAGTGGTGCTCAACGCCCGACAGGAGATGACCCGCGACCTCCAACGGCGCGCCGCCGGCGCCACCCACGCCGCCGAGTGGAACGTCAAGCTCTCGCCCGGCGGGATCCGCGACATCGAGTTCCTCGCCCAGTGCCTGCAGCGGCTCTACGGCGGCGCCGACCCGTGGCTGCGCTCGAGCTCGACGCTGGTGGCTCTGCAGCGGCTGCACGACAAAGGGCACCTGACGGGCCGCGATTTCTCCCGTCTGGGCAGCGCCTACCAGTTCCTCCGCAAGGTGGAGCACCGCCTGCAACTCCGCGACGGCCTGCAGCGCCACACGCTTCCCGAAGCGCCTGACGCGCTTGAGCGGCTGGCGAACCGCTGCGGTGTGGAACCTACTGGTGCCGAAGGCCGAACTGCGGCTGAGGAGTTGCTGCGGCGCCTCTCGCAGTATTTCGCCGATGTCCGCGAAATCTACGACCGCATCCTGGCACTGCGGTCGCCCTCGCCGGTCCCGGCGGTAGAGGCGGTCGAGAGCGACCCCGGGGCGAGCGCGCTGCTTCGTCGGCTCCGCGTCGAATATCCCGCGGTGGCCAAGGGCGTAACGCAGGCGATCGCCAGCCAGGGCGCCGCCGAGGATGCCTACGCGCGCCGGGGCCTGCTGCGCTTTTTGAGCTCGGCAGTGCTCGACGCGCAGGTAATGGCGCAACTCGGGTCGCACCCCGAGTGGCTGGCCCGAGCCGCTGAGATCTTTGCCCGGAGCGATCTCGCCGTAGAGATGCTCACACGCCATCCCGAGGAGATGCCGGTGGTGGCCGACCCCGGTCTGGCGGGCTTTCGCGGCCCGCTTCCCGGGCCGCCAGGCGCAGCCAGCGAGGAGGCCATGGCGGTGGTGCGCATCGGCTATCGCCGCAGCTTGCTGGCCACCGTCGTGCGGGCGCTGCTCGGAGCGAGTCAACCCTTTGAGACTTTTGCCGCGCTCACGCGTCTCGCCGAAGAAGCTCTGGCCGCGGCGCTCGGGCTGGCTGCATGCGAAACCCTGGGCCCGACTGACCTCGGTTCGGGGCCGCTCGCGGTGCTGGCACTGGGGCGACTCGGCAGCGGCGAGATGGACATCGGCTCGGACGTTGACCTGGTCTTCGTCGCTGATGAGTTGCTCTCGAGCGAAAGCCGCGAGCCCTGGCGACGCCTGGCCGAGCGCTTTGTACACGTCGCCGGTAGCCATACGCGTGAAGGGCTGCTGTTTCCAGTGGACACGCGGTTGCGCCCGCGGGGCGGCGAGGGCGAAATCCTGCAATCGGTTGGCTACCTCCGCGGCTACTTCCACTCCGAGGCCGAGGCCTGGGAGGCAGCCGCCTTTCTGAAGGCGCGGCCCATCGCCGGCAACCTTGCGCTCGGCGCCGAGGCTATCCGCCAGATCCACGCCATTTTGGCCGAGCGCCTTTCCGGCGCCGCCGGGTTGGCCCCGCAGATGGCGCGTACTCGAGAGCGCCTGGAAACCGAAGGCACCGACCCGGCCCGGAGTCTCGGCCTCAAGGGCGAGTTCAAGAAGGTGGCGGGCGGATACTACGACGTCGAATACATCCTCGCGTTTCTGTTCCTCACCCGCGGGCTGCCTCGCGGCCTGGCCACCGGAGGCCACGTGCTGCGGCAGATCGCGGCGCTGGAATCCGCCGGCGCCGAGGCCGCGGGATTGACCACCACGCAGGCGCAGACGTTGCGCGCCGCTGCGCTGCTCTATCGCAGCCTGGATCACGCGCTGCGCCTGGTGACCGGACGCCCGGCTAACCGGCTGCCCGAGCCGGCACTGGCCGAAAGGGTGACGCGGCAACTCGAGCGCTGGAACCTCCCGCTCCCGGAGAGCCTCGAGGCAGCGGTCGAAAACATGCGCCGGCAGTCAAGAGCGCTCTACGAGCAGATCGTGCTCGCCGCCTGTCCGTAGCGCGGCCGTTAGACCGCGGGCGACCCGCTTCCCCGATGCGGCTTGGCGAAGTTTGTGCTATGGTGAGCGGTTTGAGCGAATGCGACCGGTGCAGTGCATCGCAGTATCGACGGCTCTGAATCTCAAGAGCAGTTCGCCGCCCCGGTGGTGAGAGGCCAGGAATAAGGGGTAAGACTCCCATGAAGCAGACTTACAACGGCGTTGCAGTTCCCACGGACGGCAAGCCCATCGAATACGCCGACGAGACATTTCGTGTCCCGGACCATCCCATCATTCCGTTCATCGAAGGTGACGGCACCGGCCGCGACATCTGGAAGGCCTCGAGACGCGTCTTCGACGCGGCCGTCGAGCGCGCCTACGGCGGGCGCCGGAGGGTGGTGTGGTTTGAGGTTTTCGCCGGTGAAAAAGCCTTCAAC
>JBASRK010000164.1:0-6717 GCA_049273775.1 Candidatus Acidiferrales bacterium
CACTACTACGCCCAAAATCGCGCGCGCATTGCGGCGGAAAAACGACGGCGGCTGGCCGCGCCCGTTCATCTCTTTATTCCTGCAACGCTGGCGCTGGTTTGAGCGCTCATGGAGGCCCCGAAGATCCAGGCCTGCGCCTGCTCGGCCAGTTGGGCCGCAGCCGCCGGCGACGCCGCCTCGGTGTAGACACGCATCAGAGGCTCGGTGCCCGAGAGACGCATCAGGATCCACGAGCCATCATCAAAGTTGAGCTGCAGCCCGTCGGTGCGGTCGGCGTATTTCACGCGGCGGCCGAGAAACGTGGTGAAATCCTCCTTCAGCCGCTCAACGGTGCGCGCCTGCACCTCCTCGGGTAGGTGCAGGTTGGTGCGCAGCGGCCAGTACTCTCCGCCGACGCGGGCAAATAGTGCCCGCAGTTGTTCGCCGAGCGGCGCGCGCTGCACGGCGATCATCTCGGTGACCAGCAACCCGGCCAGCATGCCGTCTTTCTCCGGCACGTGGCCGCGGATCGATAGCCCGGCGCTCTCTTCGCCGCCCAGAGCGATCTTGTCCTGCTTGATCAACTCGCCGACGTATTTGAAGCCGACCGGCGTCTCGTAAACAGTTGTGCCATGCCGTCGCGCCACGGCGTCGAGCAGGTGTGTAGTGGCCACACTGCGCGCCGCGGGCATGTGCCAGCCGCGGGTTTCGACCAGGTAATTGTAGAGCAGCGCCAGAATGTGGTTGGGCGAAAACCACGTGCCGTCGGCGTCGAGGATGCCGAAGCGGTCGGCGTCGCCATCAGTCGCCAAGCCAACCTGTCCCTTGCGCTCGCGCAAAGCCTGCTGGAGCGGGGCCAAGTTCGGCTCGGAGACGTCCGGGCCCGTGCCGTCAAACAGAACGTCGCGTCCGGTGCGGATGGCCGCGGCGCGGATGCCCTGGTCCTCGAGCACGCGGTCAAGGTAACCCGCTCCGCAACCGTGGAGGGCGTCGAAAACGATTTGCAGGTTCGCTTCGCGGATGGCCGAGAAGTTAACCAGTTCTCCAAGGCGAGCGAGGTACGCCTCGCGCGGCGAAATCCTTGGGAATGCGCTCGCCGGAGTGTCCGGCAAAAGCCCCGGCCCCGTAGCCGGCTTTTTCTCCAGCCGCGAGACGCGCGCTTCGATGTCGTGGGTGACCTCAGGCAGCGCAGGTCCTCCGTCGGGGCCTGAGAATTTCAGCCCGTGGTACTGAGCGGGGTTGTGGCTGGCCGTGAGATTTATCGCCCCGTCGCACTTTCGTCGCAGAATCTCGTGGGCGATGGCCGGCGTGGGCGCAGCGCCATCGCAGAGCAACACGCCCACGCCATGCGCGCGCAAGACGTCTGCGGTGGTGCGCGCAAACTCCTCGGAGAAGAAGCGTCTGTCGTACCCGACGATCAGCGTGGGCGAGGAGTTCTGGCTGCGGACGTGCTCGGCGATGGCAGCAACCGCCAGGCGGACGTTTCCAAAGGTGAACTCGTCCGCAATCACTGCGCGCCAGCCGGAGGTGCCGAAATGGATGGGGCTGAATTTCATTTGTCTCGCACGGCGCGCTATTGTATCTTGGCGCGCGCAAGAGCAGAAAGGGTAAAAGGCAAAAGGGAAAGGGCAAGAGTAAACAGCGAGAGGAAGGCGGAAGAGGAAAAAGGCCGGGCGTCGGCGGCCTCGAGGAAGAAAGAGAGAGATGACGGACAAAGTCGTTGTTTTAATGACTTGCGGGACGCGACGTGAAGCGAAGCGGATTGCATCGAGGCTGGTTGAGCGAAGGCTTGCGGCATGCGTGAACGTGCTCGAAACGCCGATACGATCCACGTATCGCTGGAAGGGCAGGGTGCAGACCGCCGCGGAATACCTGCTGCTGGTCAAGACCGCGAGAAAACTGCTATCGGCGCTGCGCGTCGAGGTTGAGCGCATGCACAGCTATGAGGTGCCCGAGGTAATCGCTTTGCCCATCGCGGGCGGCTCGGCGGCGTACCTGCGCTGGTTGGGTGAGTGCCTGGGCCCGGCCAGAAGAATGCGCCACAGAGGCACGGAGACGCAGAGAACGAAGAAATAGAAAAGAGGAGGAGTTCAGGGTCGATCGTCGAGAGTTCAAGGCTGACTGCCGAAGCCCGAGGGTCGAAGGATTGAAAGGTAAGAGAACGTCGCGACCCCCACTTAGGAATCACAAATCTCGGATCACAAAATCCCAATTTATCCAAAGTCTGTGTCCCTAATGACGAGTCACGAATCACTCCTCTTGGCCGTCCTCCGTACTCAATTGTGCTACACCTTGGCGAGGGCCTGTTCGAGGTCTGCGATCAAGTCCTCGACATCCTCAATGCCCACCGAGAGGCGCACAAGGCCGTCGCTGATGCCGATCTTTTGGCGCACCTCCGGCGGCATCGAAGCGTGCGTCATCACCGCCGGATGCGAGATCAGCGTTTCGACCCCGCCCAGGCTTTCTGCCAACGCACACAGTTTGACGTTGTTGAGCAGACGCCTGGCGGCCTCGAGCGAGTCGAGGTCGAAGGCGAGCATGGCGCCGAAGCCGCGCTGCTGCCGTTTGGCGAGCTCGTGCTGCGGATGCGAGGACAGGCCGGGGTAGAGAACACGCTTCACCTTGGGTTGCGCTTCCAGAAACTTCGCGATGGCCATGCCGTTGCTGTTGTGCCGCACCATGCGCACGGCGAGGGTCTTAATTCCGCGAGCCACCAGGAAGCAGTCCATCGGCGCCAGTCCGGAGCCCGCCGAGCGCTGCACGAAGTAGATCCGGTCGGCATCCTCCTGGCGGGTGACAATGACGGCACCGCCCATGGCGTCGCTGTGCCCGTTTAGGTATTTGGTCATCGAGTGCACCACGATGTGGGCGCCAAGAGAAATAGGCAGCTGGAAGTACGGGCTCAGGAAAGTGTTGTCCACGACGATGGTAAGTTTGCGTTGAGCGGCGAGCTGCGCCACCCCGGCGATGTCGGTGAGGATCATCGTCGGATTCGTGGGCGTTTCGACGTAGATCATTCTGGTGTTCGGCTTAAGCGCCTTCGACACGTTTTCCAGGCACGACGTATCCACAAAGCTGAACTCCAGCCCAAAATGCGCCAGGAGCTGCGTCGTGAGGCGAAAGACGCCGCCATAGACCGCTTGCGAGACGACGACGTGCTCGCCGGGCCGCAACAGCCGAAACACCGCGTCAATCGCCGCCATGCCCGAAGAGAAAACATATGCCACGCGCCCGCCCTCGAGCTTCGCCACGCAGCGCTCAAGCGCGCGCCGGTTGGGGTGCGCGGTCCGCGCGTAGTCATAGCCCTTGTGCTTACCGAGTTCCTCCTGCACATAGGTCGAGGTCTGGTAGATGGGCGGCACGATGGACCCGGTGGACGGGTCCGGCTCCTGGCCGACGTGAATGGCATCGGTCGAAAATCCCATGAGAGGCCTCCTTGGCCGAACGCACGGTGCCCTGGCGCGAGCATTTCCGTGCGATCGGTTGTCCCGGCAGCGAATTTTGATTGCGGAAATTTCGCCGCAGGTATAAGAGTAGGTGCGATTCCGCTGCGGCACCCGCGCCGTCACACTGCGGATCGAAGGTAGCGCAGGCGAGCACGCGAGTCAATCTGCCTCCCGCATGCTCACGAAAGAAAAAGCGGGCGGCACCAGGCCACTTTGGACGCATCCCATCCTTGGGGACCGCTTTGCGGTCGTCGGACGCGCCGTTTGAGTTAGCGCCATGAGCTCCAGAAGAAAAACTCGTCTGCTTCTCGGGGCGCTCGCCCTGCTGCTGCCGGCAACAGCCTTCAGCCAGGCTCAGCCGTCGGCGAAGGCAAAGCCGGAGAAGCCCAGCGGAGTCACCCGGCTGCGCATCGAGGTCACTGCGGGAGAAAAAGGTCAGCCCGTTGAGAACGCCAGTGTGTATGTAAAATTCGTGCAGGAACGCTCGCTGGCGAAGGACAAGAAGTTCGAGATGAACGTGAAGACCAACCACGAGGGTTTTGCCAAGGTCCCCGAAATCCCTCGGGGCAAGCTGCTGATTCAGGTCGTGGCCGAGGGTTGGAAGCCTTTCGGACGCTGGTACGAGGTCCAAGAAGAAGAGCAAACCATCAAGATTCGCCTGGAAAAACCTCCGCGCTGGTACTAGAAGTGCTGCGGGCCGCAAATTCACTCGCAAGCGACGCGCCCTGTTGGTCTTGCCATCCCATCGGAATGCCAGGCGCCACACTCCACGCACTCCCCAGGCAATTTGCGTGCCATGGTTCCGGCGCTACAATGCCTCAGAATTGTGCAAGTCGTGTCAAGCATCTCCATTCGCGTGCTGTTAGCCAGCGCGAGAGCGGCTTTTCCACAAACTTTTCAACACATTTGTTGAAAACTCTGTGCAGGTCTGATGGGGAAGATGCCGTGTGTCTGGGCGCATGCGGAAAACGGTACACAATTCTTTCTTCGGAGAGCCAGCCGCTTGCGCGCCGCGTTCGCGGGGGGTTGATTTCACGCCACTTTGACCGGATTGGTGAGCGGTGCTAGATTAGCAAGCCGGGGATTCATGTCCGAGAAGCGCTACAGCGGGTTCTCGCCGGTGCGGCTGATATGGAATAATCTGCGAGCGCGACCCGTGCGTTCGGCCCTCAGCATCGTGGCCATTGCTTTGCAAGTCTTCATGATCCTGCTGATTGTCGGGTTGAGCGCAGGTGTAGTCCACGAATGGGGGCAGCGCGTCGAGGGAGTTGGGGCGGACATCCTGGTGCAACCGCCCAACTCCTCCATTTTCTTCGGTTTTTCCAGCGCCGTCATGCAGGAATCGCTCGGTGACAAGATTTCCCGGGTCGAGGGTGTGGATGAAGTGGCTCCGGTATTGCTCGTGATGGACACAATCGGTTTTGTCGTTGTCTATGGCATTGATTATGAGCGGTTTGAGGCACTGGGCAAACCATTTGTCTTCCGCCAGGGCCGTCGGTTCGAGCAGCCTGATGAAGCCATTGCGGACGACCGGGTGGCAGCTTCCCGAAACTTAAAGGTCGGGGCCAAAGTGATGCTGCTCAACCACGAATTCACTATTTCCGGGATTGTGCCTTCCGGCAGGGGGGCCAGGTTTTTCATTCCGCTTCACGCGGCCCAGGAGATTGCCGGCGCCGACAAACGCGTTTCGATTTTCTACGTGCGCAGTACCGGCGACACAGAGCGGACACGAGTGGAGCTTGTCAAACTGTTGCCGAATTACCGCATCAGGTCGCTGGCCGAATACCTCACCTTGATGAACTCGGAGAATCTCCCGGTATTGAAGCCCTTTCTGCGTTCGATGATTGGTTTGGGCGTGGCCATCAGCTTTCTGGTGGTCCTGTTGACGATGCACACGACGGTGTTGGAGCGCACGCGGGAAATCGGAATCCTGAAGGCGCTGGGATCTTCACGGATCGGGATTCTCGGACTCATTGCCGAAGAGACGCTGGTGATGGTGGGTTTGGGCGTTGCGGTCGGCCTGCTCTGCACCTACGGGGTGTGTGCTGTGTTGAAGCAAACTGCGCCCACTCTGGCGATCAAGATTTCACTGGTCTGGGTTATACGCTCGATTTTCCTGGCGCTAGCAGGAGCCATAACCGGCGCTCTCTATCCTGCCTATCGGGCCGCCCAACACGACCCGGTGGATGCGCTAGCCTACGAATAGCACTGTGGCTCGCCGGGCGGAGATCATCTGACTGCCTCTTCTGACACTCAACGCCTCGAGCCGCTGCTTCTATCGCGTCGGATCGGTCAGCTTGGCCGAAAACGGTGCGGGCAAGTGGCTGGGCATCAAGTGGTAGAAACAGGGACACTTTGTCGGCGTTAATGGCCAGCGCCCCTTGCTCATGAAATTGCTGGTTGGCGGAGTGTCGAGATATGGACAGCGCTGGAGCTAATGGGCTGGCGATTGCGCCGTAAAAAATAAACTGGTAAGAATGATGGCTGAGGAAGGGCGAAACGGGGAATCCTGCGCCAACTGTTCGAGCAGTTCCGCAGTCGGGCGACACCCATGGTGGTCGTCGGCGATAAAGCGGCTCAGGGATTTGACTCAGCCGAAGACGAATCCGCGCTGCGCGGCATCTTACTGTAGGTAGAGGACACCATGTACAGACGCTTTACTGCCCTGATCGCAGTGTTTCTGCTGGCCGCAAGCGTTTGGGCCGGCGATCCGTGGAAAGACAAGGCCTACAAGCAGTGGGACGAAAAAGACATCCGCAAGGTCATGACCGAATCGCCGTGGGTGAGAGCCGTACGGGTGGAAAACACGTGGGGCGGCCCCTCCATCGCCGAAGCCCCCACGCTGGGAGCCAGCGGCTCAGCCGCCTCGAGCGACCCGCGGGACATCTCCCGCGGCGCCAAGCCCCTTGCCGGGGCACCCTCGGAGGCTTTGTTCGTGGTCCACTGGGCCTCGTCCCGGACGATTCGCCGGGCTCAGGCGCGCAGGGCCGTCCTGGGCGGCGTCCAAGAAGCGGTTGCGGAAAAATTCCTCACGCAGGAGCCTGCGGAGTATCAGGTGGTCGTGCTCGGGACGGACATGACTCCTTTCGCTAAGGTCGAAGAAAAAGAGCTGAAAGAGAAATCCTACCTCGGGCTGAGGAAAGCGAAAAACAGACTTTCGCCCGAGCGTATCCAGATCGAGCGCACTCCGGACGGCTCGAAAGTCCTAGCCGTGCATTTCTACTTTGCCAAGAAGACAGAAGCCGGTCAGGCAACTTTCTCCGCCGATGAGCGGGGCGCCGACTTCGTGTGC
>JBASRK010000170.1:0-15089 GCA_049273775.1 Candidatus Acidiferrales bacterium
CGGTAGAAGGCGTACGGCAGCAGAACGCCCACGCCCGCCCCACCTGCGATCGAGATGAATCTCCGGCGTTCCATGACCGTTTAGATGCTGGACGCTGGAGCCTCGAAGCTAGATCTTTCAGGCAGCCGGCGCCAAGTGCCTAGTTCCATGCAGTCCCTAGCTTCCAGCCTCTAGAACTTCGTCACCTCGGTGAAGTGAAAGCCGCGAACCTTCATCGCTGGCACAACCATCTCGAAGGCCTCTTCGCCAGAGGCGCGCACGGCAGGACCGAGCATCTCCACATTTGACAGCATCTCCAGCACGCTCTGGTTGAAGCGGAAGTTGCGGACGCCGGCGACGACGCGCCCGCCCTCGACCAGAAAAGTGCCGTCGCGGGTCATCCCGGTAAGGATCTTCTCGTACGGGTCCACCTCTCGAATATACCAGAGGCGCGTCACCAGGATGCCGCGGTCGGTCGAGGAGGTCATCTCCTGGAGCGAAGCCGTGCCGCCGCCGAAAACCAGGTTCATCGGCGCCTCGCCCCACTCGTTCGGGAGCGACAACCCGTGGCCGGTGGCCTGGACATTCATTTTTTTTGCCGCGGCACGCGAGTACACCAGGTTCCGCGGCACTCCGCGCTCGATCAGCAGCACTTTTTGTCGCGGCAGGCCTTCACCGTCGAACGGCGCGCCCAGTTGCAGCGGGTGACAGACATCGTCCCACAGATTGATGTTCTGCCCCATAACTTGCTTGCCCAGCCGTTCGGTCAGGCAGGAGCGCTGATCGCGCACCGCCGTCGCGGAGAAATCGTAAAAGAGGAATCCGACAACGTCGAGCGCCGCCGCGGGCTCTAGGATCACCGTATAGTGGCCCGGTGCGAGTTCCCGCGGCGCCCGGGAAGCGATCGCCTTCTGACTGGCGCCCTCGGCCAGTGCGTCGGGGGCAATGTCGGCGATGTCGGGCGAATTGGCCTTGGCCCAGCCGGACGAATTCTCTTCCAACACGCTGATGGAAAATTCGGCGCGGGTCTGCCGGTAGAGCGCAAACAGACCCCGAGTATTGGCGAGCGCCGACTGCATGGTGCCGGTCGAGAAAATGCCGGCGGCGGTCTGCCCGGTTTTTGCCGTGATAGTGACGACGCGGGCGATGGCGCGGGCGCGGTCCTCCGGCGAGGCCGCCGCCGTCGCCGGGAAGAAGCGCTCGACCCAGGGATATTTCTGCGGGCCGGGCATGGGCAGCAGGTCGGGATTGCGTGGCTGGCTGCGCGCCAGCGTCGCGGAAGCCGCCACGACCCGGCGCAGCGATTCCTCATCGGTCTTGTTAGTCGTGGCGCGGGCGGTACAGCCGTCGAACACGGTGCGGACGGATACGGAAAGCATCCGCTCGGCCACGTTTTGGTGAATCGTGTTGTTGGCGAAGCGCGTCAGCGCATCCGAGGTGAAATCGATCTGGACTTCGGTCTCGTCGGCCTCGCTCAATTTGAAGATGCGCTCGGCGAGGCGGCGGAGTTCGGCCTCGCTCGGCAGGTGCGCTGCGGCCACCGCGGCGCCGCTCCTCTTGCCCACGGTTCTGTCGCGTTGCGGGCTGGCGGGTTTCGATAATTTCTTCGCGGGGCTCATCACTTGGAGAAGGCCACCCCGACCTTGATATTGCGGAAGCGCGCCGGCGCGGCGCCGTGGCCCGTACCCATGGTCTGCATCGGCTGGCCCTTGCCGCAGTTGGGCGTGCCCCAGAGCGTCCAGTGCTGGCGGGAGCAGATGGCATCGCAGCTATTCCAGAACTCGGTGGTGATGCCGCTGTAGCTGGGGTTTTTCAGCATGCGTACTTTCTTGCCGCCGCGGATCTCCCACCCGATCTCGGTGGAAAACTGGAAGTGATAGCGGCGATCGTCAATGGACCACGAACGGTTCGTCTCCATCAGGATGGCGTCGTCGGTGTCGGCGATCAGGTCATCGAGCGCCCAGGCGCCGGGCAGCAGGCTGACGTTGGTCATGCGGATGATGGGCAGGCGGTTCCAGCTCTCGGTGCGCATGGTGCCGTTTGAGCGTGACTCGCCGATCGCCGCGGCGGTTTCACGGTTGCTGAGGTAGCCCGTGAACAGACCCTCCTTGATGATATCGGTGCACTGCGCGGGCACGCCTTCATCGTCGTAACCGAAAGTGCCCAAGCCCGGGCCGTGCGCCAGGCGCGCATCGGCCACGACGTTGACGATATCGGAGGCGTACCGCAGCGTGCGCAACTTATCGAGCGTCAGGAAACTCATGCCGGCGAAGTTCGCCTCCATACCGAGGACGCGGTCGAGCTCGATGGGGTGGCCGACGGACTCATGCACCTGGAGTCCGAGCTGCCCGCCATCGAGCAGAATCGTCCGCACGCCCTCGGGACACTGCGTCGCCTTGTGCAGCGCGACCGCTTCTTCACCGACACGCTGCGCATGGCCCACCAGATCGAGCGACTCGACCAGCTCGTACCCCTGAAGCATGTGCTGGCCGCCGAAGCTGTTCGGGTAGGAGCGCTTCTGGATCTCGTTCGAAGCAAAGCTGGTGGCCGCGATCCCACAGCCGGACTGCATCTTCACCTGGTGGATGAGCGAGCCGATGCTCGAAGCAAACAGTTGCTCGATGCGGCGGAACTGCATGGAGGTTTCCGTGAGCGTGACTCCCGCGACCCGGCGCATCTCGGCATCGGCGGCGAGCAGCAGGTCGAGCTGCCGCTCGAGAGGGATGCGGAAGGGGTCCTTGATGTAGGGGTTTTGCCAGGTATCCACGTAGGCTTGTTCGGGCGCCAGCACTACGTCGTGGCGTTTGGCGAGCGCTGAAGCCCGGGCGATGGCCACCGCCTGTGCGGCGCACGCCTGCACGCCTTCGCGGGTCAGCCGGTCGGTGGAGGCAAAGCCCCAGGCGCCCTCGGCGATGACGCGCACACCGATGCCGAGCGACTCGGCTTCCGCGAGCGTGCCGACCTCGCCGTTCTTCGTGGAAAGATCCCGCTGGCGGAGGTCCATCACGCGAGCGTCGGCGTAGGTAGCGCCGCGCACTCGTGCCGTTTCGAGCGCCCAGTTGGCCCAGTCTTGCATGAGGGGAAAATACGAGAAAACACGCCAATCCAAAAGCGAAATTCGAAACTCGTGTTTCGCGCTTCGAATCTCGAGTTTCGATCAGGTGCCCTCGGACCAGGAAGCGAGGTACTGTTCCTGCTCGGGAGAGAGCCTGTCCACTTGGATGCCCATGGACTCCAGCTTCAGCCTGGCGATTTGCCGGTCAATCGGCTCCGGCACCGGATAGACCTGTCGCTCGAGTTGCGATGCATTCTTGAGCACGTATTCGACCGAGAGCGCCTGGTTAGCGAAGCTCATGTCCATCACCGCAGCAGGGTGGCCTTCGGCGGTGGCCAAGTTGACCAGCCGGCCCTCGCCGAGAAGGTAGAGCTTGCGACCGTCGCGCATGACGTATTCGTCCACCAGCGGGCGCGCCGGGCGCTTCGCGCTGGACATTTTTTCAAGCACCGGGATGTCAATTTCGACGTTGAAGTGGCCCGAGTTGCACAGCACGGCGCCATCCTTCATCTTCTCGAAGTGTTCGGCGGTGAGCACGCTCTTGTTGCCGGTCACGGTGACGAAGATGTCGCCGACCTTGGCCGCCTCGGACATGGCCATCACGCGGAAGCCGTCCATCACCGCCTCGAGCGCCCGCACCGGGCTGACCTCGGTGACGATCACGTCGGCGCCCAGGCCCTTGGCGCGCATAGCCACGCCGCGGCCGCACCAGCCGTAGCCGGCGATCACAAATTTCAACCCGGCGAGCAGTAGATTGGTGGCGCGCAGGATGCCGTCAATGGTGGACTGGCCGGTGCCATAACGGTTGTCGAACATGTATTTGGTCATCGCGTCGTTGACGGCGATGATGGGGTACTTGAGGGTGCCATCCTTGGCCATGGCCCGCAGGCGGATGACGCCTGTGGTGGTCTCCTCGGTGCCGGCGATGACGTCCGGAACCAGTTCGGTCCGCTTGGTAAGCAGCATGGTCACCAGGTCCGCGCCGTCGTCCATCGTGATCTGGGGCTTATGGTCGAGCGCGGCGCTCAGATGCGCGTAGTAAGTTGCATTGTCCTCGCCCTTGATGGCGAAGGTGGGGATGTTGTAGTCCTTCACCAGGCAGGCGGCCACTTCGTCCTGGGTTGAGAGCGGGTTTGAGGCGCACAGCACAACGTCGGCGCCGCCGTCGCGCAGGGTGATGGCGAGGTTGGCGGTCTCGCTGGTCACGTGCAGGCAGGCGGCGATGCGCACGTCCTTGAGCGGCTGCTCTTTAATGAACTGCTTGCGGATCAACTGCAGGACCGGCATCTGCTGGTTGGCCCACTCGATCTTGCGCTTGCCGCGTTCGGCCAGGGCAAGGTCCTTCACGTCGCCAGTTAATCTGTTCGCTATAGCCACGCGAGAGCTCCCGGAAAGATTTTACCGTACTTCTCAGCGGCGAGCAGCCACCTCGGCGCCCGCCGAGGCGGGCAGGCCCACCTCCTTACGGATGATCTCGGCTTTGTCGGTGCGCTCCCAGGTGAAGCCGGGCTCGGAGCGGCCGAAGTGGCCATAGGTGGCCGTTTGCCGGTAGATGGGCCGGCGGAGGTTGAGGGTTTCCATGATCCCTCGCGGCGTGAGCGGGAAGACACTGCGGACTAGGTCCGTGATCTGGTCGTCGGGAATGGCGCCGGTGCCGAAGGTTTCGGCCATGACCGAGACCGGCTCGGCCACGCCGATAGCATAGGCGATCTGCACTTCAACTTTGCTGGCCACGCCGGCCGCCACCAGGTTCTTGGCCACGTAACGGGCCATGTAGCAGGCCGAGCGATCCACCTTGGTCGGGTCTTTACCGGAAAGTGCGCCGCCGCCATGCCGGCTGTAACCGCCGTAGGTGTCCACGATGATCTTGCGGCCGGTGAGCCCGGCGTCGCCCATCGGCCCGCCGACGACGAAGCGGCCGGTAGGATTAATGTGGAACTTGCTGCGCTGGTCTATCATTTCCGCGGGGATGACGTGCTTGATTACTTCGTGGAGCACGGCGTCGTGCAGGTCGCGATTGGAGACAGATTCGCTGTGCTGCGTGGAAACGACGATGCAGTCCACGCGCGCCGGACGGCCTTCCACATATTCCACGGTGACCTGCGATTTGCCGTCGGGCCGCAGGAAGTCCACCACGCCCGCCTTGCGCACCTCCGCCAGCCGGCGGGTGAGCCGATGAGCGAGTTGGATGGGCAGAGGCATCAACTCTTGGGTCTCGTCGCAGGCGAAACCGAACATCAGGCCCTGGTCGCCGGCGCCGCCGGTATCCACGCCCATTGCGATATCGGGTGATTGGCGCTTCAGAGCAGAGATCACGCCGCAGGTGTCAGCGTCGAAGCCGTACTTGGCGCGGATGTAGCCGACATCGCGGATCACGCCGCGCGCCAGATCGGAATAGTCAATGTGCGCTTTGGTGGTAATCTCGCCGGCCACGACAGTGAGGCCGGTGGTGACCAGCGTTTCGCAGGCCACACGTCCGTTGGGGTCGTCCTTCAGGACGGCATCCAGTACGGCATCGGAAATCTGGTCAGCGATTTTGTCGGGGTGCCCCTCAGTCACAGACTCCGAGGTGAATAAGAAGCTCCGTTTTTGGCGAGTCAAGACAATCCCCTCCGCAGAAGCGGGAAGCAATTTATGGGCCCAACCTTCAGCACGTGCCAAAAGTGCAAAATAGTGACGCTAACATAGGCCCTCTCCTCTGTCAACGCATTGAATTGGAACGCGTTAGACGATGGCTGAACGGGGATTTGGAGCTTTGAGACGCATCCGGGCTCCTCGCCATCGGCCCCATCCGGATAAAAGCTTTCGCATCTAGTCCTCAGGATTTGCCCTCGTCTAACCTCACTTGGCTGCGAGCCAGAACTGAGGAGAGCGCGGAAGATTCTGCCGCCGGATCAGACCTGTTGTGGGAGTGCGCACCCCGATGGGCCGGCCTTCTAGTCCAAGGCTCGTCGAGTGAAAAGCCAAGATCCTATTGACCATTGCATGATACGGTTACACAGGGAACAACTCGGCCTGTTGCCAGAAGGCCATCACCAGAGTTGGCCGCTGACGCATGCGACGCAGAACAGATACAATCAGAGTCTCTGGAAAATCGCTGTCTACGAATTGAGGAGCATGATGGAACATAACTTGCAGCACACAATATCGCTTCTCACTCGCACCCCCGCTTCTCTCAACGCGCTTCTGCGTGATCTACCGGAAACGTGGACCTTCCAAAATGAAGGTGAAAACACTTGGAGCGCGTTCGATGTCGTCGCCCATCTGATTCACGGCGAACGCACTGATTGGATGCCGCGGGCGAGAATAGTGCTGCAATTTGGCGAGACTCAGACGTTTGAGTCCTTTGATCGTTGGGGACACGTACGAGAGAGTCAAGGTAAGTCGCTGGGGCAGTTATTGGATGAATTTGCTCATTTGCGGTCAGAAAACCTGGGCGAACTGCGTGCACTGAATCTGCGGCAAGAGGACCTCGAGCTGCGTGGACGACATCCTGCCCTCGGAGTAGTTACTCTGTCAGAGCTGCTGGCGACCTGGGCAGCTCATGACTTAACTCATCTGCACCAAATCTCAAGGGTTATGGCCCACCAATACCGGGAGGCCGTGGGTCCGTGGAGCGGATACCTTGGGGTGCTGCAGTGCGCCGGTCACAGCTCTCCTTAATAACTCTTTAGATATATAAAATTACAACGACACCTACCAATCGTACGCTACCCACTGGCGCGTCAGGCGTATCAACTCTGCTTTATCTTTGGCCGCACTCGTCGAACCGGAGGTTGCGGCGAACAGCGCCGCGTTGCTAGGCCAAAAAGCGGCAACGTAAAGATCGAGACGCCTATTAATAGAAGGCTCTGGAGGCAAGGTCAGCCAACCGGAACGAGTCTTGAGATCCAGCACGGAAGTCCGCGGGGTGGCGGAGTGAACCATATCACTACGCGCCCGAAGGCACTGAGCCAGTGCGCCGCGAGAGCAGGAAGGCGCGGATGAAAGGGTCGAGATCGCCATCGAGCACGCGGTTGACGTCACCGACCTCGAACTTGGTGCGGTGGTCCTTCACCAACTGGTACGGCTGGACGGTGTAGGTGCGGATCTGGCTGCCGAAGCTGATGTCGCGCTTGGTTTCATCGAGCTTGCGGGTTTCCTCCTGGCGCTTTTCCAGTTCTTGCTCATAGAGGCGCGAGCGCAGCACCTTCATGGCCAGCTCGCGGTTTTTGTGCTGGCTGCGCTCGTTCTGGCACTGCACGACGAGGCCGCTGGGCAGATGGGTGATGCGCACTGCCGACTCGATCTTGTTCACATTTTGCCCGCCGTGGCCGCCGGCGCGAAACGTGTCAATTCGGAGATCTTCGGGTCTGATGACGATCTCGATGCGGTCGTCGATCTCCGGAATGACGAACACCGATGCAAACGAGGTGTGGCGGCGCGCCTGCTGGTCGAACGGCGAGATGCGGATCAGGCGATGCACGCCGCTCTCGGTGGCCAGCAGGCCGTAGGCGTTTTCGCCCTCGACGAGCAGCGTCGCCGACTTCAGCCCGGCCTCTTCCCCCGGCACCGAATCAATCACCGAGGCACGAAAGCCTTTGCGCTCGGCCCACCGCACGTACATCCGCACCAGCATTTCGGCCCAGTCCTGCGATTCGATTCCGCCAGCGCCGGGCTTGACGGTCACGATGGCGTTGAGTCGGTCGTTCTCCCCGGCCAGCAACGTGGCGGTCTCCAGCTCGGCGACAAAAGTGTCGGCGGCGTCGAGCTCGCGGCCGATCTCCTCAAGCACCCCCTGGCGCTGGGCGACGTCGGTCTCCTCATGGGCGAGGTGGAAATAGGTCTCCAGGTCGCTCGTCCACCGGGAGAGTTTTTCATCGGCGGCGACGCGGCCTTCAGCCTCTTTTCGCTTCTGAAGAATCTTCTGCGCCTGTTCGGCGTCTTGCCAAAAATCGGGTTGGGCGGCTTTTAGTTCCAGCGCGGCGAGGCGTTCGCGGTTTTGCCGGACGTCAAAGATAACTCCGCACAAGTTCGATGCGCTTGTGGAGCTCGCCGTACCGCTGTTCGAGGTCTTCAAGAATCATGGCGATCGAATCCTTTAGAACGAAACTCTCCTTGATTGGCTCCAGAGTTTACAGTCCCCAGTTTAGTGTCGAAAGTTCTTAGTTTCCAGCTTTCGACTCTTCACTTTCGACTTTGAACTGTCGAGTTTCGACCGGTTACTGCGCCTCCGATCAGCATCCCTGCCGTCCCCACGACGCAAAGCCACGCCAGCCAATCGCCCCAGCGCGTATAGAGCGTCAGGTCGTTGCGAAAGCCGTAGTCGGCGCTGAGCACCCCGCGCTTGTCCGGCTCCATCCGCGCCGTGTACCGACCGTACGGGTCCACGACAACCGTATAACCATTGTTGGTGGCGCGCAGCAGCCACCGGCGGTTCTCGACCGCCCGCACCCGCGCCATCATCAGGTGCTGCTCCGGTGCTGCCGACCGGCCGAACCAGCCGTCATTTGAAATGTTGACGAGCACGTTCGCGCCGTTGGCCGCGAACCGCCGGACCTCGTTCGGAAAAACCGCCTCAAAACAGATAAAAACACCGAGGCGCTCGTTCGTGCCCGGCAGTTGTCCAACTTTAGGTTCGGAGCCGGTCTGAAATTCTCCGACCTCGACTGTCAGCTTCGCCGCAAATGTCAGCCAGCGGCGCAGGGGCACGTACTCGCCGAAAGGTACTAGATGAATCTTATCATAGAGGAAAACGCGTCGGCCGGCAGGATCGAGCAGCGCCGCGCTGTTATATGGCGCATGGCCGCCGTGAGCGCCGGGCTTCCAATCCACCACACCCACCAGAAAGCCGTCGCGAGAAGCGCGGGCGATGCGCTCGGCGCGCGCCGCGAACCGCGCATCCTGCAGGGAAAATGGTGCCGGCACTTCGGGCCAGACGATCAGCCCGGGTTTCTGTGCGGTGGCCCCGATGCTCAGCGCGTCGAGCTCGTCCAGGTCCGCGGCGTGGCGCTCCATCCAATCTGCCGGATAGCTCGGCGACTGCGGAAAATTAGTCTGCACCAGATGCACGGAGTGCTGCCCGTGGTCGTGCGGGACGAACCCTTCCCCGATGCGCGCTGCGGCAGGGAGCAGGGGGGTAACGATTAAGAGCAGAAACGTGGGGGCAAGGGAGAATTTTCCGCCAAGACGTTGCTGTTCCAACCGCTCCACTGACCAGGCCACAAAAGCGCAATACGCGGTGATCAAGAACGACAAGCCATAGATTCCCGTCACCGATGTGAGCTGTAGAAGGACCAGACTTCTCCCCGTCGCATACCCGAGAAGGGCCCAGGGGAATGCAATGGCAGGCAGATGGGTCCGGACGAATTCGAGAACCACCCATAGAAGCGGCGCGGCGAGGCACGCCCTCGCGACACTTGGGCGGGCGATCCAGGCGACGCCCAGCGTGAAGGCTGCGAAGAAAAGCGAGCCCGCCGCGACAATCAAGGCCAGCACGCCTGCGGCGGACACAGCGGGTAACCCGCCGTGCACACGCACCACGGTGTAAATCCATCGCAGCGTAATCGCATAGAAGACGGCGCCGCTGAGAATCCCGCCGAGCGCCGCCACTCGCGGCCGCGCACCGAGAGAGGACACGATCAAAAGGACCATACCCAGCCAACACAAACCAGCGCCAAAGTCGCCATACCCAGTCCAGAATCCGGCGGAGAGAAGGAAGCCCGAAAGGACGTTGCTCAAGAGGTGACGCAGAACAGAGGGCCGAGCCATCAGCGCTTGACGATGGCCTTGAATCCCTCGTTCTCGAGCCCGCGTTTGATCATATTGGCCGACTGCACGTCCGCGTAGGGACCCACCTGCACCCGGTAGTAGTGGTCGGCGCTGGGGGTCAGGACAAAAGCAGGAAACTTCTTCTGCTGCAGGGCTTCGGCCAGTGCGAGCGCGTCGCCCTCTTTGGTGAGCGCGGCCACTTGGAGGAGGATGGCGCCCCGCGGGATCAGAGGAGCATTGAGCAGCGTACCGCCTTTTGCGGCAGCGGGTTTGGTGGCAGGCGGAGTCGCCGCAGTGGACTTGGCTGAACCGCTGGCGCTCTTCCCCGCTCTCTGTCCCTCCGCGGACTTTTTCGTCTCCGCCGGGCGAGAGAAATCCCAGTCCGATGGCGGAGGAGCGCCCGGGGCCGCGGGTTGTGTCTTGGCTATGACCGCGCCCGGCTTCGCCGGAGCGGCCGCCGGGACAACGGGCGCCGGCGAATCTTTGTTGCTGGCGTGAGACGTCCCCACCTTCGCATCGTACTGGCTCCGGCCCATCACGTAGCCGAGCGTGAACACGATGCCGGAGATCACAACCATCAGCAGAAACACGCCAATCACGTGGCGGCTCTCCAATACCACGTCACTCCCGCCCTTCTTACCCATAATCCCCATCGGTCACTTCGCTGTTCCCAACGCCTTCACCCAGGCGTTGATAATGTCCACCGGCAACGGAAAGACAATCGTGGTGTTTTTCTCCACGCCGATTTCCGTCAGGGTTTGCAGATACCGGAGCTGAATAGCGGCAGGCTGGGTGGCGAGCACGCCAGCGGCTTCGGCCAGTTTCGCCGAGGCCTGGGCCTCGCCGTCCGCGTGGATGATCTTCGCGCGGCGCTCGCGCTCGGCTTCGGCCTGGCGAGCGATGGCGCGTTGCATCGTCTCCGGAATATCGACCTGTTTGACTTCCACTTTCGTTACCTTGATACCCCAGGGCTCCGTATCCTGGTCAATGATTAATTGCAACTTCGCGTTTACCTTTTCGCGCGCCGAGAGGATCTCGTCGAGCTCGAACTGGCCAACGACGCTTCGCAGCGTGGTCTGAGCGAGCTGCGAGGTGGCGTAGAGGTAGTTCTGCACCTGGGAGAGCGCCAGGTTGGCGTCCACGACGCGGAAATAGCAGACCGCGTTGACCTTCACCGAGACGTTGTCGCGGGTGATGGTGTCCTGTGGCGGCACGTCGAGCGTCTCGATACGGAGCGGGATGCGGTAGAGCGTTTCAATAGGCCAAAACACCAGACGCAGCCCGGCGCCTTTGGCCTCCGGCTTCATCCGGCCCAAGCGAAGCACCACACCCCGTTCCCATTCTTTGATCACGTACAGCGAATTCCAGAACCAGATCAAAACCACCAGCAACCCTACCAGCCACCCTGTGAAACCGAACTGCGCAAATTCCATCGCTGCCTCCTTCAGGGCGAGCGCGGGCAAACCCTGATCTGAGATGACCCCCCCGAGAAACGTCTAGGCCGGCGACCCGGGCCTGCGCTCCACCGGCTCCACGTGCAACGTCAGACCATCCACCCGGACCACGCGCACTCGAACGTCCTTGCCGATCTTTTCGCGGGCGACAGCGCGCCAAAGCTCGCCGTGCACCAGCACCATCCCCCGGCTGGCGCCGTCGGGGCCGGCCCCCTCGAACGCCTCGGTGACCTCGCCCTGCGCGCCCACCAGTTGCTCGACGCCGGCGGCCTGCTTCCAGCCTCGTGAGCGCAGTACCAGCCGCATCAGCACGATGGTGAGCACCGCAAATGGCAGTGTTACGCCCAGCGCTACGCCCAGGCTGACACCCGCGGCAGTCAGAGGCGAGCGGATCAGCATCAGCGCGCCCAACAGCATCGCCACCACTCCGCCGATCCCCAGCACGCCGTGACTGGTGAACTTGGCCTCGAGGATGAACAGCGCGAGTGCCAGCACGATCAGCAGCAGGCCGGCGAAGTTGACCGGAAGGATGTGCATGGCATAGAGCGCCAGCAGCAGCGAAATCCCGCCGATCACCCCGGGCGCCACCATGCCCGGGTGGGTGAACTCGGCGTAGAGTCCCAGCACGCCCACAATCAGAAGGATGAAAAACACGTCCGGGTGGACAATCCGCGAAAGAAACTTCTGCCTCGCCGACATCTCCAGAGCCGTGCGTTGTGCGTTGCGCAGTTCGAGCCTGACGGCGCTGCCGTCAAATCGATTGATGCTGCGATCGTCGAGTTGCGCGAGCAATTCCTCCGGCGACTTGGCAATCAGGTCCACCAGCTTGCCGTCGAGCGCCTCTTTTTCGGTGAACGCCTTGCCCTCAGTAACAGCGGATTCGGCGAGCGAGACGTTGCGGCCACGCTTGCCGGCGAAACTCCGCAGGTAGGCCGTGGCATCGTTGAGGATTTTCCGCCTCAGCGATTCATCCACATTCAGCGGCATGCCGCCGATGGCCAGCAGCGGTGAGGCGGCGCCGGTATGCGTGCCCGGAGCCATGGAGGCGACATCGGCGGCCAGCAAAATGAAAAACCCCGCCGAGGCGCCCCGCGATCCCGCTGGCGCCACGTACACCGCCACCGGCACGGGCGAGTCGATGATGTGCTGGATAATCTCGCGCATCGAGGTCCCCAGCCCGCCTGGCGTGTCCACGGTGATCAGGACGAGGCTGGCCTTCGACCGGGCGGCCTCGTCAATGCCGCCGTTGATGTACTCGGCCATGATCGGCTCGATTTCGTCGCCAATGCGCAGCTCAATGACGCGCGCCGCCGCACCGCCCGTACTTGCGGTCTGACCCGGCGCCGGGCCGGGAAGAACAATCGCCGGGAGCGCAGCCAACAAGGCCGCCGCGATCCCTAGCCGGTGTGTGGAGCGCAGCCGGAGGTTCATCGCGCCTCTCCAGCACCCGTGCGCGCTTCAAGCTGCTCGAGCAACTGACGCGCTTCGGCATATCCCGGGTTGAGCTTCAGCGCGAGGCGTAGTTCCTCGCGGGCCTCTGCAATGCGGTTTTGCCAGAGGAGCAGGCGAGCGAGCGCGGTGCGCGTCGTGGAATCGTCGCGGCTGCCCAGGGCGGCGCGCAGCTCGCGGATGGCATCGTCAGGGCGATTCTGACGGCGGAAAACTTCCGCCAGCCCCAGGTGCGCCGCGGGGGTATTCAGCGGCGCTAGCACAATGGCTTCGTTGAACTCGCGCTGCGCATCATCGAGCTGGCCCGCCGCGAGAAACTCCTGGCCGCGGGTCATGTGAAATTGGCGATGCTTGAGGCGATGGGCGAGCGTGTCGCCCGGTTTTGGTGCGGCCTCCACCGCAGATTCCGGCAACGGGTGCAGCGATGCGGGGTCCAAGCGCAAGCTGACGCGATCCATGCGCGCCAGCGCCTCGGGAGATACCGAGGGCAAAATGGCGGCGCGCGCGCCCGTGCTGGTGGACTCCTGGCGTACAGCCGCAGCCTCAGGGGACCGGCCACTTTTCTCCAGGGCTGCGATCAGCAGGGCGCGTGCTTCGGCATCGTGGGGCTGCCGGCGCAGCACTTCCTGGAATGGCCGTACCGCCGCGGCAGCGTCATTTAGACGCAATCTGAGAAGGCCAAGGTTGAACCAGTATTCCGCTTCTTCGGGATCGAGCTGCGTGGCACGCTCGAGTGCTGCGGCCGCTTCGCGCCTTTTCCCCAGGCGCTCCCGGGCAACGCCCAGGTTGTTGAGCGCTTCCGGCAATTCCCTCGGGCGTGGTGTAGCTTCGGCGCGGGCGCTCGGTGCCGGCGGGGCAGCATGCCCGACGCGCTCAAGCAGGCCGGCGAAGGTAGCCTCGGCGCGCGCCGGATCGTTGCGCAGGAGGTGGCACACGCCCGCCTCGAAATTCGCTTCTGCGCCGCGCTCATGAGCCGGCGGGACTCGCGTCAGCCACGGCAGCGCGGCTTCGCAGTCATGCCGAGCGTAGTAGGCCTGGCCCAGCGCGAACGCCGGGGCGTCCCACGCCGGCTCCAAGCGCGCCGCTTCGCGGAAGTCACGCAGCCGCTCCTCGTCATCGAGGCTCAGCAGGCCGCGGACGTAATACTCGAAGGTATCAAGCCGCAGCTTCGGAAACTTCGCCGCGAAATCGCGCTGGTTGAGGGGATAGGCGGGGTTAATGAAACGCAGCACGCGCCAGGCGAGCCGTCCGTGCATTTCCATCAGGTCGTTGAGCGCACCGGGCTCGACCATCGGCGGCGAGAGGCTTGCCGGGCTGATCCGCAAGAGTCGCGCCGCCACCGTGAGCGTTTGGCCGTCGAGCTCGTACTGGCCAAAAACAACGTAGTCGGCGTCAATTTCTTCGGCCACCTTCAGCATCGTGGCCCGGGTGTAACGCGTCGAGGCGGGCAAACCCAGGCGGTCTAGTGCCGCCAGGCGTTCCTCGCGGGGGAAGACGAACTGGCCTTCGCCGGCCAATCGCTCAATGGTCAGGTCGGCCAGGCCTTCGCCCAGCCAGTCAAGTTTCGCCACACGGCTGGAATTCTCAAATGGAAATACCAAGAGGGTTGCAACACGTGCCGGGGCTTCGACTCGCCCGGTCTGCGGCGAGTTTTGAGCCGCAGCCATAACAGGATGAGCCGCGCACGCGAGCGCAGAAGCGCACCAGAGGACCCCGATGAGGACGTATCGGGCGGCCATCCTGCTGCATATTGTAACAGAGTGCGCGCCGGGTGCGTCGGCGGCGCATTGTGGAGGTCGCTCCCGAGACTACTTTTGGGTTCAGTGCCATTGCAGAACCGCTGGTCTCGGTAGGACACAGGAAAGAGCTGTAGGGACTACGGGCCGGGCGGGGCGGGCGGGGTCTGGTTGGCAGAGGGCGAGGCGGGCTGCAAGACTTCCTGGACACCGGGATCTTTGAGAACGCTGGCGAAGGCAGGATCGGTCTGGACGGCAGCCAGCCCCGTGTAGCCCTCATCGCGGGCTTTCCTCAGATAGTGCGCGCAGCGCTCCGCATTGCCCATGCTGGCATAGGATTTCGCCAGGAAGAAGAAGAACGTCCCCTTGTCGTCCACGCCGATATGCTGGAGCACAGTGCCGAAGCTGCCGCGATGCTCAAACACCTGGGGATCGAGTTCGAGCGCGCGGTGGTAGGCGGCAAACGCCTCGTCGTATTTCTTCTGGGCGAGGTACGCGCTGCCCAGGTTGCGATATGCGGTGGCCATTTCCGGCGCAATCTCCAGGGCTTTCCTGTACTGCTTCACGGCCTGGCGGAACCTGCGGCGGTCATACTCGAGCGCACCGAGGTTATTGAGCGCGTTGGCGTAGTGCTTGTCCGCCCTGACAGCGCGCTCGTAATAGCGC
>JBASRK010000171.1:0-1952 GCA_049273775.1 Candidatus Acidiferrales bacterium
CATAGGGGGAACAATCGTTTGTGAAAGCTGCACCGTTATCGCCGTTCGTAAAGCGCGAAGTCTTACGACCGCTCCCGCAGTCGTGATCAACCATCAATTGGCTGTCTTCCATTACCGATCTTCCAGCATCGAAGTCTCTTCTCCACTATGGTAGGCTCGTGGCGCGTTGGATCATAGGAGAAGGGAGAATGTACCGTGAACCCTGGCCATCGACTCATCATCGTGGACAAAGCCGGTGTCTTGGTTTCGGAATTTCAGCTGACCGAGAACGCGCTGGCTGACCCTGTCGCGTTCGTCTCGGCGCTGAAGCAGTCGATCGAGGACGTCGAAGAAGAAGATCCTTGATGCATACGCCCGATTGGTGGCTTACTCTCGTAAAACAATGGCAAAATTCCTGACGGTGCCTATGCAATACGTCCATCTCGGTCGATCGGGAGTGAAAGTCAGCCGGCTCTGTCTCGGCACGATGAACTTCGGCCCGGAGACGAGCGAGGCGGACAGTTTTGTCATCATGGATCGGGCGATGGAGCTGGGAATCAACTTTTTCGACACGGCGAACGTCTATGGCTGGAAAGTGGGGGAGGGGTGGACGGAGCAGATAGTGGGACGTTGGTTCGCCCAGGGCGGGGGGCGGCGTGAGAAAGTCGTCCTGGCGACGAAAGTGTTCGGCAGGATGGGTGAGTGGCCGAATCAGTCTCGCTTGTCGGCCTTGCACATCAAGCGAGCCTGCGAGGCGAGCCTGCGGCGCCTTCAGACTGACTGCATCGACCTGTATCAGATGCATCACGTCGATCGGGAGACGCCGTGGGATGAAATCTGGCAGGCGATGGAGCAGTTGGTCCAGGAAGGCAAGATTCTGTATGCGGGCAGCAGCAATTTTGCCGGCTGGCACCTGGCCCAGGCGCAAGAGCTGGCGCGAAGCCGCCACTTTCTCGGCCTCGTGTCGGAACAGAGTCTCTATAATTTGAATGAGCGGACGATCGAGTTAGAAGTGATTCCGGCCTGTGAAGCTTATGGCATCGGCCTGATCCCCTGGAGTCCGCTCGCGCGCGGGCTGTTGGCCGGGGCATTAGCACCGGCGAAGGTCGGTCGACGCGCGGACGAGGATCTGAAGAAAGAAATCGAAAAATGTCGTCCCAAGCTGGAAGCCTATGACGCGCTGTGCACACAACTCGGCGAGCGTCCGGCCGATGTGGCGCTCGCCTGGCTGCTGCACCAAAAGGCCGTCACGTCGCCGATTATAGGACCGCGCACGATGGAGCAATTGAACGGCACGATGCGCGTCCTGAGTCTCACGTTGAGCCATGAAACACTGAAACGGCTTGACGACATCTTCCCCGGCCCAGGCGGGCCTGCACCAGAAGCCTACGCCTGGTGACAACGGCTCAACCTGCCATGAGCTGCCCACGTCGCGCTGTCGGGGTTATTGCTGGACCGTGCCCTTCACGCTCGTGGGAGAGCATGCGCCGGAGCGTGGCACGTGAAGCGCGCGAGGTGCGAGACAGGCGGGACGAGCGAGACGTGCCATTAGTCTGTGCGAAGGCCTTCCAATCTTCTTCATCTCTCGTTAAAGGGCACCTGGCCGCTCCCTCCCCATCATTCTGAGACCGCGCGTTGTGCGAGCGCTGGAGTTCAGTGGCCCCGTCCCACTCTCTGTTCCCGGAGCGAGGGAGCAGCACGGGTGTCATTCATCTCCTTGCGGACCAGTTCCTCGGCCATCAGCCAGTCTTCCACGTCGTGCTCCGCCTGTCGCCCCCGGTGCTCATAGAGTTCGTACGCTTTTTTCGCAATCCGTTCCCTCACCTCATCCGAATACTTCTGCATGGACTCAGGCTCAGGCGACAGGTTCTGCTCCACCACAGGCTGGGTGCCCGGATTTCTGGTCATCATGGGTCTCCCTCCTTCGGCGACGGAGTCTCTTCTCCTATTATATACCAGTCGGCCTGTTAAGT
>JBASRK010000075.1:0-27466 GCA_049273775.1 Candidatus Acidiferrales bacterium
GCACGGGAACATTTATCGAGAAAACGGCCCGCAAACTTCAGATCCCCACCGAACAGCTCTCCCAGATGCGCTATACCGGATACACGCTTCACAAGATAAGCAGCAAGTGCGGGATCTTCGCCGAAGCGGACGCAAATACGCTGCTGAAGGCGGGCGTTTCTGTGGAGGAGATCATTGCTTCGTTGTTTGAGGCCGTTGTCTATCAGAACCTCGCGTCGCTGACGCGTGGCAACACCCCGATGCCGGAGATTCTGCTTCTCGGTGGACCCAATCTTTTCTTCACGGGCCTGCAGGAGGCGTGGCGGCATCACCTGGTGAAGATCTGGAAAGAGCGGAAAGTGGCCATGCCGGATGAGAAAGATCCGGCGTCGCTCATCTGCGTGCCGAATGATGCGCTCTATTATGCAGCGCTTGGCTGTATCGACGTCGGCATCCGGGAACGTCAGACGGTCGGCCTGTATCAGGGAAAGAAAAAGCTCCAGTGGTGGATCGAAGAGGGGCAGTATGAGGAAAAGAAAAAGCAGGGCCGCGGGGGACTCTGTGGAAGCGATGAAGACCTGAAGGCATTCATCGGTCAGTATGCCCAGATGGATGCAACGGGGAATGGAAATGGTAACGGCGCCAAGCATTCCCCGGACACACTGGCCTCTACCCATACCAACAAACTCTCCCGCGTGGTTGTGGGCTGCGACTTCGGCTCGACGACTGCCAAAGCCGTGTGCCTCACGCCGGACAAAGAGATGGTCTTCTCCTGCTACGCCCTGAGCAAGGGGAATCCCATCGAGGATGCCCGCAGCCTCTTCCGCCAGATTCGCGAGGCCGTCGGCGGTGGTGAGATCCTCGCGCTCGGCGTCACCGGGTATGGCAAGGACCTGCTGAAAGGAATTCTCGGAGCCGATCGCGCCATCGTCGAGACGATCGCCCACGCCACCGCCGGCCTGCACTATTTCCCGGATGCGGATTGCATTTGCGACGTTGGCGGAGTGGACGTCAAGATCATGCTCTTGAAGAACGGGACCGTCAGCGATTTCCGTCTGAACTCCCAATGTTCTTCCGGCAATGGCGCCTTTCTTCAGGGCGTGGCCGAGCGATTCGACATCCCCTTGAGCGGGATTGCGGATGGAGCATTTAAGGCGCAAGCCATGCCGCAACTGTCCATGGGCTGCGGCGTGTTCCTCCAGAGCGACATCGTCAACCAGCAGCGAAAGGGCTGGCAGGCGGAGGAAATTCTGGCCGCACTTTGCTCGATTTTGCCGCTCAATGTCTGGATCTATGCCGGAGGGCTCAGCAACCTCGCATCCGTCGGGAAGAAGTATATCTTGCAGGGTGGCACGCACAAGAACCTGGCCGTTGTAAAGACTCAGGTAGATTTCATCAAATCTAAAGTTCCCGATGCCGACGTTGTGGTTCATCCGTATTCGGGCGAGGCTGGCGCAATCGGCACTGGCCTGGTTTGCCTGGATTGGTGGGAACAAGGTGGAAAGAGCGCGTTCCGGGGTTTCGATGTGATCGAAAACCTCACCTACAAGACCACCACTGCGGTGGAGACGGTTTGCAACTGGTGCCCGGTGAATTGCCAGCGCAGCTTCATTGACGTGGAACTGGTCGGAGGCGCGGGCCGGTCGTGGAGCAAGGTCCCGCTCTCGCAGGGCTGGGAGCGAGTGATCGTCAATAACTCTTGTCCCAAAGGTCTGGTGGAAGACCTGAACGAGATGAAGGTCATTAAGGCTGAGATTGAGAAGACCAAGAATGCGTATCCCAACGTTGCCGACATGGTTCGCAAAGAAGCCTTCCGCCGCGTCGGCGTCTAAAGACCGCACGGCGGTCCGCATCGGAATTCCCAGGGTCTTGAATATCTGGAGCACGCACCAGTTCTGGGTGGCGTTCCTGAGGGACCTGGGAATCGCTTCTGAGAACATCGTTTTCAGCTCCGACAGCTCCGAAGAACAGTTGCGGGAATTCGGGAAGGGTCGCGGGACGGTCGATTGCTGCTACCCGGTTAAAACCATCAGCGGACATTATGGCGAGCTTGTTTTTGGTCTGAAGAAGAAGATCCACATCCTGCTCAGCCCGATGATCTACTCGATTCCTTCCTTCCTGCACGGCCACGTCGTCGATTCCCTCACCTGCACAAGGGTGATGGCCGGACCCGAAAACATCAAGGCTGGCTTCTTGAAGGAGCGCGACGTCTTTGGTGAGAATGGAATCAAATACGCCTCGCCTTTTGTCAGCCTGGCCGAGCCGGAGGTTGTCGCCGGACAACTCTACGAGTCTCTGAAGGATGTGCTGGACTTGGGACCGGAAGAGACCGAAAGAGCCGTGAAAGCGGGCTTTCAGGCGCTTCGTTCCTTCAACCAGAGAATGCGCGATCAGGGTCGAAATATTCTTTCCTGGTGCGCGAGGGAAGGAAGATCGTGCATTCTGGTCCTGGGCCGGCCCTATCACATGGACCCGGGCATCGGCCACGAGATCGAAGCGGACTTGCAGGCCCAGGGCTATCCGATTCTCTGGCTGCAGTATTTTCCGATCGACGATGATTTGATGGACTGGCTGTTTGGAGAAGAGATTCGCGCCGGACGAATCAAGAGTGCCTTCGACATCTCCGACGTCTGGTCTTCCTCCTATAGCGGCAATACAAATGAGATTTTGTGGGGCGCCAAGGTGGCCGCGCGCTGCCCCTGGATCACCTGCGCGCTCCGCTTATCCAGTTACGAATGCGGCATGGACCAACCCACTTACACACCCACACAGAAGATCGTAGAGGCCACGGGGACGCTATTTTTCAAGTTTGGGGATCTGGATGCCACCAAACCTACCGGCAGCATCAAAATCCGCATAGAAACTATCGTGCATTACGTCACGAAGTACTCGCAAGAGATCATTCAAAGAAAACTGGCCAACTTGCCGCCAAACTGCCCGCTGCTGGAAGAACGAGCGAAGGTGGCTGTTTCTAGCTGACCGACACTCAAGCAGATTACCCTTCGATGTTCTAACTCAAGGCGCGTCTCGCTGTTTCTTCTCTACTACAACGCCTACTGGGCTTGGCGAGACATAAACTCCCCTTCCTAAAACAACAGCGGCAGCCAGTTTCCCGGCTGCCGCTCGAAGTTGATCGCGGTTCCGCCTAGAACTCGAAGCGCGCTCCAAGCTGAAACACCCGCTGTGTGGCAGTACCCAGCGTGTTTTGAGACGATGTCGGCGCCAAGAACGTGCTGTTAAACGACATCGTCGGGACCCGAGCGCCGCTGACAAGCGCACAGCTACTGCCGCAGGTGGTGTAAAGCAAGCTATCCACCGAGGTCACGTTGACGTGGTTTAACAGGTTGAACGCCTCCGCCAGAACCTCGAACTTCATGCTTTCGCGGATCGAGAAGCGCCGGGAGAGGCGCATATCCACATTCACTGTCCGTGGCGTTTGGAAGCCATTGCGAGCAACCCACGGCGGCCGGTTCGTGCCACCTGCGGCGATAATGCCTGTGGAATTTGTGAGGAATGGGAGGCATCCCACCTGTGGCGCTCTGCAGGTCGGAGGGTTGCCTGAGATAGTCGCAGTGAGGGGCGCTCCGGAGGCAGCGGATACGATCGGGGAAATCGTGAAGCCGTCCAGGAGATAGTGGGCTACTCCGCCTCGCTTCTGGAAATGGTTGGGCTGCCAGACCGCGCTGGCGCCGAACCGGTGGCGAACGTCGAAGTTCGAGCGGCCCTGTTCGAGCGCGAGGTTGTTGACGTCAAGTGAGTTGTTCGAGGCGGTGAAGGTCTGCGAGCTTTGCCCACTGTCGCTGACTCTTGAGTAGGTATAGCCAATCTGGAACTGCAGGCCGTTGGTAAACCGCCGGTTGAACGACACGGCGAGCGCGTTGTACTTAGATTTGACGATATCTGAAATCGTGGTGATGCGCGCGAAGTTCGGATTTGGGCGAGGATCCTGGTAGAGCGGGAGGGTGAAGGTTTGGCCGGCGAACGGTCCGCCCACGGCGGTCCAGGGGAGCGTGGTCCCGGGGGACGCCGGCAAGTTCCGATCCAGGAAGATGGGCAATTCGCGTCCCAGGCTGCCCAAGTAGGAGATGGAAATGACGGTGTTGGTAGCTACTTGCTGCTCAAAAACCGCGTCGAACTCGTGGATCTTCGGGTTCTGGGTATTAGGCGCGAAGACGACTACGTCCGGGGCGCCGCTCGCCAGGAGAGGCGCGGTGGTCAGGATATTCGGGTACCGCGGCGCGTTCGTTGCGCTGGTCAGGATCTGGAACGAGAGCTGGCCGGTCGTCACGCCCGTGTTCGTGATGGCGTTGGCAATCGTCGAGTTGATGATCCGTCCGTAGTAGATACCGTAACCACCGCGGATCACGCTCTTTCCTTTGCCGCTGAGATCCCAAGCGAAGCCAAGGCGGGGGCCGAGGTTGTTCTTGTCACTGGGGAAGACCGACGTCGCAGGCAACAACGGATTCGGGATTTGCGGCTTGGGCATGCGCTCGTATTCATAGCGCAATCCGAGATTGAGCGTCACCCGGGGGAGAATGTGGAAGTCATCCTGGAAAAAGACTGCGTAGTCCCAGGTGGCAAGAGTGAAGGCGGTGGGCCCGAACCCCTGATTGAACGAGCTGTATTGTCTGGTCGCTGTCGTGCTACCGATATTGGCGAAGTCAGTGATAAAGTCCGCTCGGTTGTTGTAGTTGTACACCCCGCCTTCCTGGAACAGGTTGTCCATCAAATCGTTGGCTCGGGTGATGTCTGTGCCGAACTTGATCTGGTGCTTCCCGTGCGAAACCGAAATCGTGTCGGCATACTGTTGGCGCCTTTCATCCGGGAAGGCGCGGCGGTCCAGAAAGTTTGGCTTGCCAAAGATGAGGCCGCCACCGCCGGAAATGCCGATCTGTGGCGAAAAGCCGCTCTGCGGCGCCACCGGCTCGCCCGGAATCGCTGGCTGCGTGTTTTCGAATTCGAAGTCGCGGCCATACTGGAAGCGGAACTCGTTTGTGACGCTCGGCGAGAACGAGGAGGTCAACCGGGCGATGCCCCAATCTTCCTGCACGAAGTCGTTGCCGAAGCTGTCGACTCCGCGGAACACCACTGAGGCAGTCTGGATTCCTGCGGGCGAATTCCACCGCAAACGGTTGTAACTGAGTGTGAGGGTGTGGTTGCTCGAGATCTTCCAGTCCCCTTTCGGGAAGATAATGTACTGGTCTCCCCTGCGCGGCACCACGCCCGTCATGCCTTGCAGGAATGCCAGCCCGGCCGCCTGCTGCGCCGGAGTGATCCCACGACCGTTCAGTGTAGAGACTTCGCTCGCGCTGAGCGGCGCAAAGAATGCGGACGGAACGCCGGGCGCAGCTACGCCGGGGAAGTTGCGCTTCTGCTGGTCGTAGTTGAAGAAGAAGAAAAGCTTGTCCTTCACGATGGGCCCGCCCAGGTTTCCGCCGAACTGCTGTCGGCGATCCTGCGGTTTGATGAAGACCTGGGTGAAGACCCCGTTGACGTTCACGGTCTGCTTCAGAAAGGGATTTTGAGCACCCCAGTCATTGTCGCGAATGAAGTAGAAGGCCTGGCCGTGGAAGTTGTTGGTGCCGCTTTTCGTGATGGCATTGACCACACCGCCGGCGGCGCGGCCGTACTCCGAAGAAAAATTCGAAGTATTAACCTGGAACTCCTGAATCGAGGACTGGGAGATCGAATATTGGATGCGCGTGCGGCCGCGCTCCTCGGAAAAGAATGCCTGGTTGTTGTCGCCGCCGTCCACGGTGTTGTTGTTCAGCAGGCCGGAGATGCCGCGAAAGCTGACCAGGCCGAAGTTGCCGTCGGCTGTCGCCCCCGGAGTGCCCAGGGCAAAGGTGGACCACCGGCGCCCATTGATCGGCAATTCATTCATGGAAATCTGATTGATGTTGGTACTGAAGTCGTTCCGCTGGGTTTCAATGACAGGAGCCTCAGCGGTAGCGAGTACCGTTTCTACCTGTCCGGCGACATTGAGCTGCGCATCAACTGCAGTGATGCGGCCAATCTCCACGATCACGTTCTGACTATACTTCCCGAATCCGGTGGCGATAATCTCCACGGTGTATGTGCCTGGCTGGAGACGAATGATGCGGTACCCGCCATTGCTGTCGGTTTTGGCGGAAGACTTGGCATTCGTGCCCACGTTCTGAGCGCTCACAGAGGCGTCCGGCACCGTCGCACCCGTTTGGTCCGTTACGGTGCCCCCAATCGCGCCATCTGTTGTGGATTGGGCCGCCGCGGTCGTGCTCAGGCCCAAGACCAGTCCGGCCAACAGTACAAGAAGCCAAAAGGACCGCAAAAACATCTGCTGAATTGGCATCGTCAATGTCTCCTTAGGCGGAGTTCCTGGAATTCCCGACCGAGCGGGCGCACCTTCGCGGGGAGAAGCCGTCGGCGGAAATCCACGAGACGGTTTACGGTGCAGCCCCTTCAAAAACCCACACCCCCCAATGCCGGGTACTCTAGTTTCCTGCCCCGCCCTTGTCAAGCCTGACGGAGGTAAATTACGGCTCGATGACAGCCCGGCCAATAAAGCGTGAAATGATGCCCCGCCGGGCCCGATCACCGGGACAGGACGATGACCCGCCTTGAAGTCTTGGAGTCTCGGCGCTGACTGCGCGCCGTCCTGCCGCGGTATAAGAAATGACCCGCCTTGAACTTTGTCGGCGACTGCGCTACCTGCGCGCCGTTTTGAGGCGCGCGAGCCAGAATGATGTCCCGCCTTGAGCTTTCACCATGACTGAGCTACCTGCGCGCCGCCTTGGGGCGCGCCGTATAACAAATGACCCGCCTTGAGCTTTCGGAGCCTCTGCGCTAAAGTACCCGCCTTTCCTGTTGGAGGTCGCTTCGTCCGTGACCGCTCATGGCCAGGAGCACTTGAAGGTGCTGCTGCGGCGTAGCGCCATCCAGCGCCGCGTCCGCGAGATGGGCCGCCAGATCAGCCGCGATTTCCGCGGCCAGCGCGTGCACCTGATCGGTGTGCTGAAGGGCGCCTCGATTTTTCTCTCCGATCTGATCCGCCAGATCCGCCTGGAAGTTTCTCTCGATTTCATGGCGGTCTCGAGCTACGGCAAGGGCAGCCAGTCTTCCGGCCAGGTGCGCCTGACCAAGGACCTCGACACCAGTATCGAGGGGCTGAACGTCATCCTAGTCGAGGACATCCTTGACACCGGCCTGACGCTGCACTACCTCTGCCGCGTCCTCCAGCAGCGCAAGCCTCGCGCGCTGCGCATTGCCGCGCTGCTCGACAAGCCCGAGCGCCGGGTCCGGGAGGTCAAGGCCGACTACGTGGGCTTCCAGATCCCCAACGAGTTCGTGGTGGGCTACGGCCTCGATTACGCCGAGCGCTACCGCAACTTGAAAGACGTTTGCATTCTCTCGCTGCCGCCTCAATAGCGGAGCCTCATGCCGCGAAAGGTTCTGACCGCTGCCGACCTTGAAGACGTCCTCGCCGGCGTCGAATTCACCATCGCCGCCGGTACGCTGATCACGCCGCTCGCCCGCGAAGAAGCTGCGCGCCGCAACATCATCCTGCGCGTCGCTCAGCAGGAGACCGGCCAGGGCCAATCGGGCGCTCGCCGGGTCGTCGCCATCGCCGCCGACCATGGCGGCTTCGAGCTCAAGGAAGAGCTCCGCGGTCACCTGCGCGATTGGGGTTATACCGTACTCGACCTCGGTACAGATTCCACCGCCGCCGTGGATTATCCCGACTTTGCCGAAGCGGTCGCCGGCGCGCTGGCTCGCGGCGAAGCCTGGCGCGGCGTCGTGATTGATACTGCCGGCATCGGCAGCGCGATCGCGGCGAACAAGGTGCCCGGCGTGCGCGCAGCGCTGTGCTATGATAGGACCACTGCGCGCAACAGCCGCGAACACAACGACGCGAATCTGCTTTCGCTTGGCGCGCGCATGATCCCGGCCGAACTGGCGCGCGAAATCCTGGCCATCTGGCTGGAGACACCGTTTGCCGGCGGCCGCCACCAGCGGCGCGTGGACAAAATCCGCGCCATCGAGGCGCGGTTTTTGCGTCCCGGATGATTCTGCGGGAAGCGGCACGCCAGGAAGTAAATTCTGTAGCCCGCCTCTTGCGAGGCGGCGATCGTTCCAAGCGAAGCCCGGGTCTGAAGATCCGGGCTACCCCCGAAGGAAGCGGAGAGCGTCGTTCGTGGACCAGCAGCAGCTCGAGCAGCTCGTCCAGGCCGTCACTGAGGAAATCCTCGGCTATCTGGGCGCGGCGAAAGGATCGCCGCTGGTGGGCCTCGAGCTCGACGACGTGGTTTGCCCGGGTTGCGACCAGAACTGCGTCGAGAAGTGCGCCCGGAAAACCCGCAAGGTCATCGACGCCGGCGCCGACCGTATTTCCGCCGGCCCGGACGTCGCGCAGCTTGACGCCGGCGTCGCCGCATTGATTGACCACACGCTGCTGAAGCCGGAAGCCTCCCGCGACGACATCCGCAAGCTCTGCCAGGAAGCGGTGCGCTTCTCGTTTGCCTCGGTCGTGGTCAATCCGTGGTACGTGCCGCTGGCCGCCGAGCTGGCGCGCGGCTCGCCGGTCAAGGTCTGCACCGTGGTGGGCTTTCCGCTGGGCGCCACGCTGCCGCAGGTGAAGATCTACGAGACCGAGGAGAGCGTCAAGCTGGGCGCGCAGGAGATCGACATGGTCATCAACGTCGGCGCGCTCAAGTCCGGCCAGGATGAGGTCGTCGAGCTCGACATCCGCGGCGTGGTCGAGGCCAGCCACCGCGGCGGTGCCATCTGCAAGGTCATCCTGGAGACCGCGCTGCTTACCATTGAGGAAAAGGTCCGCGCCTGCGTCGCCTGCAAGAACGCCGGGGCGGACTACGTGAAGACCTCAACTGGCTTCGGCCCTGCCGGGGCCACCGCCGAAGATGTGGCGCTGATGCGCGCCGTTGTCGGGAAGGAAGTGGGCGTGAAGGCCGCCGGCGGCATCCGCACCCTCGAAGACCTGAAAAAGATGGTCGGCGCTGGGGCCACGCGCATCGGCGCCAGCGCCAGCGTCCGCATCCTCGAGGAAGCCCGGGGAACTCCGCAGGCGCTGGCGGCGACGCGCCCGGCGCCGCCCATGCGCGAAACCGCTGCCGCGCGCTACTAAACCGGCGCACCTCAGTTCCGCCGGTACCGCCACATTGGCCGGTCTCTCCTTCACATTTCGGATCGGCAATTCACCGGGCCGCCGAACGCGCCTGCTATAATGGTCTGCTTTTTGCCGACGCGCGTCTTGCGCGTCTCCTGTTGTCTTGCGTTCCCATGGATCCCGTCGAGACCAACGCGCCAATCGAAGTCCCCACCGAGGCACTCGCCACGCTCGCCGAAATCGGCGAAGAGATCAACGCCTCGCTCGATCTGGCCGAAGTCCTGTCGAAATCTGCTACGCAGATCAAACACCTGATCGACTACGAGATCTTTGCCGTCCTCCTGCTGGATGAGCCGACCGGTCAGCTCTATTTCCATTTCGCGATTGGGCACCAGAAAGAGGTGGTCGAGAGCTGGCGCATCCCGGTGGGCCAGGGCGTTACCGGCACCGCAGCGGCCACCGGGCAGGCGTTGCGCGTCCCGGACGTCAGCCAGTATCCCGGATACCTGAACGCGCTCGACACGGTGCGCTCCGAGCTCGCCGTACCGCTGCTGGTGAAGGGGAAATGCATCGGCGTCCTCGACATCCAGAGCCGCCAGCTCGACTACTTCACCCGCGACCAGCAAAACATCCTCACCCTGCTGGCCAGCCGGCTCGCGATCACCATCGAAAACGCGCGCCTGTTCGAACGCGTCCGCGGCCAGGCCGAGACCCTCCGGGTGCTCAACGAGGTGGGCCGCGAGGCCAGCTCCATCCTCGACGTCGAGGAGTTGTTGCGGCGCGCCGCCGAGCTGGTGAAGCGCGTCATTGATTACCAGATCCTCAGCATCCTGCTCTACGATGAGCGGCAGAACATCTTCCAGCATCGCCTGGACGTGAAATACGGCCAGAGCATGCAGGGAAAACTGCACTGCACCGCCACCGAGGGCCTGGTGGGCGCGGCCGCCACCTCGCGCCAGCCGGTGCTGGTGCCCGACGTCACCGCGGACCCGCGCTATCTGATGGTCAATCCCGAGACGCGCTCCGAGCTGGCCCTCCCGCTGATCGCCAAGAACCGCGTCATCGGCGTGCTCGACCTGGAAAGCCCGCAGCCCAACTACTTCACCGAGGAGCACGTACAGACTCTCTCCATCCTGGCGGCGCACCTGGCCGTTTCGCTCGAGAATGCGCGGCTCTACGAGCAGGTGGCGCGCGACGAAGCGCGCATGGAGCGCGACCTCCACGCCGCCCAGCGCATGCAGGGCGCCCTGCTGCGGCCCGCACCCTCCGAAGATTACGGCCTCGACATTGCCGCCCGCTACCTCTCGGCGCGAGAGGTCGGCGGCGACCTCTACGATTTCCTCCGCTACGGCCCGCAGCAGCTCGGCGTGGCCCTGGGCGACGTCAGCGGGAAGGGAAGCGCGGCGGCCTTGTACGGCGCCGTGGCCATCGGAATCCTCCGCAGCCTGGCCCCGCAAAAACTCCAGCCGGCCGAGATGCTCCGCCAGATGAATCAGCTCATCGGCGAGCGCCGCATCGAAGGCCGCTTCATGACCATGTGCTTCGCCACCTGGCAGAAGGGCCGCCGGAAGCTGCGCATCGCCAACGCCGGCCAGTCGCAGCCGCTGCTCTGGAAGGGGGGCCGCTGCGAAAAGCTGGATCTCACCGGCTTTCCCCTGGGACTCTACGACGATGTCGCCTACGAGGAATGGGGCATCACCCTCGACCCCGGCGACGTTTTGGTATTTCACTCCGACGGCCTGGCCGAAAGTGCGAACGGCGAAGGCCAGTTCTTCGGCACCGCTCGGCTGCGCCGGTTGATCGAGGAGCATGCCGCACTTCCGGCAGCAGCGCTTGCCGACCGGCTGCTCGGCGAGGTCGCCCAGTTCTCGCAAGGCCTGCCGGTTTCCGACGACCGCACCCTGGTCGTGCTGAGAGTGCGGTGAGGGCGGCCCGCAAGTCCGCCCCGCGTTCGCCGGTTGATCCGACGCGGTACACCCCATACTTTTCCTACCGCGGCGGGCGTCTCCACTGCGAGCGTGTGCCGCTCGAGCGCGTCGCGGCGCGCGCCGGCACGCCAGCCTACGTATACAGCCGCAGCAGCATCGATGCAGCCTTCCGCCAGCTCGATCGCTCTCTGGGCGCGCTGCCCCACACGCTCTGTTACGCGGTGAAGGCCAACTCCAACCTCGAAATCCTGCGACGTATGGCGCGTCTCGGCAGCGGCTTCGACGTGGTTTCCGGCGGCGAGCTCTACCGCCTGCAGCGCATTGGTGTTCCCGGCCGGCGGATCGTATTCTCCGGGGTCGGCAAGACTCGGGAAGAGATCCGCGAAGCGCTCCGGTACCCGGCCCGCGGCGCTCAGGACGCCCGCCCCGGCATCCTGCTCTTCAACGTGGAATCCGAGCCCGAGCTGGACCTGCTCGTGGAGGAAGCTTCGCGCATCATCGCCCGAGGCGGCCGACGCGCTCCCGCAGCCATCCGCGTCAATCCCGACGTCGAAGCTGGCGGCCACCCGCATATCTCCACCGGCCATCACCGCCACAAGTTCGGCATGGATTGGGGCGACGCGCGCCGGCTGTATCTCCTGCACCGCCGCTCGCCCTGGATTCACTGGCAGGGCATCAGCTCCCACATTGGGTCGCAAATCCTGAGCCTGAAACCTTTTCGCCGGGCGCTCGGCCGCCTGGCGGGGTTCGCCCGGGATTTGAAGCGCGCCGGGGTGAAGCTCGAGTATCTCGATTTCGGCGGCGGCCTGGGCATACGCTACTCAGCCGAGGAGCCCCCCGACATCTCCGCGTATGCGCGAGCCATCGATGCGGCCGTCCGGCCGTTGGGCTGCCACTTGCTGCTCGAGCCGGGACGCGTTCTGGTCGGCCCGGCGGGTGTTCTGCTCACTCGTGTTCTCTATCTCAAGCGCAACCGCGGCAAAAACTTTGTCGTTGTGGACGCCGCGATGAACGATTTCCTCCGCCCGGCGCTCTACGGCGCCACACACCCCATCACCAATGCTGTCCGGCGCCCTCGCTCTTCCCGCAGAATGCGCGCCGACGTGGTCGGCCCGGTTTGCGAGACAGGCGACTATTTTCTCCAGGACTGGCCGCTCGAAGAGGTCGCTCCAGGCGACCTGCTGGTGATCTGGGGTGCCGGCGCCTACAGCTTTGTGGCTGCGTCGAATTACAATTCGCGGCCCCGCCCGCCCGAGGTGCTGGTTGAGGGAAACCGCTTCCGCTTGATCCGCCGCCGCGAATCGCAGGCAGACCTGGTCCGCGGTGAATAACCGGGCTCGTCTGATGCAGGGGCACACCACACCACGCCCCTACAACCCGTTTACCTCTCTGATTCCCGATTTCAGTGCGGGCTTAGCGTTCTCCCCACTTGAGTTTGTTGCGGAGGACCTCGAAGTACGTCTTGCGCGTCGGGCGGACCAGCCGCAGCTTGCTGTCTGCCTTTGTTACACCGACGCGGTCGCCGCGCTTCAGCTCGACCCCCACTTGTCCGTCCAGCGTCAGAAAGACCGACTCCTCGCCGGCGCGGAATTCAATCTCGACCCGGGCGGTGTCGGGGATGACCAGCGGGCGGTTGGTGAGCATGTGCGGGCAAATCGGCGTGATCACGAAGGCCTCCACCAGCGGGTAGATGATAGGCCCGCCGGCGGAGAGTGAATAGGCCGTCGAGCCTGTGGGCGTGGAGACGATCAAGCCGTCGGCCCGGTAGCTGCACACGTATCCGCCGTCAACGTGCAAGTCGAGGTCAATCATGCGCGCCAGCGCGCCCTTGTTGAGCACGGCGTCGTTCAGCGCCCGGTGCCGCTCGACTGACTTGCCGCCGCGGATCACCTCTGCTTGCAGCAGGACGCGCTCGCTGATGCGGTGTTTGGCCTCCAGCACCTGCTCGAGGATGGGGTAGAGCTCCTCGAGCGTTACGCTGGTGAGAAAGCCGAGGCCGCCGAGGTTGACCGGGAGGATCGGCACGGAATGCTCGTTGAGCAGCCGCGCCACAGCGAGCAGCGTGCCGTCGCCGCCCAGCACAATGAGCAGGTCCACCTTCCGGGGGAGCTGCTCCCGCGGTACTGTCCGGGGCGCCGACGGAGCGAAGCGGGCAGCCTCACTGCCGTGGCGACTGGCCGCCGCAGCGGCGGCCGGAGCAATACACGAAGCCGTCTCCTGATCGTAATAGACCTCGAGTTTGTGTGCCTCCAGCCAGTCGAGAAGCTGTGGAGCCACTTTGCACACGTCTTCCCGCCGCGGCTTGGAGATGATGCCAACCGCTCGGATCATGGCACTCCGTTTCGCCTCGCCTTTCGCCGCTTGTGGCCCGTCAGGCTCGCTAGCCTTGGAAAAAGCCTTCGTCCTGAATCTTCGGCTGTAAGAAGCGCATTCTACTCCAGCCCCTCGCGGCGCGTCCCGCGAAATCAACCGGGACCCTTCTTCTTCGCTTCGGGCTGCCGCAAAAAGCGCGCATGCAGAAAAAACTCCAGATTTCCTTCGGCGCCGGGCAGCCGGCTCGGGCGCACGCCCTCTACGCGCAGCCCCGCCTGCGCCGCAGCGGCCTTCCCCCGTTCAATGGCGCGCTCGTGCAAACGCGAGTCGCGCACGATGCCGCCTTTGCCGATGTCCGCCCGCTCGAGCTCAAATTGCGGTTTCACCAGGATCAGAAACTCCGCTGTGCGTTTTGCCACGGCCGCGACCGCCGGCAGCACTTTCGCGACGGAGATGAATGCGACGTCCATGCTGATCAGCTCGACCGCCTCGCCGAGGTCAGCGATTCTCAGGTTTCGGGCGTTCCGCTCGATCCGCACCACCCGTGGGTCCTGCTGCAGCTTCCACGACAACTGGTCGATGCTGACGTCCACCGCAAAGACGCGCCGGGCGCCGTGTTGCAGCAGGCAGTCGGTGAACCCGCCGGTCGAGGCGCCCACATCGAGGCACACTTTATCGGTCGCGCTCACACCAAACTCTTTGAGCGCGCCCTCGAGCTTCAGCCCGCCGCGGCTTGCGTAGCGAAGCTTGTCGCCGGCGAGTTCGATGCCGGCGTCTGCCGCGACCAGCGCACCCGCCTTCTCGAGTTTCTGGCCGTTGACGCGCACTTGCCCGGCCAGAATCAACCCTTGCGCCTTCTGGCGTGACTCGGCTAGGCCGCGCTCCGCCAGCAGCACGTCCAGCCGCTTCTTCTCGGTTTTCGTCTTGGATTTCACGCCCGCCGCAGCACCAGGAACTCGGCCATCTCCCGCAGCCGGCCAGCGCGCTCTGCGTACGGGACCAGCTCGCCGATGGCGCGGGTCGCAAGTTCTCGGGCCATCTGATGCGACTTTTGCAGGCCGTACAGCGCAGGGTAGGTGGCCTTGCGCTGCGCCTGATCTTTTCCCGCGGTTTTTCCCAGCGCCGCCGACGATTCCTCGACATCGAGGATATCGTCCACCACTTGAAATGCCCAGCCGATGCTCTCCCCGAAGCGGCGCATCCGCGCCACGTCGGCTTCACCCGCGCCGCCGCAAAGCGCGCCCGAGACGACTGACGCCCGGATCAGCGCCGCCGTCTTTGACCGGTGGATATATTCCAGCGTTGCCGGCGCAACTTCGCGGCCCTCCGCTTCCAGGTCGGCTACCTGCCCGCCCACCATCCCGTCCCGCGTGCCGGCAGCCGCCGCAACTTCATGAATGATGACGACGCGGCGCCCTGGCTCGACCGGCGCCGCGGAAAGCGTCTCAAAGGCCAGCGTCAAGAGCGCATCGCCGGCCAAGATGGCGGTGGCCTCGCCGAATTGTTTGTGGCAGGTGGGCTTGCCGCGGCGCAGGTCGTCGTTGTCGAGCGCCGGCAGGTCGTCGTGGATGAGCGAGTAGGTGTGGATGAACTCCAGCGCGCAGGCCACCTGGACGGCAGCCCGCGCCTCTGCATCAAAAATGCGCCCCGCTTCGAGGCACAGGATGGGCCGGATGCGCTTGCCTCCGGCAAAAACGCTGTAGCGAATGGCGCGATGGATCGAGGCCGGCAGCGCATCCTCCCGCGGCAGCAGCTGGTCGAGCGCCATTTCGACCTGCTGGCGGTCTTCCTCGAAAAATGCGGGCAGCGTCACACGCTTTCTCTCGGGAGTATTTCCCTTCGGCAAGCTCGGAACAAGCCCGGGGCGGGCTTCAGGATTCTTCTTCGGCTTCAGGCTCGAAAGGCTCGGCGACCAGCTTCCCATCGGCCTTCTTCAGCAGGACTTCAACGCGGCCTTCGGCCTGCTCGAGCTGCTTCTGGCAATCGCGGGAGAGCTCCACGCCCTCCTCGAACAGCTTCATGGCCTCGTCGAGCGAGAGGTTGGCGTTCTCGAGTCGCCGCACTACCTCTTCCAGGCGAGCCAGGGATCGTTCAAAGTCCGGCTTTCGGGCTGGCTCCGGTTTCTTGCTCGTCGTCGGGTTCACTCGATGGCTCCCGCAGAATCATCCGGGTCGCACGGAACGCTTCATTCGGCGCGATGTGCGGCAAATCCCGTTTCCCCCAGGTTCACCGCTGGCAGGACGGGCAAAAGTAGCTCGAGCGACCTCCCTGCTCGATTCGCCGGATCCGGCCGCCGCACCGCCTGCGACACTGCCGCGACTCGCGCCCATAGACGCGCAGCATCTTTTCCAGGCCCTGGAACCACCAGTCGGGATTGCGGAAGTCCGGGGCTGGATGGAGGCAGCATTCTAATGCACGGCGGAGAACGTAAACAACGGATTTGTGCAGACGGCGGGCCTCGCTGGGCGTCAGGCCGGCGGCGCAGCGCCGCGGATCGAGCTGCGCACGCCAGAGCGCCTCGTTGGAGTAGATGTTGCCAAGGCCGGCGAGCCGCGTCTGGTCCATCAGCAGAAGTTTCACGGGCCGCCGCGCTCTGGCGAGCAGCTCCTGCAACTTTTCCGGCGTGAATCTCCTCGAGAATGGGTCCAGTCCAAGGCTCCGGATGTCCCGTGAGTCCTCCACATGGGCCAGCCACTGCACCCGGCCGAAGTGCCTGCGATCAACAAAACCGAGCGTGCCGCTGCGCAGCTCAACCGCCACGTCAATGTGTCCCCCCGCGGCGCGCCGCGGACGATTCGAGAACGCCTTGGGCGAATCGAACCAGACCAGTAGCCCGTCGAGCCGGAAATGCAGCGCCACGAAGCCTCGGCTCAGGCGCAGCAGGAGATATTTTCCGCGGCGCTCGACGCCCTCGATCCGCAGGCCTTCGACGCTGCGCCTCAGCCTTGCCGGGCCCTGCGGGCGCGTGGCGATGGAATGGATGACGCGACACCGGACAATCGTCTGCCCGCAGACCAACGGCCGCAGGGTGCGCGCCACAGCCTCGACTTCGGGCAATTCCGGCACGGGTGCATGACTAGGGCTGCTTGACCGGCGCGAGCCGCAACCGATGGTGTCGAGCTTTTTCTTCGGCCGCGTCGCTAAAGGGAGCCTGCAGGCCGCGGCCCTCGAACCAGGCGGGGAACTGGTCGCGGTAGTGCGGGCTCCCCTGCTGCCCGGACTCGCCCAGTGTGATATTCATCAGCGAGCTGTCGAGATCGGCGAGGTCGGCCACAAAACGCATCGCCGGGCCATGCGCTGGCTGGGCCGCTCGCACCGAGTACACTGTGCCGGGCTGCTCTGTGGGCCCGAGGCTCAGCACGCGTTGCCGCCAGCCCGACCGCCCGAGCAGGTGCAGCATCACCAGCGCGTTCAGTCGCCCCCATCGCCAGGCGGAGCTGTCCGCTTGCCCGGTATCGGCAGCAAGGCGCTGGACCGCCTGGTCGGCGCTGGCCATCAGCAGATCGTCGAAGCTGTGGAATTCCGGGGGCAGCCAGTTGGCTGGCCGCTCGCGCAACACTTTTTCGAGGAAAACGGCATCGCGCCACTCGTAGAGAAATGCGGCATCCCCCAGGTGCGGCTGGAGCAGGTTCCGCATCAGCGCGCGCCGCGTGTACTCGACGAATGCCGTTTCCGCTGAGGCGGCCTGCGCCCGCCCGTCCCAGCCCGCGAGGTGCGCAATCAGCTCCCGAGCTCGTGTGTCCTTCGGCTGGGCAGCCTGGCTGGCTCCCACCAGTTGTTCAGCCAGGAAACGGTGGGGCATGCTGACAATGTCGTTCTGAATGGTCAGGAAGTCGCTGGGCCGGAGCTTCTGGTTTTCCGTCAACAGCTCGTAGATCCGCGCCGTGCGGTAGGGCGATGCCCAGCGGTCGGTCAGATAGTGCGGATAGGCTGGCCCCACTACGCGCGCATTGGCCGTGGCGATCACGCCGGCCGGCGGATTCAGCACCTGAGGCAGCTCGTCGAAGGGAATGTAGCCACTCCATTCATACTCATCTGTCTCGCCGGGCACGGGCACTGCGCCGGTGCCGTTCTTGCGCACCGGGATGCGCGCCGCCACGATGAAGCCGATGTTGCCGTCCACGTCGGCATAGACCGCGTTCTGCGCCGGGCCGGTTACACTGCGCAGCGCTTCGCGAAATTCATTCCAGTTTTGCGCGCGTCCCACCACGCCGTAGGAGGACCCCAGTCCGCCGGGCTCGAGCGCCGTCCACCGCAGCGCGTACGCCCGGCCGCCTTCGCGGTACACGATCGGGCCGTGTCGCGTCACGATCACGTCGAAGAGCACGTCGTCGCGGTCTCTGACGTGGACGCGCTCGGTGCGCACTTCCGCGGGGAGATACGCGCCGTTCGCCAGGTATTCCCGCGGGTTGTTGGGGTTCAACGTCTCGATGTAGAGGTCCTGCACATCGGCGCCGTTATTGGTGAACCCCCAGGCGATCCGTTCATTGTGACCGATGATCACTCCCGGCGCGCCCGGCAGCGTGAACCCCTTCACGTTCAGTCCCGGAGCCGTCAGATGAACGATGTACCAGATGCACGGTTCGCCGAGCTGCAGGTGGGTATCGTTCGCGAGCAGCGGCTTCCCTGAAGCGGTGTGGCTGCCGTCCACCACCCAGTTGTTGCTTCCCAGTCCCGCGCGCACCTCTTCGTCAAACTGCTCGAGGACGGCCTCGGCGGCTCTCCAGTCCGCGGGCTCGGCTAGAACTCCTGGCTGGGCCCGCGTCCGCTGCTTCGAGGCCGGGGGTCTCGCCGGGGCCGCGCCCGACAACGGCGGCGCCTCTCCCACAACGAAGTGATCGAGCGGCGATTCCGGCGCGTAGAGATCGCGCGCCCGCTCCGCGTCCAGGAGCTCGGTCACCTTGGCGCGTTTCAGCTCCGCCTCCCAGGTTCGCGTAAGCGTCTGATACATGTAGCCGGCGATCAGCAGCGAATCGGCGGGTTTCCACGGGCGGGGCTCGTAGCGCATGTAGACAAATTCCCAGGGCAATTTTCCGCGACGCTCGGCAATGTAGCGGTTAACGCCGCGAGCGTAGGCCTCGAGCGACGCCCTCATCTCCGGATCGAGCCGTTCAATCTCGCGCTCCGCCGCGACGTAGAGTCCCAGCGTGCGGTATTCGCGGTCGCGCTCGAGCGCCACCAGCCCGAACACCTCGGAGAGCTGGCCCGCCGCGGCGCGTCGCAGGACATCCATCTGCCACAGCCGGTCCTGCGCCAGGACGTAACCCTGCGCCGTGAACAGGTCTTCGAGCGAGCTCGCTCGGATGTGCGGCACTCCCCAGGTGTCGCGATCCACCGTGACTTCCTGCTTGAGTTCGGGCAGGGAAGCCGCGCCATCGTACTGCGGCAGGGCGCGCTGCACCACCCACCAGCCCCCTGCGAGGCCCACACCCGCCAGGAGAACTACCACCAGCGCCAGATAGCCGAGAAACCGGAACAAAATTTCACCTCGTCGGGAAGCTGCGCGGGCGGAGTCTAGCTCACGATCGGGGTGCGTGCAACCCGCACCGCCGCCGCTCCGACCGGCCGGCGCCTCGCAAAAACTCCCAGGACGTGTCCGGGGCGTCCTGCTAGAATCGCGGCGATATGGTTTCCGCCGCAGTGCTGGCACGCCCGGATGGCCGGATCCGCCGCGCTCTGGACCTGCAGGCTCCCCCGGTGGTGAAGCTGTGATTGCGCTGCGCCTGTTCGCGGTGTTTGCCCTGGTCGCCATTAACGGCTTTTTTGCCGCCGTCGAATTCTCGCTGGTGGCGATCCGGCTCTCTCGCGTCCGCCAGTTGGTCGAGCAGGGGAATGCCCGCGCCCGGATCGTCCAGGGGCTTCTGGGCGACCTTGACCGCGTCGTTTCCGGCGTGCAAGTGGGCATCACGCTGAGCAGCCTTGGCCTGGGCGCGCTGGGCGAGATCACCCTGGCCGCGTTGCTCGCGCCGCTGTTCGCCTGGCTCCCGGGGACGCACGCCGTGGTGATCACCCACGGCCTCGCGCTGGCGCTGGCGTTCCTGTTGCTGACCGTGATGCACGTCGTCCTGGGCGAGCTGGTGCCCAAGAGCATCAGCCTGCAGCGCGCCGAGCGTGTCGCACTGCTGGTGGCGCGGCCGTTTAGCTGGTTCCTGCACACCTTCCGTTGGGCGATTGATTTACTCGACCGGACCGCTCGTCGGGTCACCCGCGCGCTCGGCGTAGCCGCCCCGCACAGCCACACCCTGGTCCATTCCGCCGAAGAGCTGTTGATCCAGATCCAGCAGGCGCGTGAGCGCGGCTTGCTGGCACCCGGCCAGGAAAAGTTCATTCAGAGCGCCATCGAGCTGGCGCAGTTGCAGGTGCGCGAGATCATGGTGCCGCGGCCGGACATGCACTTGCTGCCGGTCGAGGCCAGCCTGGAAGACGTGATGAAGATGTTTGCCACCACGCAGCGCTCACGCATCCCGGTCTATCAAGGCGCGGTGGACCACATCCTCGGATTCGTGCACGTCAAGGACATCCTCTGGGTGCAACTGGACCGCGGGCGCCGCGCCGAGGAAGGCCTGCCGCCGCCGGAGTTCAATCTGCGCCACGTGCTCCGCGAAATCTTGATCGTGCCGGAAAGCAAGCCGGCCGGCGAATTGCTCCAGGAGCTGCGCGCACGCCGCGCCGGCCTGGCCATGGTCGTGGACGAGTTCGGCAGCATCCTCGGGCTGGTGACGCTCGAAGATATCCTCGAGCAGATGGTCGGTGAGATCCACGACGAATTCGACGTCATCGAGCGCCCGCTCACGCTGGCCGACGGCGCAATGGTCTTTGACGCCTCGCTGAATGTGCGCGACCTCGAGACCCAGTACAATATCGCGCTGCCCGAGGACCCTGCTTACGCCACCGTCGGGGGGTTCGTGCTGAGCCAGTTGGGCTTTATCCCGCGGGGCGGCGAAAGTTTCGAATACCGCGGCTACCGCTTCACCGTCGTGGAGATGGACCGCCGGCGGGTCGCCCGGATCAAAATCCAGCGCGTGAAGCCCGCTCCTCTCGTTACAGGCGCGAGCCAGTCGCCGGAGACTGCTCAAGCAGCTATGCCCCAGGCGCCTCCCACCCATAAAGCCCGGAAAGCACCAACAGAATGATCCGCCACCTGCTCCTGCGGCTTCTGTTCACCCTCCCCGCGCTCTGGCTGATCCTCACCATGGTCTTCCTGCTGGTGCACATCGTCCCCGGCGATCCTGTCCAGCAGATGCTGGGCGAGGGCGCCCGCGCCGAGGATTTGGAGCAGCTTCGCCACGCGCTGGGCCTCGACCGTCCGCTGCTTGTCCAGTACGCCCGCTACCTCGCCGGGCTGGTGTGCGGCGATTGGGGACAATCATTCCGCTTTCAGAGGCCGGTGCTGCGCGCCGTGCTGGAGCGCTACCCGGCTACCCTCGAGCTGGCTCTGGCCGGTATGCTCGTCTGCGTCGCCATCGGCATCCCCGCGGGCGTGCTCGCGGCGCACCGCCGCGGCCATGTGGCCGACCGGGCCGTGGGATTCTTCACCCTGCTGGGACTTTCTGTGCCGAATTTTGCGCTGGGGCCCGTGCTGATCCTGCTCTTTTCGATTCAATTGGGCTGGCTGCCGGTCTCGGGCCGGGAAGGCCTGGCGAGTCTGCTGCTCCCGGCCGTCACCCTCGGCGCGGCCCTGGCCGCCATCCTGACGCGTATGGTGCGCAGCTCGATGATCGAGGAGCTTTCCAGCGATTACGTGCGCACGGCCCGCGCCAAGGGCCTGCCGGAATCCGCCGTCCTGTTTCGCCACGCCTTTCGCAACGCGCTGATACCCATCGTCACGATCCTGGGCCTGCAATTCGGCACGTTGCTTGCTGGCACGATCGTCACCGAATCCATTTATTCCTGGCCCGGCATCGGCCGGCTCGCCGTCCAGGCAATCGCGGCGCGCGATTATCCCCTGTTGCAGGGCTGCATCCTGGTGATCTCCTTCTCCTACGTGCTGGTGAACCTGGTGACAGATTTCATCTACGTTCTGGCGGACCCGCGAGTGCGCCTGCAATGAGCCGCCCCGCTCGATTCTTGCAGTTTCTCCGCTCGAGCGGCCTGGGCCGCTGGGGCCTGGTCATGACTCTGCTGCTGGCGGGCGTGGCGCTTTTCGCGCCGTGGCTTGCACCGCACGACCCGGCGGCGCAGGACCTGCCCCAGCGCTTACTCCCGCCCAGCCCCGCCCATTGGATGGGTGCTGACCAGCTCGGCCGCGACATCCTCTCCCGCGTTCTCTACGGCGCGCGCATCTCCATGCTCGTCGGCGCATCGGTCGTGCTGGGCAGCGGGCTGCTGGGCCTCGTGATGGGCTCGCTCGGGGGCTATTTCGGCGGCTGGTTTGACCGCCTGGTCAACATCGTCCTTATCAACGCGTTTCTGTCGTTTCCCGGCATCCTGCTGGCCATCGCCTTCGCCGCGTTTCTCGGCCCGGGCCTCGGAAAAGTTGTCCTGGCTCTGACCATCACCGGCTGGGCGGGCTATGCGCGCCTGGCCCGCGCCCAGGTCCTGAAGGTGAAGGAGATGGAGTTCGTCCTCGCGGCGCGCTCCCTCGGCGCCTCAGCGCCCCGCATCCTGCTGCGGCACCTGCTGCCCAACATTCTCCAGCCGGTGCTGATCCAGGCCACCATCGGCATGGCCAGCGCCATCCTCGCCGAATCCACCCTGAGTTTCCTGGGGCTCGGCGTGCTGTCTCCAGTGCCGAGCTGGGGAGCCATGCTCAACGACGCCCGCAGCCACCTGTTTGACGCGCCGCACATGGTCGTGTTCCCCGCGCTGGCAGTGATGACCGCCGTGCTGGCCTTCAATCTGCTAGGAGACGCCTTGCGCGATTGGCTCGACCCGCGCACCCGCGCGTACCTCATCACCCTCGACCTGACCCGCTAGCAGGCTGTTGAAAAAAAAGGCATTTCGACGGTGGTCACCCTTTTCATTGCGCGGTCGTTCGAAGGCCCCAACAGCCCTTGAAGGGGCTGAACCGGAGGCTTGAAGTGCCTAAGCAGGAGTCAGAGTGCCGATTCGAGCAGGTGAGGCTCGGCGGACTCCACTTCCTTCTGGCTTTTCAGGCGGGCGACGATTTCGATGACGTCGGCGTTGTCCGGAAGGTGGATCACGACCCAACCCAGCTTATTGGGCCCGGATTGGATGGACGAATCCTCGGGTAGGACCTTGAGAATCCTAGCCTGGGCCTCGTCGTTTTCCCTGTACGGGGCTTTCAGCTTCACCCAGAGCTGGCCGGCGACGTACCGAACTGTCCGGCCGTTGTAACTGGTTTGCCGGACAGGGTGACCCTTGAACTCCGTGAATGACTGGCTCATACCAACGCCTTCCTAGCGTTGATTATACCACTGCCCACGTCCTGGGGGTCGCCTGGCAAATTGTCTGTCGTATCGGTTAACTTCTGGCGGACCTGCGCGGCGGTCATCCCCGGTGACTTCGACCACACGAGCACGGCAAGGGCCGCAACGAAGGGTGTGGCCATGGAAGTCCCCTCCCAGCGGTCGTATTTCATTTGTTTGCCATTTGCGTTGGCGGTCACGTAGTAGTCCGGCATGGTAGAGAGGATGTCGACACCGGGCGCCACAACGGTCATCTCCGGACCGCGGTTGGAGAAATCGGCGCGCTCGCGGTTTCGGTTCACGGCGCCCACGGCGATGACGCCGGGGAAATCGGCTGAGTACGCGGCAGGGTAACGGATGGAGGAGCCGTACTGATTTCCCACGGCTGCCACCAAGAGCGCGCCGCTGTCGTGCGCGTGCTGGACTGCATCATGCTTAAGGTCGCCAGGAGGCCCGCCGCCGCTGTAATTGATGACCAGGCGTCTGCCGGACTTCTCCGCGTACTCGACGGCTGAGAGGACGCCGTTCATGAAGGCTTCGTTGCTGCCATCGAGCTTATTGTCGAAAACCTTTACGACGAGCACCTGGGTGTTCCACGCCAAGCCAGCGACACCGACCTGGTTATCCACCTGGGCGGCGGCAATGCCAGCTACGTGGGTGCCGTGGCCGTGATCGTCGGCGGGATCGTCATCGTTATTGATGAAGTCGCGTCCGAGATGGAAGCGCTGGGCGTCGCTCAAATCAGGGTGGGAAAGTTGGTTATTCTGGAGGGGAATTCCTGAATCGAGAACGGCGAGAATCACTCCCTCGGCCGCACTCTTCCTTAATATAAACAGCTTAAACTAGGCAATAGAAATATTTCATAGCAGAGTTCGCGCTGACGGCGGAGCGTTCGATCTCATTCCCAGCCCGCTGCGGCGGGCGCGCCTGCGAACCGTGTTTTCAGTGGGGGACTACCCGAGCTCGACGGTGACTTCCGCGCCGCGCTGCACGCCCAGCGCCCGCGCCGCGCTGCCCTTGTTCACTGATATCTCCAGGAAGTCGCTCGACCCCAGGATGGCAAACACCTCTCCGGGTGCTCCCTGCGCGTAAGTCTGGGCGAACTGGTGGATTTCCTTGCCCCCGACCAGGATCTTGATCTTTCCGCCCGGAGCCGTCAATTGCGGGACGTTTTCAGGAGAGAAATTGGTCATCAGGTTGCCGAAATGGTCCACCCGCAGGACCACGCCTTTGACGGTGTTGTCCGAAGCCTTGGGTTTGGGCAGGCTGAAGCGGGCGAAATCGCTCACCTCTTCTCCAAAGCTGGCGGCCTGGCCCGTCTTCGCCAGCCACGCCGCCACCGGCGCGAAGATATCGCGCCCGTGGAAGGTATTGCTGATGGGGCTCAGGAAGTAGTGGTCCGCGGTGATGTGGCGCACGCTCAGCATGGACATCTTGTCGTACACCAGCGAGAGCACGCCATTGTCCGGCGCGACAAAATAATGTTGATCGCCGCTCGCCAGGATCGGCCGGCGCTGCGTGCCCACGCCGGGGTCCACCACCACCAAGTGGACGGTCCGCGGCGGGAAGTAGCGGTAAGCCGCGCCGATTGAGAGCGCGCCATCGAGCACGTCGAACGGCGCGACGTGGTGATTGATGTCCACGATCTTGGTGTCGGGGTTGATCTTCAGGATGACGCCCTTGAGCGTCCCCACCAGGTGGTCGTCGGTGCCGTAGTCGGTCGTGAGCGTGATGATGGATTCCGGCAAAAGCGTCTCCTGGGGAAGGGGCTCCACCGGCGGCTCCCGGTCCCGCAGTCAGCAGACCGGCGGCCGATTCTCAAGCTATCGGTCGTGCCGCGGTTTGTCAAGGCAACGTGCCCGAGGTGCTACGCTCCTCATGGTAGCGCCGGCGTCTCGCCGGCTCTTCCCGGCAGACGCGCCGGGCGCCGCGCCTCTCTCTCGGAGGTGGCAAAGAAACCTGTTGCGAATCCTTTTCCCCTGGCATCTAATCAAATCGCCATGCTCATCCGCAAGCCGAAACCCGGCGAAGTCCCCGAACGAGAAGTCGCACCCGAATCCATTTATCTCGGCCGGCGCCACCTGCTTCGCGCCGCCGCGCTCGGCGTCAGCGGCATCGCCTCGGGCCTGGGCGCCGCGTTTTCTTCCCCGGCCACGGCCGGCGCCGAGGCGCTGCGCGCGCTGAATGCGCCCCGCAACCCGAAGTTCAAAGTGGAAGGCCGCGAGATCTCCCCGGAAGCCGTCACCGGCGGCTTTAACAACTACTACGAATTCACCGTGGAGAAGCGGCGCGTGGCCCAGTTGGCCGAGCAGTTCCAGTCGCGCCCGTGGCAGATCGAAGTGCGCGGGCTGGTGGAAAAGCCGCTGAAGTTCGATGTGGACGATCTGCTCAAGCGCTTTCCACTCGAAGAGCGCGTCTATCGCATGCGCTGCGTCGAGGCCTGGTCAATTGTGGTGCCCTGGACAGGCTTCCCGCTGGCCAAGTTCGTCGAGTGGGCCAAGCCCACGGCGAAGGCCAGGTACCTGCGCATGGTCAGCGTCCTGCGGCCCGGCCAGTGTCCCGGCCAGCGCGAGCAGACCTGGTATCCCTGGCCCTATTTCGAAGGGTTGCGCATGGACGAAGCCATGAACGAGGTCGCTTTGCTTGTCGTGGGCAGCTATGGCCATATCCTTCCCAACCAGAACGGCTCGCCGCTGCGACTGACGACTCCATGGAAGTACGGCTACAAGAGCATCAAGGCCATCACGCTGTTTGAGTTCACCGATAAGCAGCCGCGCACTTTCTGGAATGAGCTGGTGCCGAACGAGTACGATTTCACCTCCAACGTGAATCCTGCCAAGCCGCATCCGCGGTGGTCGCAGGCCACCGAGGAAGACGTGCCCTCGCACAAACGCATCCCCACCCTGCCGTACAATGGCTACGGCGACTACGTCGCCCACCTGTACAAGTAAGCGCCAGCTCTAGCTGGCCCACCTTTAACTCCGGGCCGGTGGCGCACCCCTATGTACGCTGGCTGCCCCGTTTACCCCGAGCTTGTCGAGGGGAGCCTGCCAAATGGCCCTCCGTGTTACGCTGAGCCCGCCAGGTGGCGGGCTCGGGGCACCTTTCCATAATGAAATTGCATGGTGACACTCTACCTGAGTGTCACCCATCATTCTGAACGAGCTCAGGATGCCGCGATTCAGCCCCGCGATTTCTCACCTGGTATGACCCGACTTGTTGCGGCGCCCCGTCGGCTTGCGCGATGCCGGATTCTGGTCTATAACCCCACGGCATGTCCAAGGTGGCTTCTCCTCGCGTCGTTAACATCGAGGATCTTCGGACCCTGGCCCGAGCTCGCTTGCCGAAAATCGTGTTCGACTACTTGGATGGCGGCGCCGAGGATGAGGTCACGCTGCAAGAAAACCAACGGGCATTCAACGCGGTCACTTTCCGGCCGCGTCTTGCGGTGCCCACGTACCAGTGCGATCTGCGCACGCGCGTGTTGGGCTCTGAGGTTTCCTTTCCTGCGCTACTGGCTCCGGTCGGCTACAGCCGCCTGATGCATGCGGCCGGGGAAGTGGCGGCGAGTCGCGCAGCCGGGGCGGCGGGCACGATATATATTCTCTCTACCATCTCTGGACACCGGCTGGAAGACGTCAAGGCGGCCTCCTCAGGGCCCGTGTGGTATCAACTCTATTTACTGGGCGGGCGTGAGGCCGCTGAGGCCGCCCTCGATCGCGCTCTCGTTGCGGGTTTCTCCGCCTTGGTCGTCACCATTGACGCGCCCGTGGCGGGAATGCGCGAGCGGGACTTCCGCAACGGAATGAAAGAACTGCTCGGCGGCAGTCTGCTGGCCAAGATCCCGTTTCTGCCGCAGTTGCTCTCGCGTCCTGGATGGCTCACCAGCTTCTTGCTGGACGGTGGCGTCCCCAAGCTGCCCAACATTGTCATCCCGGGCCAGGGGCCGATGCCGCTCATCGATGTGGGTGCAGCTCTCGCCCGCACGGCTGTCACCTGGGAAGACCTGCAATGGATCCGCAAAGCTTGGCCCGGCCCGATTGTCATCAAGGGCGTCCTGACCGGCGATGACGCCCTGCGAGCCGTGGATGAAGGAGCCGTCGCCGTCAGTGTGTCCAATCATGGCGGGCGGCAGCTCGACTGCGTTCCTGCGTCACTGCGTGCGCTGCCGGAAGTCGTAAAGGCTGTCAACGGCCGAGCCGAAGTGCTGATGGATGGAGGCGTTCGTCGCGGCAGCGACATCATCAAGGCCATCTGCCTGGGCGCCCGAGCTGTTCTGGTCGGGCGCGCCTATGCGTATGGCCTCGGCGCCGCAGGGGAAGCCGGTATCGCGCGGGCGCTTCAGATCTTGCGGGCTGATGTCGAGCGTACCCTCAAACTCCTCGGCTGCACATCCATTGCCGCACTGAATCGTTCGTACGTGGATGTATCGGCGAGTTGGCAGGCGGGCTGATTCCTCCGGGCTGGAGGATGAGTCCCAGGCGCCCGAGCGGAGCGACAAGTTACCACGGCTTTGCTTCGGCGAACCGGCTTACTTCCTGGGCGGCGGCAGGTATTTCTTGTGGATTTGGGCGATGACCACGTAGTTCGGGTCCACCATCTCCACCAGATGGATTTTTGCGACCTTGGAGAGCAGCTCGTAGGCGTCGAGCTCGGAAATCTGGTAGTCGGTGTGCAACCAGCCGACCAACTCGGTGAAGGCGATGCGCAGCGAGTCATCGAGCGGGCGGTAGGCGCCGACGGCCATGATGTACTCCTCATTTTCAAACCGCGGC
>JBASRK010000211.1:0-8727 GCA_049273775.1 Candidatus Acidiferrales bacterium
GTCTTTGTCTTCGCTGCCGTTGCCGCGGCGACCGCGGATCCCGGAGTCGCCAGCCTGCGCAAGTCCACAACGAGCTCTTTGGCCGACTGATAGCGGTTCTCCGGATCTTTCTCCAGGCACTTCAGGATGATCCGCTCCAGCTCCGGGGAGATGCGCCCATTCAACGTCCGCGGCGGAACGGGCGGCTGATGCAAGATGGCATCGGTCAGCCGCGACGCCAGCCCTTCGCGAAAAGGTCGCTGGCCCGTGGCCATTTCATAAAGCACAGCGCCGGTGGCATAGATGTCGGCGCGCGCGTCGGCGGGTTCGCCGCGCAACTGCTCCGGCGACATGTACGGCAGCGTGCCGGCCACCACGGCTGTATCACTCACCGTTTCAGTCGTGGCCGTTTCTCCTGCTCTCGGGCCGGACGGCCGCAGGAGCTTGGCCAGGCCGAAGTCGAGAACTTTTGCCTGGCCCTTCGGCGTCACTAGAATGTTTCCCGGCTTCAGGTCGCGATGCACCACGCTGTGCTCGTGCGCCTCCTCGAGTGCGGCAGCAATCTGCGCGCCCAGCGCCAGGACTTCCTTCTCCGGCAGCGCGCCTGCGGCGATTCGCTCCGCCAGAGTGGCTCCCGCGATGTATTCCATCACCAGAAAATCCACGCCGTCCTGTGTATCGAAGTCGTGGATCACGCCAATGTTGGGGTGACCCAGCTTGGCTAAGGCTAGGGCTTCTTTGCGGAAGCGCTTGCGGGCAGCTTCATCGGCTAGGGTGCCGGTGGGCAGGACCTTCAGAGCCACATCGCGCTCCAGCCGATCATCGTGGGCGCGATAGACCACACCCATTCCGCCCGACCCGATCTGCTCGACGACACGGTAATGGCTTAGTGTGTGGCCGATCATGGAGGCGGCTGCTTTCTGAGCGGGGAATGTTAGGCCGCGGCTCCGGGCAAGTCAAACGTGTTGGGAGGGTGGCACATTCGTTGACCATTTCTGCGGCGGCGGTATAGCAGCCAAGTCGGGCCGATTCCGCTCATTCCGCGTGGTTGATCCTTTCGAATGCTCTCTTTTTCAAGTGCAGAAAATGCGCAACACGCGCGATTGCTGAAGCAATGTCGTGCTAACATGAGTTGTATTCAAGGAACAGTGCAGCAATGTCCGAGTCCGCGAATCCAATGCTTCCACGGACCGACCGTACGTCCGGGCCGATCGGTTCTGCTCCGAACCGCGCAGCTCCTTTGGAAATGCAAACTCACCAAGAATGTCCGCAGAGGCGGATAAGCCCTTTGGAATCCACTGATACGAAAAATGCGCCCGCAAGTCCTTTAGAATCCACTGATACAAATTCATTAGACTTAAAGTCCTTTAGATTCCACTCTTACAAAAAACACCGGGGGGGAGGGGAGAAAAGAAAGCAAAGCGAGTAGGTTGCTGAAAAAGGCGCACACAGGCTGTAAGCCCGCCGCCGCGGGCTGTAAGCCTATGCTACCGGATAAGGAGCGACACGATGGGCCGAACCCGCCCGAGCTATCTCGCTTTTGTTTTTACTTTTCTACTCGCTTTCGCAGCGGCACCGTGGCTGCTTCCGCCGGACTTCGCGCAGGACTCCTCCCCGATCGCCGGCCCGCTGGTGGCGCCAGTCCGGCCGGTGGTGGACGAATACTTCGGCACCAAGGTGGAGGACCCCTACCGCTACATGGAAGACCTGAAGAATCCGGAAGTGGCGGCGTGGATGAAGGCGCAGAACGACTTCACCCGAGCGGCGCTGGCGCGCATCCCCGGCCGGGCGGAGCTACTGGCGCGCATCAAGCAGCTCGACGAATCGGCGCCGGCGCGCGTCGGCGGGGTGAAGCGCCTGCCGAGCGGACGGCATTTCTACCTCAAGGCTCTCGGCAAGGAGCCTGTCTTCAAGCTCTACATGCGCGAGGGCACGAGCGGCACCGAAACCCTGTTGGTGGACCCGGAAAAGATGTCGGCGCCGGGCGGGCCTCCCTATGCCCTCAACTACTACGCCCCGTCCGACGACGGCCGCTACGTCGCCTACGGCGTCTCGCCGGGCGGCTCGGAAAACGCCGTGCTCCATATCCTGGACACCACCACCGTACGCGACACGGGCGAGACAATTGACCGGGCGCAATTCGGCGAGCCCATCGGCTGGCGCCCCGATGGGCGCTCGTTTTTCTACAATCGCCTGCAAAAGCTGGCGCTCAACGCGCCTCCCACCGAGAAATACCTGAAAAGCCGCACCTATCTGCACATCGTCGGCACCGACCCGGAGAAAGATCCGGCGGTCTTTGGTTTCGGCGTATCTCCTGCGGTGAAGGTAGAGCCCCCTGACTTTTCCGTTGTGGCGACGGCGCCGGAGTCCACTTACGCCGTTGGAGTCGTGGCCCACGGCGTGCAGAACGAAGTGACGCTCTACGTGGCGCCGCTCGATTCGGTGGGCAAGCCGGACACGCGCTGGCGCAAGGTTTGCGACGTCGAGGATGAGGTCACCAACGTTACGGCCCGCGGGGACGACCTTTACCTGCTCACGCACAAGGGCGCCTCGCGGTTCAATGTGATTCACACGCGCGCCTCAAACCCCGACCTGGCGCAGGCCGACGTGGTGGTGCCGGCGGGCGAGGCGGTGATCACCGACTTCGGCGCGGCGCAGGATGCGCTGTACATCCAAGTGCGGGATGGCGCGGTCGGCCGGCTGCTGCGCGTCCCTTACCAGGCGGGAGCAAAACCCGAGGCGCTCACCCTGCCGCTCGACGGCGCGATCGGGCTGTTCCCTCCCGACCCGCGCGCGCCGGGCGTGGTCTTCGTCCTCACGGCGTGGACCACGGCGGCGCGGATTTACGCCTACGACCCCAAAACGAAGAGCGTCACGGACACCAAGTTGCGCCCCGTAGGGCCGTATGACGCGCCCGAGGATGTCGAGTCGGTGGAGGTCAAGGTACGCAGCCACGACGGCACGCTGGTGCCGCTCTCGATCGTCTACAAGCGCGGCCTGAAACTCGATGGCTCACACCCCGCGCTGCTCGAGGGCTACGGGGCCTACGGCATCTCGATCGATCCTTTTTTTGACGTGAAGTCCCTGGCGTGGATCTTGCGTGGCGGCGTGCTGGCCGTCGCGCACGTGCGCGGCGGCGGCGAGTATGGCGAGGACTGGCACCAGGCGGGCCGGAAACTCACCAAGCCGAATACCTGGCGCGACTTCATCGCCTGCGCCGAATACCTGATCGAGAAGAAATACACCACCGCGGCGCGCCTGGCCGGAGAAGGCACCAGCGCCGGCGGCATCCTGATCGGTCGCGCCATCATCGAGCGGCCCGACCTGTTCGCCGCAGCGCTGGTCGAGGTGGGCGACACCGATTCATTGCGCGCAGAATTGATGGAAGGCGGCCCCGCAAACATCCCCGAATTCGGCACGGTGAAAGAGCCCGACGGATTCAAGGGCCTCTACGAGATGAGCGCCTACCACCACGTCAAAAACGGCACGCGCTATCCGGCAGTGATGCTGATCACCGGGAGCAACGACCCGCGGGTTGCGCCGTGGCAGCCGGCAAAAATGACCGCTCGCCTGCAAGCGGCCACCGCGAGCGGCAAGCCCGTCCTGCTGCGGGTGGACTACGAGGCCGGGCACGGCATCGGCTCGACGAAAGTGCAGCGGCAGGAACAACTCGCCGATGAATGGGCGTTCCTGTTCTGGCAATTGGGCGCTGCGCAGTTCCAGCCGAAGCCCGCAGCGGCGGCGCCCCCTTCTTATTAAATTAGAGGCGGAACCGCGCAGGCAGCCGTGGGCCGGCGCCGGCGGGCTTGGCGCCGTGGACGAGCAGGGCGCCTTCGGCGCGGAAGGCGCGCAACTCGTCGGCGTCGCGAAACCATTTCCCGGTGTACGATTTCGGCGCAGGGGTGAGGTCGGGGATGCGCCGGTGGGCAACGCCTGTAAAGCCGGCGTCGCGAAACATCCCGGCCCATTCCTCGGCCGCCAGCAGGTGCGCCGGCACAGCGAACACCGAGCCCCACTGGTGGCAGTGCGGGTTATCGCGGTAATAGTTGATCAGAATCCACGCTGAGCCGCCCTCGCGGAGCACACGGAAGATCTCGCGAATGCCGCGGGCCGAGTCGGGCCAGTAGTAGGCCGACTCCACCGAGACCGCCCGGGAGAAAAAATTGTCCTCCCAGGGGATTTCGTCCACTCCACCCACGACGAAAATCACGTGCCCCAGCTCGGCGCTCGCCGCGCGCGCCCGGCGCACCATCTGGTCGGAGATGTCCATGCCGACCACACGGCCCTCGGGCACGCGCTCGGCCAACAGCCGCGAAAGCCAGCCGGCGCCGCAGCCCACGTCCAGCACGTTTTCAGCCGGCTCTAGCGCCATCAGGTCGAGCATCGGCAGGACGATGGGCAGGTGCTCGCGCTCCATCTCCTCGCCGCGGCCCGCTTCGGCCCAGCGGTTGAACTCTTCGCGGAGATTTTCGCGGGCATCCACTGAATTCGGATCGGCCACGGTGTCCTGATATGCGGCGGGTTCAGAGTGCCAAGAGGTCTCGCGGCACCAGCTTGCGTTCCACGGGATCGATGACAAAACCAAGAATTTCGAGCGCGGTGGCACCAAGCACAGATGCGTCGCCTTCCTCGGCAAACATCACTGGGATGGCCATGGTTACGCCATTCATCGTCGCCAGGACTGTGCCCGTTTCGCGTCGGAGCCGGCGCCCGTCGGCGACGAGAAAGATTCGCGCCATCCCCGGCTCAATCCCAAGGGATTGCAGAAGCGAGCGCGGCATCGCGGTCAGTGTCGCGCCGGTGTCCACCAGCAGCTCAATCTCCGAACTGCGGCTGGACAAACCGGATTGGCGATTCGGATCGTGACGTTAAAAACGCCCATGCCGACCCCGCGCTGATTCCACCATTTTCTACTTCTCGACTTTGGCGAGCAGCTCGACGAACTTCTGCTGCCGCTCTTCCTGCGTTTGCCCGGCGTAGGCCTCGGCAAGCTGGGTGACGTTCATCGAGCAGAACTTGGGCCCGCACATCGAGCAGAACTTCGCTTCCTTGTAGAAGTCGTCGGGCAGCGTCTCGTCGTGCATGGCGCGAGCGGTCTCGGGGTCGAGCGAAAGCTCGAACTGCTTGTTCCAGTCGAACAGGAAGCGCGCATAGCTGAGCGCATCGTCGCGGTCGCGCGCGCCGGGGCGGTGCCGGGCGACATCGGCGGCGTGCGCGGCGATCCTGTAAGCGATCACGCCCTGCTTGACGTCGGCGGCGTTGGGCAGCCCCAGGTGCTCCTTCGGCGTGACGTAGCAAAGCATCGAAGCGCCGTGCCAGCCGATCATCGCCGCCCCAATCGCGCTGGTGATGTGGTCATAGCCGGGAGCGATATCAATCACCAGCGGGCCAAGGGTATAGAACGGCGCCTCGTGGCACAGCTCCATTTCCTTGCGCACCTGGAGCTCGATCTGGTCCATGGGGATGTGGCCGGGGCCTTCGATCATCACCTGGACGTCGTGTTCCCAGGCTTTCTGGGTGAGCTCGCCCAGAACCTTCAGCTCGGCGAACTGCGCGGCATCGCTCGCATCGGCAATCGAGCCGGGCCGCAGCCCGTCGCCCAGCGAGAAGCTGACGTCGTGCTTCTGGAAGAGCTTGCAGATGTCGTCGAAGCGCTCGTAGAGGAAGTTCTGCTTCTTGTGGGCGCTCATCCACTGGGCCAGCAGCGCCCCGCCGCGGCTGACGATGCCGGTGATGCGGTTGCGCACCAGCGGCACAAACTCGCGCAGCACCCCGGCGTGGATGGTCATGTAGTCCACGCCCTGCTCGGCCTGCTCCTCGATCACTTCGAGCATCAGCTCGGCCGTCAGGTCTTCGGTGCGCTTTACTCGGGTGATGGCCTCATAGATGGGCACCGTGCCGACGGGCACGGGCGAAGCGTCAATAATGGCCTTGCGGATGGCGGGGATGTCGCCGCCGGTGGAAAGGTCCATCACGGTGTCGGAGCCATAGTGCACGGCGTGGTGGAGCTTTTTCAGCTCTTCGTGCACCTCTGAGGTGACCGCCGAGTTGCCGATGTTGGCGTTGATCTTGCACTTGAAGGCGATCCCGATGCCCATGGACTCGAGGTTGCGGTGATGGATATTGGCGGGGATGATGGCGCGGCCGCGGGCGACTTCGCTGCGCACCAGCTCCGCGTCAAGCCTCTCGCGCTTCGCGACGTATTCCATCTCCTCAGTGACGACGCCCCGGCGCGCAAAATGCATCTGCGAAACGTTGCGCCCCTCGGCTTCGCTCGGGACAAGGCCGCCATTGCTGCCGGCACCGGCCTGCCCCGAGTCCTTCGGAGCAAGCCGCTTTTCAATCCATGCATCTCGAAGTGCCATGGTTTCCCCCCGCGTCCACACAGCCCTCAGCGAGCCCTGAGCAATGGCGAAGAGCAGTAGGCTATGCGAAGGAGCATTATCGCACCGCGGCTACTGCCGGGCAACGGGGCCAGACGCCGGGCGCCCGGCATGGCATCGAAATTCCCCGACCGTCGCACACGGGCGTGGACGCCCGCTCAAGGCCGTGGTAGGCTGCTCGGCTCAAATCAACCTCGTAGCGCCGACGAGCGGCGGGCTCATCTGCCGCTGCCGGGGATGCCTGGTGAATCGGCGCTAGCGAGTCCTCTCAAAGGAGCAACCCATGCGCAAGGTTATTTTCTGCATGACACTGGTGGCCCTGTTCGCGCTTGTCGCAGGTCCGGCCATCACCCAGCAGAAACCCCCGGCCCCGGCGCCTAAGCCTGCGGGCGGCCCGGCACAAGAGGCCCTGACAGCGTGGAACTCCATCAGCCGGAAACTCATCGCCATGGCCGAGGATTTCCCCGAAGACAAATACGACTTCAAACCCAAGCCCGAGGTGCGCACGTTTGCCGAGCAACTGCTGCATGTCGCCGGCACGAACTACGTGCTGCTGAGCGCCGTGAAGGGTTCGCAGATCGGCCCCGGCACGGAAGACCCGCCGCGGCAGAACTACAAGACCAAAGCCGATGTGGTGGCCCTGCTGAAGAAATCGGTGGAGGACGGCGCGGCGCTGATCAAGGAAAAGGGCGACGCAGGGATGGGCCAGCCGGTGAAATTCCCCTACGGCAACCGGATGGTCAGCGCGTCGCTCTGCATCATGGACGCGGCTGAACACTCGGGCGAGCACTACGGCCAACTGGTGGTCTACTACCGGCTAAACGGGATCGTGCCGCCGGCCTCGCGCCAGCGGTAGCCGCGCCGACAAATCGTAACGTCCCTGCCGTCATCCTGAGCCGCCGAAGGGGGCGAAGGATCCCGCTGGAGGGATTCTTTGTCCATCCCCAAAGGCGGGACGGACTGAGAACGACACCTTTCCCGAAATAACTTCTACTTGGTATCGATCACCGGGCCGCGGCGCCGGCGGCAATCTCGGTGAGCAGCGCCTTGAGCCGCTCGGGGTCGCTGACCGGCGGTTGGCAAGTGGTTTCCACGCAGACCAGAGCTTGGGGCGTCTCGGCGCAGAGGTGCGGCAGGGTTTGCCTGAGCGCCGGCGCAAGGCCGTCGCTCGCGACGAGTTCCGGCGTGACGCGCAGCACCGCCTTGCCGAAACGATAGATGCTTTGCGCCGCGTGTTCGAGCCGGGCGGCCTGCGGGTCGCCAGCACTTCCGGTGATGACCACCTGGAGCGGATGTCGAGCGTGCAGCATGGCCGCCAGGCCATAGCTGGCGGCAAATAGTCCGTACTGCGGCGCGATGCCGGCGAAGGCTTCCAGGGTCTGCTCGGCGCGCTCGCGGTAGAGGGTTTTGCCCGTGTAGGCGTAGAGGCGGTCAAGCACCATTGCCGCAACGCTGTTCGCGCCCGGGGTGGGCGAATCCTGCAGCGGCTTGCGGCGGACGTCGAGGCCGCCCATCGGTGCCGCATCGGCCGGGCGGTCGAAGAAGCCTCCGCCCGCGGCGTCGCCGTGCTGGGCGATAACTCGCTCGATGGCGCGCTCGGCCGCCTGAAAATAGCGGCGATTGAGCGTCACCTCATAGGCATCGAGCAGCGCCCCGGCGGTGAACACCTGGTCGTCGAGGGTGCCATCCAGTCTTGCCCCGCCGATGCGGTGCGCAAAGCCTCGCTCTTCGTTCCAGGCTTCCGCCAGGATGCGATCCAGCGTCTTCAGCGCGAAATCGCGGCATCCTTCTCCAAGGGCAGCGCGACCGAGCGCACGATACGCCTCGAGATAAGCTGAGACGAACATCGCGTTCCAGGCGACATAGAGCGTCGTATCCACGTAGGGCGTGGGCCGCGGCAGCCGAGCAGCCAGCATCTTCCCTTTGGCGCGGGCGATGATCAGGCGCACGTCGGCTTCGGTCATCGCCAGGCTCGCGGCGATCTCTTCCGGATCGCGAGCGATCCACAGGACGTTTTTCGCCGGGTTGTGGTGCATCTCGCCGTGCGCCTCGATGTCGTAATAAAGCTCCATCACGCGCGCCTCTTCGGGACTCAGCGCGGCGCGGAGCTCGTCGAGGGTCCAGGTGAAGTAGTCACCGTCGTCATCGAGCGAGTAATCGGCGTCCTGGCTGGCGTAGAACCCGCCTCGCTTCTGATCGGAGAGCACCTGGTTCACCCAGCCGATGATCCCCTCGGCGACTTCGCGCAGGAAAGGCTTCCCGGCAACCAAGTAGCCGTGCAGGTAGTTTTTGAGCAGTTCGGAGTTGTCGTAGGACATCTTCTCGAAGTGCGGCACCAGCCAGCGCTCGTCCACCGAGTAGCGGT
>JBASRK010000213.1:0-19438 GCA_049273775.1 Candidatus Acidiferrales bacterium
GCGCGTTTTGGAAGGTTGCCTTTCCGCCATCGGATTGGTCGCCGCGCCACTCGGATGCGAAGCGAACTTAGCCGGGACTCTTACCGTCACTTTGAAATCGATGGTTTCTTCAGGACCAGGCATTCCGCGATTATGTCGTGCAGCACCACACTAGCAATCCCACGTTCATTACAATCGTGCTCTCATATATCCTTCTCCTTGCTTGTCCGCCAGCCTTCCCAGCGGATGTCGAAAAACGCGCAATCGGGTTGGGACAGAGCTGGATAATGCCGTTGTTGATGAGGGCTGATGGCCCTTTGATAGCGGCTCACGACCTTCCGGAGGGAGTATGCTCTGGCGCCCATCCAAGCTGCTCAGTCCTTTACAATGCACTGATACAAAATCATTGGACTTAAAGTCCTTTAGATTCCACTCTTACAAAAAAATGGGGAGGGTACCCCCCCCTCCTTTACCTCTTCAACTTCCATCCTTTTTCCCCGGCTGTTGTAGGCAACCATAGCCATGGCTGACACGCCCAGCACGCCAACACCCGTCGAACGCCACTGGTGTCGCGGCTTCTGGAGCCTCATCGTCACGCAGTTCCAGGGCGCCTTCAACGACAACGCCGTCAAGTTCCTGGTGATCTATCTGATCGTCGCGATGAACTTGCCCGAGCGCGACCGGGATTTTCTCGTGCTCGTCGTGGGCGCGCTGTTTGCCTTGCCCTTCATTCTCTTCTCGCTCGCAGGCGGCTATCTGGCCGACCGTTACAGCAAGCGTTCGGTCACCATCGGCACAAAGTACCTTGAAATCTTCGTCATGCTCTTCGCTCTCGCAGCGCTGGCGCTCCGCAATCTGCCGATGCAAGCGGCCTCCGTCTTCCTGATCAGCTCGCAGGCGGCGCTTTTCGGCCCGTCGAAGTACGGCCTGCTGCCGGAGCTGCTGCCGGAGAAGAAGCTTTCCTGGGGCAACGGCGTGCTCGAGCTAGGCACGTTCCTCGCCGCGATCACGGCCACGATGGCCAGCGGCTACCTCGCGGTCACCTTCCGTGGCCGCCAGGTCTGGTCCGGAATCGTGCTGCTGGGCTTCACTCTGTTCGGGCTGGCCGCGAGCCTGGGCATTTCACGCGTTCCCGCCGCCAACCCGGCGCGGATGTTCCGCTGGAACCCGTTCGCCGACCTGTTCGCCCAATTGAGCATTATCCGGCAAGACCGTGTGCTGAATTGGGCGGTGTGGGGCAACGTCTATTTGTGGTACCTGGCCGCGCTGTTGCAATTCACCATCATCATGTACGGCCACGACGTCCTGCGGATTGATGAAGCGCAGATCAGCTATCTGCAGGCCGCGGTGGGAATCGGGATTGGCGTGGGCAGCCTTGCGGCGGGTTATCTCTCCGGCGGAAAGATCGAATACGGCTTGATCCCGCTCGGCGCCATCGGCATGACCGTCTTCGGGTTTCTCCTCTCGCGGCACGGCCTGACGATCGGTAACGTGCGTGCCAACCTCGCCCTGCTCGGCTTCTTCGGGGGTTTTTTCGCGGTTCCCATCAATGCCCTGATTCAGCACCGGCCTGCACCCGAGCGCAAGGGCGGTGTGATCGCCGCGGCGAACCTGCTTTCTTTTGTTGGGGTCTTCCTCGCTGCGGGCGCTTACTACCTGCTGGCTACCGGATTCCGCCTGAAACCTGGGGGAATTTTCCTGGCGGGCGCCGTGATGACGTTCCTCGCCACGGCGTTCGCGCTCTTCCTGCTCCCGGATTCCCTGCTCCGGCTGGTGCTCTGGCTGCTGACGCACTCGTTCTACCGCATCAAGGTCGAGGGCCGCGACAACATCCCGGAGCGCGACGGGGCGCTATTTGTCTGTAACCACATGTCCATGGTGGACGCGCTTCTGCTGATCGCCTCGACCGACCGGTCCGTCCGCTTCCTCATGTACAAAGGCTCCTACGACAAGCCGTTGATCAAGCCGTTCGCTCGCATTTTGCGTTGCATTCCCATTTCTTCCGAGCTGCGGCCCCGCGACATGATCCACTCGCTGCGCGAAGCCACTGCGGCGATCCAGAGCGGCGAGGTGGTCTGCGTTTTCGCCGAGGGCCAGATGACGCGCATTGGGCAACTGCTGCCCTTCCGCCGCGGCTTCGAGCGCATCATGAAGGGGGTGGACGCGCCGATCATCCCCGTGAACCTGGACGGCGTGTGGGGCAGCATCTTCAGCTTCGAGAGGGGCCGCTTTCTGTGGAAGGTGCCGCGGCGCATCCCCTACCCGGTAACGGTCAGCTACGGCCGGCCGATGCCGCCGAACTCGACGCCCTTTGAGGTGCGCCAGGCCGTGCAGGACCTCCACACCGAGGCCTACAAGTATCGCAAGGCGCGCATGCGCACGCTCCACCGCGCCTTCCTGGACACAGCCCGGCATCACCCACTGCGCTTTGCCATGGCGGACCAGCGCGTACCGAAGCTGCGCTTCGGCATGGCGCGCACGCGGACCGTCTTCCTGGCGCGCCGCTTGAAGGCGCTATGGCAGGGGCAGGAGATGGTCGGCATCCTCCTGCCGCCCTCGGTCCCTGCGGCGCTGGTAAACTTTGCGGCGCTGCTCTGCGGCAAGATCCCCGTCAACTTGAATTACACCGCGCCGAACGAGATCCTGGCCTCCTGCGCCCGGCAGTGTGCTCTGCAGACCGTAGTGACCTCGAAGGCCTTTCTGGAACGCGTGCCACTGCAGGTCCCTGCGAAGACGCTTCTCCTCGAAGACGTCGCGGCCAACCCGCGAGTCTTCGAGAAGATTCTCGCGCTGCTGATGTCATGGTGCCTCCCGGCGCGATGGCTCGAGGGCGCGCTCGGACAGAAAAAACCAGCCGCGCTCGACGACCTCGCTACGGTGATCTTCTCGAGCGGCAGCACGGGCGACCCCAAGGGCGTCATGCTGACCCACTACAACATCGGCTCCAACATCGAGCAGGTCGGCCAGACCTTCATGCTCAACGCGCGAGACCGCTTGCTCGGCGTGCTTCCCTTCTTTCACTCCTTCGGCTTCACGGTGACACTCTGGCTGCCGGCGGTCCTGGGCGCCGGAGTGGTCTATCACCCCAATCCGCTCGACCTGACGGCGATCAGTGAGCTGTCGCGTAACTACCGTCTGACCTTTCTGCTGGCCACCCCGACATTTCTGCAAGCCTACATTCGCCGCTGCCTGCCCGAGGATTTCGGCAGCCTGCAATATGTGCTTGTAGGCGCCGAAAAGCTGCCGGAACGCGTCGCGCTGGCGTTTGAAGACCGTTTCGGTATCCGGCCGCTCGAAGGCTATGGCTGCACCGAGTGCTCGCCGGTGGTCGCCGTGAACACCCGCGACTTCCGCGCCCCGGGCTTCCGCCAGGTGGGTGCCAAGCGCGGGAAGATCGGCCATCCATTGCCCGGCGTGAGCCTGCGCATCGCCGACCCCGACACCCTTGCCCCGCTCCCGCTGGGCCGGCCGGGACTCCTCCTGGTCCGCGGGCCCAACGTGATGAAGGGCTACCTGGGACGTCCGGACAAGACCGCCGAAGTGATCCATGACGGCTGGTATGTCACCGGCGACATCGCCTCGCTGGACGAAGACGGGTTCCTCACCATCACCGACCGCCTCTCCCGGTTCAGCAAAATCGGTGGCGAGATGGTGCCGCACATCAAGGTGGAAGAAAAACTTCACGACCTGGCCGGAGTGACCGAGCAGACGTTTGTGGTTACCGGCGTGCCCGACGGCAAGAAAGGCGAGCGGCTGGTGGTGCTGCACACGCTGCCGGAGGAAAAACTCAAGGAGTGCCTGGAAAAACTTCCCCAGGCCGACCTGCCCAACCTCTGGCTGCCGCGGACGAACCAGTTCTTCCACGTCGACGCGCTACCGCAGCTCGGCACCGGCAAGCTCGACCTGCGCAAGGTCCGCGAATTGGCCGCGCACTTCTCAGGCGAGCCCTGACGAGCCGTGTCTTCGGTCTCAGAAGATCGAGAACTTCACCCGCAGAAATCTCTTCGGGTTCTGGCGGAAGTCGCCGACCAGCAGCCGCATATCGCCAGCCAGCCCGGTCAGGTTGTCGTAGAGCTGCGGGTCGGAAAAGAATCTTCCGGCCGAGGATTTGTTCGAGTTCAGCTTCGCCGTGGCGGTCTCCAGGTTCTCGCCCGCGGCGCGCCATTTCTCGAAGAGCGAGTCGTCGGTGGTGAGCCGCCCCAGCGTGCCCTTGCCCGCCCGCACGTCGGCGAGCAACACGTTTCCACGGTCGATGAGCTGTTTGGCATTTTCGTGCAGGCTAGGATCGTACACCAGCCGGCCGAGCGTGCCCTTCTGCGCCTGCACGTCGGCCAGCAAGGTATCGACGCGGGTGGAAGCCGAGCTCACCTTCTGGTAGAGCGCGTCGGAAGCCACCAGTTGGCCGAGCGTGCCCTTTCCGGCCTGCACTGAGGTGATCATCTCGTCGAGATGTCCGAGCCCGGCGTTCAGCCGGTTGTAGGCCGTCTCATCGGTGAGGAGTTTGCCGAGCGTGCCTTGACCGTTTTGGACCCCCTCCACGATTTCGCGGACGACATTAGACAGCGTGTTCAGGTTCTCCGCCAGTTCGGCGCCGCGCTCCACGATCTGCTTCATGGCTTTTTCCTCGCGCCCGGGCACTTCCTTTCCTTCCGTCAGGACCGCCCCAGTGAAGCCGCGGCGGATGGTGACATAGCGATTTCCGAGCAGACCCTCGGTGATCAGGCTGGCGGTCGAGTCGGTGCGGATTTCGGGCTGGAAGCGTTTGGCGATGCGCAGCACCAGTTCGATGCTGCGCTCCGGGTCCGGCGGCTTCCCGGGATCCCTCGGGGCGAGGCCGATCGCATCCACGTTGCCGATCTCCACCCCATCCAGACGTACGGGCGCACCGACGGTCAGCCCTTCGACCTCGGGGAGATAGGTCCTCAGTCGGTACTTCGCTCCAAGAAAGTCCGCCCCGGTGACGTAGAAAATCGCCACAGCGAGGATGACCACCCCCGCCATAACGAACAGACCGACGCGCAGCTCGGTCCAGGTCAATTGCTTGCGTTGCGGCATGGCCGACCCTCCTCAGTGACTTCGGATATCGTCTCGAGCTCCCGTTCACATCAGAAAGCGTTTCAAATATGGATCCTTCGATTCCAGAATGGCGCGCTGGTCGCCCTCAAAATACACACCGGCGTCGCGCAGCACCAGAAAAGTCGTCGCCGGAGCGGCCCCGCTCGCCTCTTGCGGCGGCCTCTGGCCGTCGCGGCTGACCGGCACGACGCGATTCGCGGCCGGATCGAAGCGAAAGTTTGCCAGCGCGAAGGCGTCCTGCAGGCGGTGGGTGGCCAGCAGCGACGTAACCCCTTGCGCGTCGCGCAGCCGCAGCAGCAGCGTGATGATGGTCTGCGACGTGACGGGATCCAGCCCCGCCGTGGGCGAATCGTAGAGCACGATCGGCGGGCGGCTGACCAGCGCGCGCGCAATGGAGACGCGGCGGCGCATCCCACCGGACAGCTCGGCGGGCAGCTTCTCGAGGGAGTCCTCCATCTCCACGAAGCGCAGGGCTTCGTGCACGCGCTCGTCGGTTTCCTGGTCGTCCACGCCGTCTTCGCGCAGGCGGTAGGCCACGTTTTCGGCGACGGTGAGCGAATCAAACAGGGCGCCCTCCTGAAAGACAAACCCGACTTGGCGGCGAAAATCGAGCAGCTCGGTCTCATCGAGCGCTGTGAGGTCGCGCCCCAGCACCCGGATGTGCCCGGCGTCGGGCCGGAGCAGGCCCGCGGCGAGCTTAAGCGCGAGCGTTTTGCCAGTGCCGGTCTCGCCGACCAGCACCTTGGTCTCCCGTGGCGCAACCTGGAAGGAAATCCCGCGCAAGACTTCCCCAGCGTCGAAGCCGATGTGAACGTTTTCAAATGCGATGACCGGCTCGGTGCGGACGCCAGTGCTCATCGTGGCGCGGGCGCGGCTTCACGATTCGCGGGGCGGGCTCGCGCCCCGACGCTGCGACCCCCGGACTTCACCGCCGGAGGATCGAGAAGCAAGGGGCGCTCCATATCGGGATTATAAATGCAAATACAGTCCCTGCGACAGCCGAAGCGTGAAATTCACCGACAGGCAGCGCCATCTTGGCTGTCCCAGCAGGATGCCACCCTCGGCGCGGGAAGCCCTGCAGATCAGACGTGGTGCCCGGAGAGGTACAGCATGACCTTTGTTAGGAAGAAATTGGCCACCAGGATGAAGACGGAGGAGACAACCACGGCCTGGGTGGTGGCGCGGCCGACTCCCTGCGTGCCGCCGCGCACGGTCAAGCCGTGATAGCAGCCCACCGTCGAAAGAATGAAGCCGAACACGAGCGGCTTGGTGAGACCTTGCATCAGGTCGGAGAACTCCAGTGCATTGATGGCGCGCGTCCAGTACTCCACCGGGTTCAGGCGGAGCTCGAAGCTGGAGACTACGTACCCGCCAAGCAGCCCGACGAAGTCGGCCATCGCGGTCAGCAGGGGCAGCATCAGTATCGTGGCTACAACGCGGGGCGTCACGAGCTTGCGCGTGGGGTCGGTGCCCATGGCGCGCATGGCGTCCACCTGCTCGGTGACCAGCATTGAACCCAACTCAGAGGCGATCCCCGAGGCGTTCCGGCCGGCCACTAGCAGTCCGGTAATGGTCGGCCCCAGCTCACGCACCAGCGCGATGGCCACCGCGTCCCCGGTCAGAGCGGTCTGGCCGAAGCGCTCGAACTGTGACGCAGTCTGCAGGACCAGCACCGCGCCGATGAAGAAGCCGGTTAGCAGGACGATCGGCAGCGAGCCCACGCCGATCAAATCCATCTGCTCAAACGTATCGGCCAGGTAGCGCGGAGCGGTAAGGAGATTTGAAATCGAGCGCGCCGAGAGCAGCGCGTAATTCTGCACCGCTAGGACGCGCTCCTTGAGCGCCTCCAGCACCACTGCGGAGGCCGAAGTCTCGGCCTCCGCCAGGAGTTTTGGATCGGTTGCCGGCATCGAATACCCGGAAGCCTCCGTCGAGAGTTGCTTCCGGGGCAGCGCAAGCCTAGCGTTCGCCCCGCGGAAGGTCAAGCGTTGTCGCACCCGCGGGGCACGCTTCGGCTTTACCACCCGGGGTGCCTCCGGTAGAATGCGAGGCTTTGCGCTTTCCCCGCGCACCCGAGTGAATGATGCTGCGCTTCGTGACTTCCGGTGAATCGCACGGGCAGGCGCTGGTGGCCTGGATCTCCGGGCTCCCGGCGGATCTGCCGGTGGACTTGGAGTTCGTCAACCGAGAGCTGCACCGGCGGCAGCTCGGCTACGGCCGCGGCGGACGACAAAAAATCGAAAAAGACCGCGTCGAAGCATTGTCGGGGATCCGCCACGGCCGCACCATCGGCGCACCCATCGCGATGCGGCTCGAGAACCGCGACTGGCCGAACTGGGAAAAAGCTCTGCCGGTCGAAGATGTGGACGGCGCCGAAGAGGCGCAGCGCCCGTTGACGGCTCCCCGGCCAGGCCACGCAGACTTGGCCGGCGCGCTCAAGTTCAATTTCCACGACGCGCGCTACGTGCTTGAGCGGGCGTCGGCCCGCGAAACAGCAGCGCGCGTGGCCGCAGGGGCCATCGCCAAGCTTCTGCTGCGCGAGTTCGGCACCGATGTCCTGAGTCACGTCATCGGCGTCGGCAAGGTGCACCTGGAGCGCGCCGCGACCTGGGCCGAGATCCAGGCCGTCTGCGCCAACCTGGAATCGCCGCTGCGCTGTGTGAACACCGCGACCGAGCAGCGGATGAAATCGGAAGTGGACCAGATGATGCGCGCCGGCGATTCAGTCGGCGGCATCTTCGAGGTGGTGGCGCACAACATCGCGCCGGGCCTGGGCAGCCATTCGCAATGGGACGAAAAACTCGATGGGCGCCTGGCCCGGGCGGTGATGTCCATACAGGCGGTGAAGGGCGTGGAGATCGGCACGGGCATCACGAGCGCCGCTTCTTATGGCTCCGAGGTACAGGACGAAATCCGCTACGACGCCACTCGGAAGCGCTTCCAGCGCTCGACCAACCGCGCGGGAGGGTTGGAGGGCGGCATCACCAACGGCGAGGACGTGGTCGTGCGCGGCTACTTGAAGCCCATCTCGACGCTGCGGCGGCCGCTCGAGACCGCCGACCTGAAGACCAAGCAGGTCGTCAAGGCGGCCTATGAACGTTCAGACATCTGCGTCGTCCCTGCGGCGGGAGTTGCGGGCGAAGCCATGGTCGCGCTGGTGCTTGCGGAGGCGTTCTTGCAGAAGTTCGGAGGCGATTCGCTGGCCGAAACGCGCCGAAACTTCGAGGGCTACCAGCGCCAGCTCGATAATTTTTAAAGGTTCGAAAAGTCAAGGGAGTAGACATACCGATCAGGACACAATCTCAACACAGAGAGCACGGAGAACTCAGAGGTCACAAAGATAGCACGCAGCACGAGTCACAAGTCACGGGGTTGACGGCGGCGGGATGATTCATCCGATCACAAAATTCGGGGCGGCAGTGCTCGAAAAGCCGGCGGCACCAGTCGAGAGATTCGACGAGGAGCTGAAGAAGCTCTGCGCCGACATGTTTGAGTCCATGTATGCGGCCCAGGGCGTGGGGCTGGCGGCGCCGCAGATCGGCCTCGGGCTGCGCCTGGTGGTAATTGACGTCACCCTGGGCAAGAACCCCGAGGGAAAGCTCGTGATGGCGAACCCCGAGATCATCCACGCCGAAGGAGAACAGCGGGAGGAGGAAGGCTGTCTTTCGCTGCCGGGCTTCCGCGGCGGCGTCCTTCGGCCGCAGTATGTCACCGTGCGCGCCCAGGACGCCGCCGGCAAAAGCTACGAGATGCGGGGCGAGGGCTTGCTAGCGCGGGCCTTTTGCCACGAAATTGACCACTTGAATGGCGTCCTCTTTCTCCAGCACTTGAGCATGCTGAAGCGCGACCTGATCAAGCGGAAGATCCGCAAGGCGCGCAAAGCCGGCGAGTGGTAGGAATACGCTACCCGCGCCCACTGCCATGCGCATCGTGTTCTGCGGCACGCCCGACTTTGCCGTCCCCACGCTCGAGGGGCTTCTGCGCGAGACAGACTTCGCGGTGGAAGCCGTGCTCACCCAACCCGACCGGCCACGAGGCCGCGGGCAGCAGGTGGCCAGTTCGCCGGTGAAGGACCGGGCTCTGGACGCAGGCGTCCACGTTTACCAGCCCGAGAAGATCAGATCGGATTCGGCCTACGAATTTTTCAAACGGCTGCAGCCCGATGCTGTGGTGATCATTGCCTATGGGCAGATCATCCCGCCGCGGCTGATTGAGCTCCCCCGGCTGGGCTGGGTGAACCTGCACGCGTCGCTGCTGCCGGCCTATCGCGGGGCCGCGCCGGTGAACTGGGCCATCGTCAACGGCGAGATGTCCACGGGTCTGACTACCATGCAAATTGATGCCGGGCTGGACAGCGGCCCGATTCTGCTGCAGCGCGCTCTCGACATCGGCGCCGACGAAACCGCGTCGGAGCTTGCGCAGCGCCTTGCGGAGGCCGGCGCGCCCCTGATGATCGAAACGCTGCGCAAACTCGACCGCGGAGAAATCGTCCCTGTGATCCAAGACCATACGCAGGCCACCCTCGCGCCGCGCTTAAAAAAGGAGGACGGGCGGATCAGCTGGTGGCACGGAGCGGCGCACATCTATAACCGCATTCGGGGGCTCGAGCTGTGGCCCGGGGCCTTCACCACATTTCGGGGTCGGCTGTGTCACGTCTGGGGCCGGCCCGCCGCAGCCGTGGCACGAGCTGAAGCACCGGGAACGCTGTTCGCCTCAGGCGGCGAGCTCCAGGTCGCTTGCGGCGAGGGTACCCGACTGCGGCTCGACGCCGTGCAGCTCGAAGGGCGTAAGCGCGTCGCGGCAGCAGATTTTGCCCATGGTGCACGATTGGTTTCCGGCGAAAAATTTGGTGCGTAATCTCCCCGGCAACAACCCGATGCGTGGTGGTTGTCTTCGGTCGCAACTACGGCTCGTAGAATCATCAACTTCTGCGTTTCTTTGTCCGACGCCACCCACTTGCTCATCAGGACGGCCTCGGCGCCGGCCACCTGCAACGCCCGCCGCATTCGGCTTTGCCTGTGCGCCGAGGCTCATCTGTGGTTTCATTCCCTACTATGAGCGTGACGCGAGCGCGGCGAATCGCCTTTGAAGTCCTGCGGCGCGTGGAGACCACAGGCGCCTACGCTGCTGACCTGCTGCACGCCCGTCTGGGGAAGCCGGGCGAGGCGGCCAAGCGCGAGGATGCCGCGCTGGCCACGGAAATAACGCTGGGCGTGCTGCGCTGGCAGCGATTGCTCGATTTCTTTCTTGCGCGCCACCTGGACACTTCTCTGGTCCACCTCGACCTGGAGGTGCTTCTCGCGCTGCGCATGGGCCTCTACCAGATGCGCTTCCTGACACGGATCCCAACGCGTGCGGCAGTGAACGAATCGGTCGAACTGGCCAAGTGGGCGCGGAAGAGCTCTGCAGCAGGGCTGGTCAATGCTGTGCTGCACCGTATGGTCGGGGAAGGATCTCTCGAGCCGCAGTTTCCGCCCGACCTGCCACCGGCAGAGCGATTGGGGATTTCCTACTCGCACCCGACGTGGCTGGTGGCACGGTGGCTGGAGTTTTTCGGTGAGGCGCGCACGGTCGCCCTGCTCGAATCGAACAATCGCCCGCCCCGGATCACCTGCGCGGTGCACGATCCGCGAGCGGAAGCGTCGCTGCGCCAGGCTGGGCTGAGCGTTGAGCCGGGAAGACTGCTGTGCTCGGCGGTTGCCGTCCGCGGCCGGAACCCGGCGCAAACTAAAGCGTTTCGCCGCGGCTGGGTTTCGATTCAGGACGAGGCCTCCCAACTTGTGGCATTGCTGATGGACGTCAGGCCGGGCCAGTCCGTTCTCGACCTCTGCGCCGCTCCGGGTGGCAAGACAGCGCTTCTGGCGAAAGCCACGGGCCCGGGCGCACGAGTGGTGGCTGCCGACCTACACCGGCACCGCCTGCGGGCGATGAAAATGCACCTCGAGCGCGTTGGCGTGACGCATGTGCGACGGGTGGCGCTCGATGCCACAGCAGCGCTACCTCTCGCGGCGCAGTTTGACCGCATTCTGGTGGATGTCCCCTGCTCGGGCACCGGCACGCTCAGCCGGAACCCGGAAATTCGCTGGCGCTTGCGGCCTGACGACCTGGCCGACTTCCACCGCCGGCAGGTGAGTCTTCTAGCGAACGCACTCGGATTGCTTGCGAGCGGCGGCCGACTGGTCTATTCCACCTGCTCGCTCGAACCGGAAGAAAACGAGCACGTGGTTGCCGAAGTTCTCGCGAGTCACCTCGACTTCTGCCGCGCGAACGGCGTGCCAGCCGTGGCGCCGCGTCTCACCGAGGGTATCCGCTTTGAGGATTTGGTCGGCAGCGACGGCTTCTTGCGCACCTTTCCGCCGGAACAGCACACCGACGGATTCTTTGCCGCGGTCATCGGCCCCAAGTCGTGAAAAGAGCCGGGCGGGCCCTTCCCGCAGAACGGAACCCGCCCTTACAAAACCACAAGAGGCAGCGCGAACGCGGGATTGAAGCAGCGGCGGGCCGCGTGTTAGTCTCGGGCCGGGGCGACTGATGAACCTCAGAGAGCGGTTCGAGTGGTTGATGCGCATGGCGCTGTTGATTTTCATCCTGGCTGCCGCATCGTTCTTGAGCGCCATCACAGCGATTCGTTTCGCCATCCACGGCCGCGAAGTGGAAATGCCCAGCGTGGTGGGCAAGACCGCCGCCGACGCGCAGACAATGCTCTCTGCCCGGGGCCTGCGCATGAAGATTGCCGACCGTGTGTACAGCGACCTGCCGGCCGAACAAGTGGTGCGGCAGAGTCCGACGCCCGGCATGCGCATGAAGGTTTCCCAGCAGGTGCACGTGGTGCTCAGCCTAGGCCGACGAAAAGTGACCATCCCTCAGCTCGAGAGCAAGAGCCTGCGTGCGGCGCGCATTGAGCTGTTGCGCCTGGGCCTCGAGGTCGGCGAGATCTCGAACATTTACCTTCCCGAATTCCAGCCCGATGCGGTGGTGTTGCAAGATCCCGGCCCGGGCACCGGCGCAACCAGCCCTCACGTCAATCTGCTGGTCTCGGCGGGGGCGCGCGAGCGGGCCTACGTCATGCCGTACCTGGTGGGCTTGGACGCGGTCGAGGCACAGCGGCAGCTTACGGTGGCGGGCCTGCGCGCCGTAAAGGCTATCCCGGTGACTGCACCGGAATGGCCCCCCGGCACCGTCACGGACCAGGTGCCTGCGCACGGCGCTCGCGTAGCCGCGAGCGTCCCCGTTGAGCTGCGTGTGGCGCAATAAACTGCCCGCCACTGGGCAGCCGCGAATGTGCTAGAATCATGGACGGAATCATGGCTGACTCGAACGTCGAGATAGCTCCCTCCATCCTGGCCGCAAACTTCGCTTCCCTCGGAGAAGAAATTCGCGCCGTGCAGCAGGGCGGTGCGGCGATGCTGCACGTGGACGTCATGGACGGCCATTTCGTGCCCAACATCTCCATCGGCGTGCCGGTGGTGGCATCACTGCGCAAGGCAACCCAACTCACGCTTGATGTGCATCTGATGATCGAGAATCCCGAGCGATACGTGGAAGCCTTTGCCGAAGCCGGTGGGGACATGATCTCGGTGCACCAGGAAGCCACGCCTCACCTGGACCGCGTCCTAACGGCAATCCGCGAGCTGGGCCGCGAGGCCGGTGCGGTGATTAACCCCGCGACCCCGGTCGCCGCGCTCAGCGAGGTGCTCGGCAAGACGGACTACGTGCTGGTCATGTCAGTGAACCCGGGCTTCGGCGGGCAGGCCTTCCTCCCCGGGGCACTTGAAAAGATTCGGCAACTCAAAGAGATGCGGGCAAGGTATAATCACTCCTTCCGGATTGAGGTGGATGGGGGGATCGGGCCGGAAAACGTGGTGCAGGCGGTCCGCGCCGGCGCCGAAATCCTAGTGGCCGGCACTTCCATCTTCCATACCCCTGACCCAGGCGCGGCAGTCAAAAAGATGCGGCACCTTGCCAGGGAAGCGTTGGTCCAAAAGGTCTGAGGGACTAAATCGGCGGGAAGGGTAGATTCGGTGATAAGAAACCTCAAGATATTAGCCGTGCTGCTGGTGGCCAGCCTCACGTTGGCCGGCTGTTTTGGAAAGAAGAAGATCAACAATGTACCCGTGGCCGGCGCATCGGCCGAGCCCGACAAAGCGCTCTACGAGCGGGCGTTGGAGGACATCCACAAGGGGCGGCATGGCATCGGCCGGCTAACACTGCAAACACTGATCAACACTTATCCGGACAGCGAATATCTCGCTAAGGCCAAACTCGCCATTGCCGATTCCTACTTCAAGGAAGGCGGGACCGCCGGCCTGACCCAGGCAGTGGCCGAATACAAGGATTTCATCACCTTCTTCCCCTTCCTCGACGAGGCCGCCTATGCCCAGATGCAGGTGGGCATGGTGCACTATCGCCGGATGGAGAAGCCGGACCGCGACCGCAGCGAAGGACGCCTGGCCGAGGAAGAGTTTCAGACCTTTCTGCAGAAGTACCCGAACCATGCGCTCGCGCCGCAGGCCGAACAGCGGCTGCGCGAGGTGCAAGAAGTGCTGGCTGAGGGCGACTTCCGGATTGCGCGCTTCTACTATGTCAAGGGATCCCAGCGGGCCTCCGCGGCGCGGTTGCTGGAAATGACCAGCCGCTACCCGCTCTACAGCCAGGCCGACAAGGCGCTTTGGATGCTGGGCAATCTTTTTGAACGCTCGGAAAAGGGTGACGTCGCGGCGCAATTCTACAGCCGGATCGTGCGCGAATACCCGCTCTCCGATCTTGTGGACGACTCCAAGGCCAGGCTGGTGAAGCTCGGCGTGCCCGTGCCGCAGCCTGAAGCCGATGCCCTGGCGCGCATGCAACACGAACGCGAGATGGACCGCAAACGACCCGGGATGCTCCGGCGCCCATTGGGGATCTTGCACACTGGACCTGACGTTTCCATGGCCGCCCAATCCGGTAGGCCCAACCTCGCCCCGCCGTCCGAAACCTCCGCCGGCACCGAGACCCTTGTCCAGGGCTCCAAGCCGACCGTGGGGAGCTCTACGGGCGGCACTGCGGCGGGGGGAAACACGGCCTACGTGGAGAGGGTGACGCCGGCTTCCACGGTCGGCACCCCCGCCGCTGGCACAACGCCGCCGACACCAGGCGCGGAGACCCCGCCCAAGCCCGATTCCTCGTCACCCGACGTCAAACCACCCACCGATCCCTCCCAGGCGTCCGACAACAAAGACAAGAAGCCGGATCAAGACAAGAAAGACGACGACAAGAACAAGAAAGAGTCCAGCAGCAAGAAGAAGAAAGGCCTTCGCAAGATAATCCCCTGGTAATCTGCCTCCACCTGCTGTCCCACTGGGACACAAACGCTTTCCGTACGTGTTGACTCACCTCCGGCGAGGTGCTACCAATAGGAGGAGTGCACCGGAGGCATCTGGTGGCTACAATTTTGGTTGCCGACGACAACAGCAACATCCAGAAAATGGTGACCCTGGCGATGAAAGACTTGGGAATTGATGTCGTCGCCGTAGGCAACGGCGAAGCGGCGATCCGCAAGCTTCCCGACGTGCTCCCCGACGTTGTCCTTGCCGATATCTTCATGCCGGTGCGCAACGGCTATGAGGTCTGCGAGTACATCAAGCATAATGCACGGTATGCCCACATCCCAGTAATCCTTCTGGTAGGCGCATTTGATCCCTTGGACGAGCGCGAGGCGGAACGCGTGGGCGCTGACGGCGTGCTCAAGAAACCCTTCGTGCCGCCCGAGCCGCTGATCCGTATGGTGAAGTCGGTACTCGAGAAGTCGGCGAGCGAGAGGCTCGTGCCCGTCACTGCAGTGGTTGCCCCGGCTACTGAAACAGCCGGTCGCACGCTCTCCGGGTCTCCCGGCGAGCCGGTGGCACCGCCACCCGAAGTTCTTCAGGAAGATTTCGCGCCGCGCGCCGGGCGCGTCGACTTTGGCGAAAGCGAAAGACCGCTGGCTTTCAGCCAACTGCTCGAGGCCCCCGCCGCGGAGCCCGTATCCGCACCGGAAGTCGTCAGTCACCCCGATACCGGGCTTGGCGATATGCATTTCTGGCATAGCCCCCCGGCCACAGATGAACCCCAATCAAACGCGGAAGGTCCTGCCTGGGGCGATCCCGGCATGGCACTGCCGCGTCGCGAAGATGTTGCCCTGCTGCGGCCCTTCGACTACGGCGCGGATGAGCCAGAGGAAACTGCCCCCAAGCAGCAGGCTCCTGCTACCCGCGTGGTCGAGCCGGCAGCGAAAGAAGTTCACTCCGCCTTCCCCGGTGAGCACTTCGAAGGCCCGCCTCCGGAAATTGAGCCGGTTCACAGCGCGTCCGAGGAGCGGTTAACCCCGGCGATGCCCGCGCACTCGGCCCGCGATTCCGGCGAAGCGCTCGCTCCAGGCGTTTTCATCGAAGAAGTGCCCGCCGGAATGACCCCGATCCCCGGCGTAACCGCGACACCTCCGCGCCGCAGCTTCGAAACACAGTACCGTTCGCCGGAAGCGAGCGAGCCGGCCGCCCCGGCCGTAATGCCTCACACCGACACCGTGCAGTCCTTCGGCGTTCCGCAACCCGTCAATCCCGAGCTGGTCGAGGCGGTCGTGGCTCGAGTGCTGGAACGCATGCAGCCACAGATCCTAGACATTGTTACCCGCGAGATTCTGAAGCCGGTGGTGGAAGCTCTGGTGCGCCGGGAGCTGGAGAAGAACTGAACCCACGGCGAGCTTCCCGGGCTGCTGTTCATCCCCCCTGCAACAAGAAAACAACTTTCTGCGCAGTTGGCCGTGCAATTGACGTGTTATGCGCGCGGCCCGTATAGTAATCCGTTTACATCAGAGCCGAACCGCGATGCCGAGAGAGATCCCAAAAGCGTACGAGCCTCAGGAAATCGAGGGACACTGGTCCGGGGCCTGGGTGGAGAAAGGCCTTTTCCGCGCTGAGGAAAGCCCGGATGGGCCGGTCTTCTCGATCGTGATTCCGCCGCCAAACGTCACCGGCTCAATCCACATCGGCCATATGCTGGAGCACACGCAGATTGACATCCTTGTGCGCTGGCATCGCATGCGCGGCTTCCGGACCCTCTGGCTGCCCGGAACCGACCATGCCGGCATTGCCACGCAGGTGGTCGTCGAACGAGAACTCGCCAACCACGGGATGTCCCGGCAGAACCTCGGGCGGGAGGAGTTCGAGCGGCGTGTCTGGGAGTGGAAGGCCCAGCGCGGCGGCACGATCAAGAAGCAGATGATCCGCCTGGGCGCTTCGTGCGACTGGTCTCGGGAGCGCTTTACGCTCGACCCGCCGCTCTACCGCGCGGTGCTGGAGGCGTTCCTGCGACTCTTCCAAGAGGGTCTGATCTATCGTGGCCGCTACATGGTGAACTGGTGCCCGCGTTGCATGACCGCGCTGAGCGATCTCGAGACCGTACACCAGGAACGCCAGGGACAGCTCTGGTACATCCGCTACCCGGTCATCGGGTCCACCGAGCACGTCGTCGTCGCGACCACGCGCCCGGAGACCATGCTCGGCGACACTGGCGTCGCCGTCCATCCCGAAGACGAGCGCTACAAGCATTTGGTCGGCAGGAGAATCCGACTGCCGCTAATGAACCGCGAAATCCCGGTGGTGGCCGACGCTTTTGTGGACCGGGAATTCGGTACCGGCGCGGTGAAGGTCACGCCAGCCCACGACCCCAACGACTTTGAACTCGGCAAGCGGCACAACCTGCCCGAAGCGGACATCCTGACCGACGATGGGCACATGAGCGCCGCGGCGGGAAAATACGCGGGGCTGGATCGCTTTGAGTCGCGCAAGCGGGTGATCGCAGACCTCGAGGAACAAGGCCTACTCGAGCGGGTCGTCAACCACACCTACTCCGTCGGTATTTGCGACCGCTGCAAGACTGTCGTCGAACCCCGTGTGTCAATCCAATGGTTTTGCAAGATGAAGCCGATGGCTGAACCTGCCATCCAAGTTGTCCGCGATGGGTTGATCCCCATTGTCCCAGAGAACCAGAAAAAGATTTATCTCGAATGGATGGCCAACATCCGGGATTGGTGCATCTCTCGGCAGCTCTGGTGGGGCCACCGCATCCCCGTCTGGCACTGTGTGGCGTGCAAGGCCATGACACCCGCGCTCGATTCACGGGTCGAAATCGTCAACGGGCGCGCCCGGGCCGCCAGCGTGCCAGAAAAGTGCGCCTCCTGCAGCAGCAAGAACATCGAGCAGGACCCAGACGTGCTCGACACGTGGTTCAGCTCAGCGCTGTGGCCGTTTTCAACACTGGGGTGGCCCGACGAGACCCCGGACCTGGGCAAATTCTATCCGACCAGCCTGCTGATCAGCGGGTACGACATCCTCTTCTTCTGGGACGCGCGCATGATCATGATGGGGCTGCACCTCATGCCGCGGTCGAAGATCGAAGAACGGATTCCCTTCCGGGCGCTTTACCTGCACTCACTGGTGCGCGATCCAGAAGGGCTGAAGATGTCCAAAACACGTGGCAACGTCATCGATCCACTGGAAATCATAGAAAAACATGGGACCGACGCGCTGCGCTTCACGTTGGCGGTGATGGCCGCGCCGGGCACTGATATTGCGCTGAGCGAGGAACGAATCCTCGGCTATCGCGCTTTCGCCAACAAGATCTGGAACGCGGCGCGCTTTCTATTTGTCAACCTCGACAAGTTCGAGGCCGCCGGCGCGAAGCTCGAGGAACTGGCCGCGCCGGAGGTGCGCGTCGCGGCGCCCTACCGGAGCCACGGCGTGCTTGGCTTGGCTGACCGCTGGATTTTCTCGCGGGCTTCACGGGTTACGACGCAGATCAACGACGCGTTGGAACATTTCCGCTTCCATGAGGCGGCGCACGTCGTCTATCACTTCTTCTGGGGCGAGTTCTGCGACTGGTACATTGAGTGGGTAAAGCCGCAGCTGAGCCAATGGAGTGACCCTAATTGCGAGAACTGCTGGCGAAACATCTTCGGCATCTTTGAGGCGGCCCTGCGGCTGCTCCACCCGTTTATGCCCTTCCTCACCGAAGAGCTCTGGCACCGGCTTCCCGAGCGTGCGGGCGCGAAGTCCATCGCTCTGGAGCGCTTCCCTGAGGCGCATCCCGACTGGGTCGATGAGGAAGCGGAGCACCAGATGGCGCTGCTGCAAGAGATCATCGTCGCGGCGCGCAACATTCGCGCTGACCTGCATATCGACCAAAAGCGAGAGATTCCCATCGCCATAAGGATTGAGGACGCCTCCGTACGGGCACTCGTACAGGCCAACTTCGATGCGGTCCTGCGTCTCTCCAGGCTTTCGACACTTGTGTTCGCCCCTGGACCCTTCGACGCTGCGGCAGGTATCATTCGCTCGACGCCACACTCTGATCTATACCTCTCTTTCCAGGACGCTGCCGAGACTGTCGACCTAAAAGCGGAGCTTTCAAAGCTCCGTAAGGAAAAGGACCGCTTGGAGCGCGACCTGAAGTCCAAGCACAGTCGCCTTACTGACGAAACCTTCCGCAGTCGCGCGCCAGAGGAAATCGTACGCGAACTCGAGGCGACACTTGCACAACGGCAGCTTGAGTATCAAAAATTGGTCAAATGGATGGAGCAAATAGAGAAGGCTGCGGGGAGTTCGGCCGCGCCCTAATTTGCATGCCGTAGGGGCACGGCATGCTGCCCCCCTCCCGCAAACATTTTCCACAGGCCGGGGCTTCCCTGAACGCAAAGCGGCATAGGCGGCCTTCATCCCATTTTCGGCGGCGTCCTCGCGCGCTCCGCTCCCGCCGCCGGTCTGAGCCTGCTTGTCGAATCGGCGCCTCGCGAGTAAGCTGGCAGACCGGAACTCACGGCCATGGCCCTGCGCAGCATTCCCGGCACGACCGACCGGCGCATCGATACGCTGTTGGCGCTGCTCGCCGACAACGCCATGATCGTCATCAGCGGGGCCAAGATCGCACGCGAGATCGGCGTGACGCGCTCGACCGTGTGGCGCTGGACGGAAAAGCTGCGCTCTCTAGGCGTGAAGGTGAAGGGTCATCCCCGCACCGGCTACCAGATCGAACGCGTGCCGGACGTGCTCGCGCCCAACATGCTCCGCCGGCAGCTCTACAACAGCGTATTTTCCAGGCGCATCTACCACTTCTTCAAAGTGGACTCCACCAATACCGTGGCGCTGCGTCTGGGGCACGAGGGTGAGCCACACGGCGCTGTCATCCTTGCTGAGGAGCAAACCGCCGGGCGCGGGCGCGTGGGTCGCTCGTGGCATTCGGAGAAGACCAGCGGCATCTACCTGACCGTCCTGCTGCGCCCGCCAATCGCGCCTGTGCAGGCGCCTCTGATCACCCTATTGGCCGGCTTGGCGGCCTATGACGCTGTGCTCGAACAGTCAGGGTTGCGCCC
>JBASRK010000215.1:0-22314 GCA_049273775.1 Candidatus Acidiferrales bacterium
GAGGCATAAAAACAAAACGAGCTCCTGGGGTGCGCCCCAAAAGCTCGCAAAATCAAACCGAGCCGACACCCCGCGTGCGGGGGCGGATTGGATCCTGCCGGTTAGACGCTGAAAGAGCTGCCGCAACCGCAGGTGCTTTTCACGTTCGGGTTGTTAAACTTGAAGCCGGCGCCCTCGAGCGATTCAACGTAATCAACTTCCACGCCTTCCAGATACATTTCGCTCATCTGGTCCACCAGCACTTTCAGGCCGTTAAACTCGTAGACGTTGTCAGTGCCGTTGACCTGGGTCTCGAAGGCCATGTGATAGCTGAAGCCCGAGCAGCCGCCACCCACCACCGCCACGCGCAGGGCGGCGGGAGCTGGGTCCTGCTGCGTCATGATCTCCTTCACCTTGCTGGCTGCCACTGCTGTGAGATTAATCATACTTGTTTGACTCACTCCTTGTCGCCCGAAGGGCGTTCTTCGACCAGCTCTATTATAGCAAATCCTGTCAAATGCACCAGGCCGAAAGTAGCCACTGTGACCGTTTGGAGAGGGATTCCCTTCGGCCCGCCGAGCCGGGGTCTGAACAGGGTTCGTCCCGACCGGGTCGGGACTCAAGATGACCCCTACCCTGGCCAGACACCGACTGGCGCGGAGCTTCGACAATGGGGCGCGTTTCCCGTAGAATGAACGATTTCGATGCGACACAGAGTCACACTGATCCCCGGCGAAGGGATCGGCCCCGAGGTGGCACAGGCGGCGCGGCGAATCATTGAAGCTGCCGGAGTCGCTATCGACTGGGAAGAGGTCTCTCCGAGGGCACGGTCGGAAGCAGGCCCGGATGAACTGGCGTACGCCGGAGTGGTGGAATCGGTACGGCGCAACCGTGTTGGGCTGAAAGGCCCGATCGCCACGGAGATCGGCTTCGGCCCGCCGAGCATCAATGTGGGCTTGCGCAAGGCGCTCGAACTCTATGCCAATCTGCGCCCGGTGAAGAACCTTGAAGGCGTCAAGGCGCGTGTGGACGGCGTGGACCTGGTGATCATCCGGGAAAATACCGAGGACCTCTACGCGGGTCTCGAGCACACGGTGGTGCCGGGCGTGGTCGAGAGCTTGAAAATCATCACGGAGAAGGCTTCGACGCGCATCGCTCGGTTTGCGTTCGAATACGCACGGCGGCAAGGGCGGAAGAAGATCCACAGTATCCACAAGGCGAACATCATGAAGCTTTCCGATGGACTGTTCCTCACCTCGACGCGCAAGGTAGCCGCCGACTACCCGGAGATCGAGTACAAGGAAATGATCGTGGACAACACGTGCATGCAACTGGTGCTTGACCCGCACCAATTCGACGTGTTGTTGCTGCCGAACCTTTACGGCGACGTGGTGAGCGACCTTGCGGCGGGGCTGGTGGGCGGCCTGGGGGTTGTCCCAAGCGGGAACCTGGGCGAACAAGCGGCCATGTTCGAAGCCGTCCACGGCACGGCGCCGGATATCGCCGGGAAAGGGCTCGCTAATCCGACCGCGATCCTAATGAGCGGGCTGATGATGCTTGACCACCTGGGCGAAGCCGAAACGGCCCGGCGGATCGAACGAGCGCTGCGCAGCGTTTACCGCGAGGGCCGCACGCTGACGCGTGACGTCGGAGGCCGCGCCACAACCGAGGAGTTCGCCGGAGCTGTTATCACCGCGCTGAAAGCGACGTAAGAGATTGCTTAGAGATGTTTTCCGGCGGGGCCGGAATCTCCGGTTTCCGGAGTCCGGGGGACTCCATCGGAGTCCCGAAACCGGACTTCGATCGTCCGCCGACGGCGTCAGAATGGCAGGGAAAATATGGGCCGGCCTACGGCTGAGCTTGTAAATCTCTGACCTGGAAGGCGAGGGTTTGAACTTTTCGCTTGCCCACAAACACAGGGTCTTGACGTGACAGGCCTACGGAGGGAGGCCCATGCGGCGCAGCAGGTCCTGGAAGCGTGGGTCGGAGCGCACGCTATCCCACCGCGGGTCGAGCTTCAACCAAACCAGCCAGTGAGTCCGCTCCGCGTAGCCTTTGTTCAGCCAGGCGAACGCTTGATCGTTTTCTCCCAGACCTGCGTAGACCAGCGCGATCCCGTAGGACGTCACATATTTTTGCTTGGAGAGTTCTTTCAATTCCCCGAGGATCTTGAGCGCTTCCCGGCGTTGATGGGAGAGCCCATAGATGTTTCCGATAGCCGCCATGGTGACCGGCCAATCGCGCAAAACACTTCCCGCCTGTTTGTATTCGGTGACGGCTTCCTCGTACATCCGCTTCTGCTGATAGGTGCGGCCCAGCCAGAGATGGGCTAGGGGAAAGTTCGGGTTGGCGGCGATCACGGTGCGCAGTTGTTGGATGGCCTCGTCGTAGTGGCCGCTGTAGTAAGCCTCAAAGCCGATATCGGTGTTGATGACGAGGGAAAGTGGGTCGAGTTCCTGAGCTCGCTTGATCTGGACCAGCGCCTCCTGCGGCCGGCCCCTCGCCGTCAGATAGACGCTGTACCAATGGTGCCCGGTCGCGTAGTTTGGATTGAGTGCGAGCGCGCGCTGGAATTCGCGCTCGGCCTCCGCCCAGTCCCAATCGTAGTAGAGCCGCGCATAGGCGAGCGAGGCGTGGGGCTCGGCGAGAGTGGCATCCAGCTCGAGCGCGTGTGCTGCCGCGGCCTTCGCCGGGGGGAACGCATCTTTCGGAGCCAGGTAGCTCAGATAGCCGAGACCGGTGTAGCAATCGGCCAGCCCGGAATAGGCGAGGGCGCTCGTCGGATCCAGCTCGATGGTCTGTTGGAAAAACTCGATACCCTTCCGCAGGCCCGCCTCAGTTCGCTGATTCCAATAATAGCGGCCCTTGAGGTAAGCCTCGTAGGCCGCAAGATTCACCGGAGGGCGGCGAGCCAAGCCGGCCTGCTCCTCGGGCGTCAGGGTGACGCGAACCTCGCGGGCAATCGCTGCCGCCACCTCATTCTGCAAGGAGAGGATGTCGCGCAGGTCGCGGTCGTACTCTTCGGCCCACAGATGGCGGTCGGTGGGCGCGTAGATCAACTGCGCGGTGATTCGCACGTGGTCGCCCGAGCGCACCACGGCGCCTTCCACCACCGCGTCCACGTCCAACTCGCGTGCGATTTCCGGCAGCGGCTTCCGGGTCGCCTTGTAACGCATCACCGAGGTTCGGGAGATCACCCGAAGCGCTCGAACCTTCGCCAGATCGGTGATCAGCGCTTCCGTCATCCCGTCGGCGAAATAGTCCTCGGCTGGATTGCCCGAAAGATTTTCGAGTGGCAGCACGGCGATTGACCGAATGGGTCGCTCGCCCCTTCCGAACAGCCGCCCGCGGCAGCCGCTCGGCCGCACGGCGACCAGCACGACGAGCAGAGCGGCAGTCGCCACCGCCCCAATCCACCAGCGACGCCCACGCTCCGTCGAAATAGTACGGCCAGGCGGGCCTTCGGCGGGCGACTCGACGACGGTAACAGAAGCCACGAACCGGTAGCCCTTTCCCACCACCGTCTGCACGAAGCGCGGCTGCTCGGGGTCGTCGCGCAGCGCCTGACGGATTTTGCGGATGGCAGTGTTGATGCCCTGTTCAGTGTCCACGAATACGTCTGCGCCCCACAGCCGAGCGATGATCTCTTCTCGCGTGACCAACTCGCCACGCCGGCCTAGCAGCAGGAGCAGGAGTTCCATGGGGATCTTTTCCAGCTTCACCATGCGGCCCTGACGCCGCAGCTCGTACCGGCCTTCGTCCACCTCGGCCTCATCGAACCTGAATACGTTGGCGGGCACCGCTTACCTCAAGGGTTGAGTTGTCGAGAGTATACACCTACGCCCGCACAGAAGAGCTTGAGGTCGGCTTTCTTCGTTTGCCCTCAGCCACTTAGGGCTTCACGAAAGCTTGAGCCAAGCTTCAGACCCTCTCCATTGCGTTTCTGCGTCGGATGGTTACACATAGCCTGCGGATGCACCGGACCTTCGCCCGGAGCACCCAGATAAAAGAAGCTCATAACGAGAGAGGAGAAAACATGCGCGCATTTCGGATCATCGCGGTTTGCGTTCTCTCGGCCTTGCTGTCGGGTTTTGCGACCCTGAACCCGCCGGTGCTGGCCGACGACGACCTCGACCTCCGCATTATCCACATGCGGGAAGGGCAGGTCGTGCTGGAAGTGGTCGGCGAGGTCATTAATTCGGGCACGCCGGTTCCACTGGGATCCTCGAATCAATTCGGCTATGTCTCGTTTCTCAAGGGAGTGGACGCGATCTTCAGCGGGAGTCCCGCGAACGAAACCACCGCGCGGATCACTTTCTTCACAGAGGTCACGACTACGCGGGTGACCTCCCATGGCCCGTTCTCGATTGTCCTCCGTGAGGGAACCACCACCCTTTACCTGAACAGTCCGCCGGCGGATTTTGGCACTCCCGATTCGTTCCGGTCGGGTACACCGATCCAGGTGTCAACCATGCGGCAGCAGGTCATCGTGGATACGCTCGAGAAAACCTTCACCGTGGTCAACCTAAACACGATTACGTCAGCTTCGCAGTTCTTACTCGACGACGAGACGCTGCAAATCGGTGCCCCACGGGAAGCATTCCGCACGTCGCTTCAGGGAGTGCTCTTCGTCCGAGGCGGTGGTACGCCGCCGCCGACGGGTCACTTTGCCGGCTATGCCGTTGGCGTGGAGAAACATCACAGGGATAGTGGATCAGAATAGACGCGACAGAAGCAACTGAAAACGTTTGCTTGGCACAGATCTCGGATCGACGAATGTCGAGTGCGGGGGCCCGGCTCCCTGCGGAGTGAGGGACTTGGCTCCCGTTCTTTCCTTGCGCAGTTCACAGGCGCCTCATGCGGTTGACATTGGCAGGGCGGTCAGCAAGAATAGTTTTGCGGTAAAACTCCATCAAGGAAGCACCGTGGCCGAATTGGAGATCCCGAGCATCGAGCAGTATGAATCCGGCAAGGTGGTGAAGTACGTGCCGAGCTCGGAGGGCACAAATACCCGGCGGAAACGCAAGCCGCACATCATGGCGGTGATCAACGAGTGCTGCACGGGTTGCGCGGGCTCGCCGGCGTGCGTCGAGTATTGTCCTGTAGAAGAGTGCATGTACTGGGCCCCTGATTTTGACCACCCACCGTTTGGCCGCATCGTCGTCGATCCCCTGCTCTGTATCGGGTGCAAGCTATGCACCAGCAAGGGCCCCGAGGGCGCGTTCCTCGAGGGCTGTCCATGGGACGCCATTGACATGGTGCCGCTGGCCGAATGGGAATCCACGCACGGAAATCTGCCCTACTGAAAACTAAACGATAGAAATTACAAATGGGTGAGGTGCGCGCCTGCGCCACTTGCCCACGGGTCCTCGGTTTGCTTCAATATTTTCTGTTCTCTAGTTGCCGCGAATGAATGGCGCGAGCGGTGAGCTCGGCCTGCTGGCGGACGGAGTTGGGCAGGCCTGCTGAGCCGCGGGCGTAGCGCTCAATTGCAGGCAGGTCTTCGGGCTGGCCGATCAGGTAAAGGGCGCGCAGCGCCTCCCAGCCAATTTCTGAGCTCGGTGAAATCAACATCAACGCGTCGTCCCGGGAAACGTTCGCACCGTCAGTCGAGAGCCAGCGGTCGAGCGTGCCGGGGACTTGGGAGCGGATCTCAATCTTCTTATTGCCCTGCTCGATCCGGCCGAGCAGCGTGCCGGGATTGAGCACGTCGCCGGCTTTGAGCCGCTGGGTGAGCGTGCCGCCCTGCGGGGCGAGAACCGTATAGGGTTCGAGCATGCTGAGGATGACGAGGCGACCCGCGGCGTCCCCGAAGCGCACCAGAGCGAGCGCGGCGTTTCGCCGGACCATCGGGTGGGGGTCGGCGAGGAGAGGTAGAAGCGCCTGGTGGAACTCCGCCACGCTGTTGTCCTGACCCATCACCCAGGCGGCGGTTAAGCGCAGTTCCTCGATGGGGCTTGCCGAGAGCGCGATCACCTGTGGGTACCAACGACGCGCCGAAACCCGGACGCTGGGATCGCGACTGACCATGCGGTCGGCAATCTGCGAGAGCGCGTGCTGCACCTTGCGAGGGTGCTCGCTGTCGGCCAGGTTCTTTTTGATTTGCGCATCGGTGAGCGGCCGGCCGAACCACGTAGCCTGCCAGAACAGGAACGGCATCAGCACAAACAGGAGCGTGACGATCAAGATGAGGTACAACCAGCGGCGGCGGACGGCGCCGGCTGGGGCGCGGATTTCAGTGGCGGGCAGTTGAGGAGGGATCGAACTCATGATCCGGCGGGTGCGGCGTAGAGATGATACAGCAAGAAGTAGATGACCACGCCTGTGACCGAGACATACAGCCACAACGGCAGCGTCCATCGGGCGATCCGTTTGTGACGGTCAAACTGTTCCCGCAGTGCCCGAGAGAGCGTAATCACTGCGAGCGGAACAATCGCGACCGCCAAGATCGTGTGCGAGGCGAGCAGCGTGAAATAGACCGGCCGGATCCAGCCTTGCCCGCGAAATGCCACCGAGCCCACCCGGGCGTGATAGAGCAAATAGGACACGAGAAAAGCCGTTGACGAGAGAAACGCAAGGCCCATACAGGACTTGTGCGCCAGGACGCGCCCGCGGCGAATCATCCAGTAGCCGGTGCTGAGCAGGACGGCGCTCGAAGCGTTCAGGATGGCGTTCAGAGCAGCATGAGAGAGCACAGGTCGGGGCTACTTTCCCTGCCCGGCGCCGGGATTTGCGGGGTTTGCGGCAGCAGCCTGCGCGGCCGGCTTCTTCCGCGGAAACGGCAGCCAGGCCAGCCAGCCTGCTTCTTTCGCCAGCAGCAGGAGCATCAGCGAAAAGATGCCGCCCATCATCAGACAGACGGCAAGAAGCAGCAGGCCATCAATGCTGAACTCGAGTTGCGTCGCAAAGGCAAGTACCAGTCCTGCCAGCGCGAGCAACACGATCACTGCACAGATAGCCACCAGCCCCAGAATGCCCCGCGAAACACTCATCTAGCGCCCGACCTTATCAAGCACCATCAGACCCAGCAGCAACGGGAGGTGCAGTACGGTGGCGTGCATCAGCCACTTGGCGCGCACGTTGGACTTCGAGCGCGCCGCCCACAGGCACACCTGCACCAGCCCCAGCCCGAGGACCAGCGCGCCAAAGAAATAACGCACCCCTGCCAGCCCGACGACTGCCGGGAGCAGGCTCACGGGCAGCAGCGCCAGCGCCGTCAACAGGATCTGCCTGAATGTGGCCGCGCCGCTGCGGTCCACTACCGACAGCATGCGGATGCCGGCCCGAGAGTAGTCTTCGCGGTACATCCAGGCAATGGCCAGAAAATGCGGAAACTGCCAGAGGAACAGAATAGCGTAGAGGATCCAGGCCTCAAGCGAAAGAGATCCGCGCGCGGCGGCCCAGCCGATCAGCGGAGGCACTGCGCCGGGAAACGCCCCGACCAACGTCGCCAGCGTCGTGCGCTTCTTGAGCGGAGTGTACGCCGCGAGGTAAGAAACGCAGGTGGCCAGGGCCAGGAGGCTTGCCAGCGCGCCCGCAGCCAGCGCGAGATAGATCGTGCCCGCCGCGACCAGGCCCGCACCAAACCGCAGCGCCTCAGCGGGCTGGAGCGCGCCGCTGGGCAGCGGGCGAGCGGCGGTGCGCCGCATGCGGGCGTCAGAGGCGCGCTCGAAATAGTGGTTGAGCGCGGAGGCGCCCGCAGCCACCAGCGTCGTGCCGAACACGGTATGCGCCAGGCGCAGCAGGTCGAGCGGGTCTCGCGCACCCAGATAGAATCCGGCCGCTGTCGTCATCACAACGAGGAACGACACGTCGGGCTTCGTCAGCGCCAAGTACGCCGCCGGGCGCGACAGCGCCGGAATGATTGCCGTGCGAATGGTGCTCAAGCCGACCTCACAGGGCTGCCTGTTCCGGGCGCGCAGCCAGAGCCGCTTGCTCGACGGGTTGGAGGATGCGGAAGCAGACCAGCGCCGTCAGCACGGCAGCAGCCAGCGCGAGCGCGCCGACGACAGTGTGCGCCACCGTCAGCCAAACCATCACCGGGATGGGCTGCGGGAACGCTCGCGCCACCAGGCGTGACCACCAGGCCGCGCCACCCAGCAATAATTGCAAGCCAATCAGCGCATGCAGCAGTCGGCGGCACCGGCCGAGCACAGCGTCGTTGCGATAGCGCCGACGAGCTGCGCCGGCGGTCCAGAAGACCAAAAGGGTCACGACCGCAGCGCCTGCCAGGTGCGGCACAATGCCGAAGCCCTTATGGCGGAACGCCGCGCCCAGCATCAGTTGTACAAATATCGCTGCGACGGTCCAGACCGTGAGCGAGCGGAGGCGCGGCGAGCCTGCATCCGCCATCCGGGGCAGCGCGCTTTGCCACCATTGGCTGGTGAACAGCGCGAGGCCGGCGATGGCGCCGAAGAAAATCTGTCCCAGACAGGCGTGAGCTACCGAAATCGGGACGGGCAGAAAGAAGACCACCGTAAGGGCGCCGAGCACACCCTGAGCAATCACTGCGCCCAGCGCAATGAGCCCCAGGCGCCGCACCCAGCGGCGCGGCTCGCTCCGCCAGAGCCACACGGCGAGGACAATCGTCAGGATGCCGACGAAGGTCGCCATCACTCGATGGCTGTGCTCGTAGAAGATGCCGCCGACCATCGGCGGGGCCACCGAGCCGTAGGAAAGAGGCCAGTCGGGCACCGCCAAGCCCGCATCGTTTGAGGTGACGAGCGCGCCGGCTACAAGCAACAGAAATGTGCAAGCCGCCGTGAAAACGGCGAAGCGATGCAAAGCCACGGAATCTTGATTAATGGTCACGGTTCAGAATGGCAGGGGCGCCCGCCGCGGCGGGCGCCCCTGCAACCCTACAAAACGAAACACGAGCCACCATCCGCCTAATCGCCCGCGGCGGCCTTGAAGACGAAATTGATAGTCTTCGACTCCTTGGGTCCGATGGTGACCGTCTGCGAGGTGGTGCCGTACTTCTCGTGCCAGGCCTCGATGGTGTAGGTGCCCGGCGGCAGGTTCTTCAACGAGAAGCTGCCGCTTGTGCCCGTGACCTGGAAGTAGGGGCTCTTGAACACGGCGATGTAGCTCTTCATCCACGGGTGAACGTTGCACTTCACCGGGATGGCCACTTCCTCGCGGGCAAACGTCTCGGCGATGGCAGGAGCACCGGGCGGCTGAGACTTATTCCATTCGCGGTTGACCCTGGGCACCGGATGGATGTTGTGGGTGGCCTTGTCGTCGTTGCGGACTTCGAATGTCTGGCCGGCCTGCAGCCCGACCACTCGCGGGCTGTACATGCAGCCCTTCTGGTCCATGGTGACCGCGGACTTGGGCGTCTCAAAGGCGCGGCCGCCGAGGCCTTCTTTGACATAGACGATCACGTTGCCCAGCCCGCCGCTCTCGCCGACCACCACTTCCTCATCGGTCGCCGGCGTGGAGTGCGCCGCGGCGCAGCTTGGCTCGGCTGCCATATTGATCTTTTTGCCCTTGGGCGCCGGGCCATCGAGTTTCACGATGCCTTCGACCGACCCCGCCGTGGCCGTGTCAATCGGCGTTGCAGCGGGTGCCGTACCCGTGGCAGCCGGCGGAGCACTCTCCGGTGATTCTTTCTTCCCGCAGCCCACCACTGAAATCGCCAGAGCTGCTGCGAGAACAACGAACAGTGCATATTGGACTCTCATTTAAGTGCTTCCTCCTTTTATTGGCTCACAATTGCCGAGCCATAGAAAAACGATTCGACCGGTTCCCGCCACGACTAGTGCCCCGAGCCCGCTAGCCCGGCAGGCGTGCGGCCGAGGAGCATGCGCTGCTCCTCCGGCGTCAACTGGAACATATAGCGCACCAACAAGTCGGCGTGATCCTTCGTGAAGCCAGTGAAGCTCGCCGGCAACGGCCCGTTAAAGATCCAGCGGTCCCCTTCCCTGCGAAACAACCCCGAGGGCATGGCCGTGCCGGGAGCGATTTTCGCCGGGTCGGTGATCCAGCGAACCGTCCAGGCAGGCTTCAATCGCTCGCGGGTGAGCAGGAAGTTAGGTGCCGAGGCGTTTTTGTCGTGCGCCAGGTTGCCAGTGGCATGGCACTTCAGGCAAGGCGCGCCCGGGCTGGTGAAGAGCTGGCGCGCCATGGCCCGTTCGGCTTCCGTCAGCGCCTCGAGCTTCGGCGGCAAGTAGGGCTGCGCCTGTGAGCTCAGCCCCGCAAAGAATCGTACAAGCTTCTGGATCTCATCATCCGAGAAACTGAACGTGGGCATGCGCACCTGGAGATACGACCGCACACCGTTCCGGTTCAGATCCGTCTTGCTCAACGCCGGGTTTTCCAGAAAGTGCGCCAGCCAGTTGGGATCCACCCGGGCACCTTCTCCGATTAACGGCGGCGGCAGTTTGATCTTGTTCTCCGCCTGATACGGTGGGAGGTTTTGCAGCACGGACTGCTGGCCGATGTGGACTTGGTGGCAGCCCATGCAATTGTACTTGGTGACGATCCACCAGCCTTCCTGGATGTCGCGGCGCGTGTCCCGCGGCCGATACATATATTCCGTCGGCAACAGCGCATCCACGCTGCCCAACAGGAAGGTGGTCAGTGCGGTGATGTCGGCCGGGGTGACATTGGGCTTGGGCATCTTCAAGCGCTCGAGCGGATTGGGCTTGAACTTGTTCTTGTCGAACGTGGCCGGGTTGGCAAGCTTGACCTCGAAAAAGCCTTTCTGGTCGTACCAAGAGCCTCGCGGCGACCTGCTGCCGTCGGGGAGGATGCCGCGCTTGGCATCTTCAGTCAGCAGCGCAAAGTCCAGCCGCTCAGTCGGCTTGCTGCCCTCGGTGGTGAGTTCGGTGCCGATGCGCGGCTCTTCCTCGAAGCCGCCAATCTCGTGGCATCCGGCACAGCCGTAATTGCGTACAAGGGCGCGGCCGCGCTCTTTCAGGTTGGAGTCGTCCATAAAGGCGGCCGCCTCGTAGGAGGCGTTCGGGCGCTTCAGAGTGATCAGATAGCTGGCGATGTCGCGCGCCTCTTCCCAGGTGAGCCGCAGGCTGGGCATCACGGTGGGCTGTTGCACCTGGAGCTGGTGGCCGTCGTTCGGGCAGCGCGAGTGATCGAGGTCGAAGACATACGGCAAGCCGTGCTTGGCGTAGTCCTCCGGCCCCAGGTCACGCTTCTCAAACGGGCAGTAGGGTCGCGTCCGCTCGCGAGGGTTGTGCACCCAGCGGACCAGGTATTCGTACGCCGCCTTCTCGCCGACGCGGCTGAGGTTCGCCGCAAAGTCGCCGCCGACGGCACTCGTGCCCTCGCCAATCGCATGGCAGGCCATGCAGCCGCGAGTCTCCACGAATTCCCTGCCGCGGGCGGCATTGCCGGAGGCCTGGTTCGGGAGCGCCGGGCCCGGAACGCCCGACTGCCAGATGAAGGCGGCGATAGCCTGGATCTCGTCCTGTTGCAGACGGAACTGCGGCATCTTGGTGGTGGGGCGGAACTCGTGCGTGTGACCTAGCCAATGAGGAATCCACTCCTTGCGCAGCTTCATGCGCACTTCTTTCAAGCTGGGGCCGACCTTCTTTTCTTCGCGGAACAGGCTGGAGGTCTTTTGTTCGAGCTGCTCGACGCGCGCATCAATGCTGCTGATGGTGACGGTCAGGTTGGTGGCCTGGGCATTGAGCCGCTGAGCGGTCTCATTGTCCGGGGCGGCGTCGGCGGCCTTGTTCAGCCGCGGGATTTCGAGCTCGTCGTCTTTCTTCTCCTGCTCGAGCTGGCGGATGGCCTGGCGGGTGGCGAGTAGTTGTTCGCCCTGGTCGTCGAAGCCTTCAAACTTGTGGCAGCCGATGCAGCCGCGGCTGCGGAAGAGGTCCTTGCCGCGATTGAGCACGGGCGCCTGTTCGGTCAACATGTCGGAAACGTGGCACTGCTGGCAGCCAGCCTGATAGTTTTCCCGGTAATAGAGAGGCCAGAGCCAGTGCTCATAGCGGCCGTGGCCTCTCTCAACGCTGTCGAGAGCCCGGCCGTTGCCGCCGTGGCACGGCGAGCAGCCGAATTTCTCAGGGTCGTGGATTTTCAGCAGATCAACGGCCGGGTGGCTCGAGAACGGAGCGTTCTTGCTCTTCGTAGCTCCAAGATCGGCGCTCGTGAGCGCCATGCTCAGGGGAACCAGCTTCGTGTCCATGCCCAAGTGGCACGACTGGCAGCGGTCCACCAGGCCGCCGGAGCCGAAGTTATTGATGGTGGGGTTTGCCGGATTGACGTTGATCTGCCGGATATCAATGTCCAGGTGGTTCACCGCGTTCAGCAACCCGTTCAACTGCTCGGCGGTCAGCCCCTCCATTTTTTCCTTGAAGTAGGTGTCGTGCTGCTCCCGCAGATCTTTGATCGGACGCAAGACCTCTCCCTGCTCGGCGACCAGTTGTGCCTTTCGCGCCTTGAGGCTGTTGAACTCCGCTTCGAGCTGGTCGTAGGTCATCCTCAGGTTTTCGGTCTTTCCGTCCTTGGTGGGCAGGCTAACCTTGTAGATCTCTCGCTTGGCCTCTTCGACGCTGTTCATCCGGCTCTTCCGGGCACTCGAGCCGAGCGGCGCAAGCTCCATGTTGTAGACGAGCGAGGTAACTTTTCCACGGGCTTCCTGGAACGTGTCGGTGAGCGCCGCCAGCCGGCTGTCAACATAGTTCGACTCCCGGTCGATCTCCCGGAGGCGCGGCTTGGCGGCTTCCTCGGCGGCCTTCACCTGCTGGTCGAGCTTCTGATAATCCGCGGACGCCCGGATGTCCTTTTCCCGGTTGCGCTGCTGGGGAATCGTCTTCTTGAGGTAGCCGGCATACACTTTGGCAAACTCGCGCTGATAGGAGCGCCACGGGCGCAGGCCGTAGAATTCGTCGTAGAGCGACCAGGCGACGGTCAGCAGCAGCAGAAACGCCGAGAGCAATAAGGCGAGACTCAGCGAGCTAGTCTGAATGGGGTCGTCGGAGCGGGTCTCAGGCACCCAGGGTCTCCTCGCGCAAAGCTTCGGGTGCGCTCAGATGCTGAACCACGGCGTCACCCAGACATACTTGATGCGCAATACCAGCCGGAGCAGGATTTTCACCGGCAGGCTCAACATCAGGACCAACAGTAACTGCACGGTCACAATCTGCGTCAGCGTCATCCGCTGATAGATCTTCCGGCTGAAGTCAGTCAGCATACAGATGCGGTGGATCAGGAAGGTGGCGAGGATGAAGTACAACGCCAGCGGAAAAACGCCGAAGATCCCCCGCGCAATAATCGGCGCCGACCCCTTCCAGCTCTGCGGCAGCACATGCGCCAGCCAGGAGCCATCAATGCCGAAGACCTGGTCCAAGTTGCGGTTCACCGCAAACTCCAGGCGGTTGTGGTCCCAGGTCTGCGACGGCCAGAACCACATCCATCCCGGGCCGCGGATGAACGTCCCGATGACAATCATCAGCACCCAGAGGAACAAAAACCCGAACAGAAACGTCCAAATGGCAAAGCGGCGCTGCCGATAGGTGTAATAACCGTTGCCGAGAGGATTAGCATCAATGTAGGGGATGGCCATCAGGCCGAGGATGATCAGAGTTGGCATCACCACGCCGGCGATCCACGGATCGTAATAGACCAGCATCTCCTGCAGGCCGAGGAAGTACCAGGGCGCCTTGGCCGGGTTCATCGTCAGATTGGGATTGGCCGGCTCCTCGAGCGGGGCGTTCAGGGTGATGGACCAGACCATCAGGATCACCGTGACGATGATGGCCGCCAGGAACTCGATGCGCATCAGGTAGGGCCAAACGTGCACTTCCCGGTCCCAGCCGGCCTTCCAGGGGAAAACTTTCCGGTGATGCGACTTCGCGAGCTGCGGGTCGGCTTCGAGCTGCACGATCAGGCGATCGGTGGCGAAAGCCTGCCGGAAGGCGTACCAGACGTAGAACGGCACCAGGAACAGCAGTGCGACAATCGGCACATTGTCCGGCTGCGAAACAATCTCCCAGACTTGATGCCAATCTGCCCCCATGGATGACTGCCTCCGTCCCCCCGGATGTGCGCCGCTACGAATCCCTGGCCCAAGGCCGGCCAATATCTGCAGGCAGGAATACCTGCCCTACTAAAAACTCAGCGCATGCCGCTCGGCTTCATGATCACCGGCCGCGGGCCCTTCTCTTCCTTGATCTCCGATTCGAGCATCACCGGCGCGGGGCCGGAGATGCCACCGTCCTTGCGTACCCGCCAGAAGTGCAAGCCCATAAAGATGGCGGCAATCAGCGGGATGGCGATGCAATGCCAGATGTAGGCGCGGAGCAGGGCGTTCGCGTCCACAATCGAGCCGCCCAGCAGGGCGAAGCGCACGTCATTATAGGGCGTCATGCCGAGCTGCGCCCCGAACGGGCCTTCGTGACCCAGGAGCGGCGTGGCGCGCGCCATGTTGGTGCCCACCGTGACCGCCCAAAAGCCCAACTGGTCGTCCGGGAGGAGGTAGCCGGTGAACGAAAGCAGCAGCGTGAGCACCATCAGCAGCACGCCGATGCACCAATTGAACTCCCGCGGACGCTTGTATGACCCGGTCAGAAAGACGCGGAACATGTGCAGCCACACGGCGATGATCATCAAGTGCGCCGCCCAGCGGTGCATGTTGCGCAACAGCTTGCCGAACGGCACGTCGTTTTCCAGGTACAGGATGTCGCGGAACGCCTGAATCTTGCTGGGGTGGTAGTAAAACATCAGCAGCACACCGGTGAAGGTCAGCACGATGAACAGGTAGAAGGTGATGCCGCCCATACCCCAGGTATAGCTGTAGCGCACGGCGTCGCGATTGATCTTGGCCGGGTGGAGATGGAAGAAGACGTTGGTCAGAACGCTCAGGGCGCGGTTGCGGGGCGTCTCGTCGTGCTTGACGCGGAAAATCGAGCGGAAGAGCTGCGTCTTATCCGGCTCTTTCAGGCCCTCCAGCTCCTCCTTGCCCTTCTTCTGGATGAATTCCTTGAACGCCTTGGCGTCTTCCTGGACTTTATCCAGCAGGCCGGTGCGCTTGTTGCCCCCGTTTTCTTCCGGCATCCGAATCTCCCTCAGCTACTCTCAGAACCAGGTCCGTGGTCGAAACCCTGCGGAGGAACTCCGCTCCGCACCGGGCGCCTGGTTACACGGTCAATAAGGCGCCCGGGTTTTCAAATTCATCGCGGCCGGCCCTGGGGTCGCGGACATAGAGCCGGCTGGTATCCACGACGATCTGCCCGGTGGCGTCCAGCTCGACGTGGCAGCGGTCCATCGGCCGCGGCGCCGGCCCCTCGAAGTTGATCCCCTCCATGGTGTAACCGCTGCCGTGGCACGGGCACTTGAACTTGTTCTCGCTCTCTTTCCAGTCGGGCGTGCAGCCCAGATGCGTGCAGCGGGCGTAGATCACAAACAACTTGTCCGGCTCCTTCACCACCCAGATGCGAAACTGCTTCTGAAACTTGGTCTCCACGCCGAGGCTGAAATCCGCCGGATGACCCACCGTAAAGACGGCCTCCGGCTCAAACAGCGTGCGGGGAAAGAAGAACCGCAGGAACATCAGGAAGTTGACGCCCAGGTAGCCCCAGATGCATGTCCAGATGATGCGCCGGCGCATCTTGTCGGGCGAGACGTCGGGCTTGCCCTCCGATGAGGATTTCGCCGGGGCTTGCTGCCCTGCCCCAGCAGGAGCGACGGGAGCGTTGGTGGTCTCAGCAGGCTTCGCTTCGCTGTGCTCCGCCATACGGGCGCGTGCGACCTCGCGGATAAGAAGAGCTTTAGAAGGGCAACATCCAAAACACTCTTTTATAAGCCGCGCGCCGGGCGGTGTCAAGCCGATTTGGGAAAAGTTGACAGGCGCTGCGATCACCCCGCAAGGGCCGCCCGAGGGGCCTCGACACCCACAGCGCGGAGGACCAGGTCGGCGAGCGCGGCGATGAACCGCGGGGAGTCGCCGACCGCCGGCATCATCCGGAACTTCTCCACGCCGAGCTTTTCCGCTTCGGCGCGGGCCTCGATATTGATCTCGTGCAGCGTTTCAATGTGCTCGGTGACGAACGCGATGGGCGCCACAAGCATCTGTTTGACGCCAGCGCGCGCCAGCCGCTCGATGGTTTCGGCGAGCGAAGGCTCGAGCCACTTCTGCCGGCCGACCTTACTTTGGTAGCAGAGGGCGTGCGCGGCCGGCCAGGCGCCGTGGTCGCCCGCTCGGGCAGAAATCTGCGCGCCGCGCTCCAGGATTAGGCGCACGGTGCCCTCTACCTGGCGCGGGTAGGGGTCGCCGCGCTCAATGAGACTCAGTGGCAGCCCGTGCGCGCTGAAGACCAAGTGCACATCGGCCGGGCGGTCGAACTGCCGCAGGCTGACCGCGATCTTTTCCACCAGCGCTTCGATGTAGAGCGGATGGCTGTAGAAATGCTCGATGACGTGCACCGGCACCGGCGGCCGGCTGGGCGCATAGACGCGCCCCCATTCTTTCAGGCCGCTGCGAGTCGTGGCGAAGGAGTATTGCGGGTAGAGGGGCAGCAGGACCAGGTGATCGAGCGCCGAGCCACTGATCTGGCGCGCTGCCTCAGCGGTGAGCGGATGCCAATAGCGCATCGCCACGAAAACGCGGGCTTCCACGTGCGGGTGCAGTGCCTCTGCAAGCCGCTCCGCCTGACGCTCGGTCAACAGCCGGATCGGAGAGTGGCCGCCGATCTCGTCATAGTGGTGCGCCACAATTTTCGAGCGCCGCCGGGAAATCCATCGCGCCAGCGGCTTGCGTGTCAGGGCCCCAAACGGGCCGAGCGGGAGGATGTCCGGGTCGCAGAAAAGATTGTAGAGGAACGGTTTGACGGCGTCGGGCGAATCCGGTCCACCCAACTGGAACAGCACAACGCCGACTCTGGTGCGCTGGGTCAATTCGACGCTTTCCCGAATCCTAGGGCGTATAGCTATACGCCCGCTCCGTTTCCACCGGTCAGACTTGCTTCATCGTGGCCTTAAGCCGTTCCACTTCGTCCTGGAGGCGCGCCAATCGGCGTGCCACGGTCAGGTGGTAAGCGAAAAAGATTCCCCAGACGAACAGATACGCAGCCATCAGGCTTTGCAGGTTTTTCATCGGACCTCCGTTGCTCGCTCGACGCTGCGCACCTCCACGTCGATGGCCAGCTCGTGTACCTCGTGGCGCAGGGCCTCGAGCCGGTAGCGTTGCCGGACCAAAAGCACCATCAACGCCAGCAGGGCTGCCCAGCAAATCAAAAAGACCGGCCACATGCGCTTGTCCAGCCCGCCGCCGCCGATGACCGGCTGCGGATGCTGCGTCCGCCAGAACCAAATGGAGAGATACACCAACGGCACATCGAGGAACGCAAAAATGCCAAACACCGCCGAGACCATGGCGCGCCGCTCCGGGTCGCCCACCAGGGTTCGCAGCAGCAAGTAGGAGACGTACAGCACCCAGAGCACAAACGTCGAGGTCAGCCGGGCGTCCCAGGTCCACCAGATGCCCCAGACAGGCTTCGCCCAGATCGGGCCGGTCACCAGCACGACGGTGAAGCATGCCACTCCTACCTCCCCCGCAGAGACAGCCAGCCAGTCCCACTGCGGCCTGCGGCGAAACAGATAGGCGATGCTCGAGACAAAAACGAGGAAGAAGGCGACGAACCCGGTCCAGGCGCTCGGAACATGAAAATAGAAAATCCGTTGGATGAGGCCCATGGTGCGCTCCATGGGCGCAACAAAGAGCGCGGCGTAGCCGGCCAGACCAATCAGCGCCGCCACAGCCGCGGTGGGGAGCCACTTTGCATGGATTCCCTGAGGCACTTCATTCCTCCAACAGATATTCGCCGAAAAGCCAGGTGGCCGTCAAAAACAGGACGTCAAACGCGACGAGGAAAACCAGCCAGATCCGGGGCAGCTCGGGCGGGTCGCCGAGCAGGCCGGCGGTGGCCTCGGCGCTCGCGATCAGCACCGGTGTCAGGACCGGCAGCAACAGCAGCGGCAGCAGCAGCTCACGCATGCGCGCCTGCGCGGCCATGGCTGAGAACACGGTTCCCGTGGTCGTCAAACCGAGCGTGCCCAGCACCAGCACCAACAGCAAGCGGCCCAGCACCGGAGCGAGGTGGACGTTGTAGAGCACGGCAAAGATTGGCAGCAACAGGACCTCGGCCAGCAGCAGGAACAGGAAATTGGCCAGTACCTTTCCGAGCAGGATGGCGAAAGGCTCGATAGGCGCGAGTCGCAGCGCGGCGAGGGTCTCATTGGTCTGCTCGCGCGTGAACGAGGGATGCAACATCAGCGAACCGGCAAACAAAAACGCGAGCCACAGCAGACCTGGCCCGAAGCGGCGGGATTCAGAGGCCGTGGGATCGAACGTGAAGCTGAAGAGCACCAGGACGACCAGGACAAATACCACCGTCGTCTGGAGGAGCTCCAGGGTGCGGAACTCGGTGCGCAGCTCCTTGGCCAGGATGATGGTCGCGGCACGCACCAGGCTCACGCGGGTCTCCCGGCGGCTTCCTGCTCGAGCGCTCTCCGCGGGTCTCCCCCCGGTCCGGTGTCCCGCGTAACAACGCCCGCCTCCAGGAAAACGGCGCGCGTCGCGAGCGCCAAGGTTTCGTTCCGGCCGTGCGTGCTCATCAGGATGGTGCAGCCCGAGTGGTGCAGGCGCCCGAGCGTCGCGGTCAGCCATTCGAGCCCCTGCGTATCGAGCCCTGCGGCGGGCTCATCGAGCAAAAGCAGGCCGGGCCCCGCGAGCAGGGCGCGGGCAATCGCGAGGCGCTGGCGCATCCCGCGAGAAAACGTTCGCACCAAATCTCTCCGGCGGTTGGCGAGACCCGCCGCATCGAGCGCGTCGCGGACGCGTGCACTCGCCTCGTCAAGGTCGTACAGCCGTGCGAACAGCGTGAGATTCTCCTCGGCGCTCAGCTCGTCGTAAAGCAGCGTGCTGTGCGCGACCAAACCGATCCGGCGCTTCAGAGCCGCCGAATCGCCGTCGGCTGCGCCGGGAAACCCCACCCGGCCCGAGCTGGGCCGCACCAGCAGCGCCGCCACCTTGAGCAGAGTGGTCTTCCCCGAGCCGTTGGGCCCGAGCAGGGCGACAAATTCTCCCGTGACAACGGCGAGCGACACTTGGCGCAGGGCGAGCAGAGAGCCGTAGCGCTTCTCGACCTGGTGGAATTCGACGCTGAGTCCTGAATTGGTGCGGGAGCTCACCACGAGGCCTGGCTCAACCCTTGACCAATTCGCGCAACACCTTCTCGGCGCGGCCGTGTTCCCGGGCGTACTCTTCTTCGGAGATGGTGCCGGCCTGGCGGCGCAATTCGAGCCGGAAGAGCGTCTCCTTGAGCTGGTCGAGGCTGTGATTGACTTCGCGATGCACTTCCGCGGCGGCCTGGGAAAGCGCCGCATCGGTCTCTCGAGATGCGCCGCGGCGGTTCGGCTGTGAATTTTTCGCTGCGGGCTGTGCGTTCGTCGCGCCGGCGGGCCTCCGCCAGAGAAAACCAACGCCGAGGGCAAACAGCGCCCCGAAACCGCCCACCAGAACCCACTTCAGGCTGTCGAGCCGGCCGGGCAGCGCCTGCACGGGCTGCGCCGAGCGACCGGCGTCGCGGCCCTGTGCGTCAGGCTGGCCCTGCGGGCCCGACTCCGAAGGTGGCGGCGCCGTTCCGGAGACGGCAATGTCGAACTGCGCGCCGGCCGGAACGCCTTCGCGGGCGTACACGCTCCATCCCTGCTCGGTTCCTGCCGGCTGGAAGCTTGTGCTCGCCACCTGCAAGGTCGGAGGAGCAATGAGGAGCACGCGCTGCGCCGCATACGGCGACATTGCGCGGAGCACGGCCTGATTTGCGGTGTAGGGCACATGATAGGAGAGCCGGACTCCGCTTTCACCGGGGCGAAATGCGAAGGCAATGGAGTAGCGGCGGCTGCCGTGGTCCATCGTCCCCTGCACCACGGGCATCCCCGAGGGGCCCCAGGCCGAAACCTGGGCCAGCTCCCCACCCTCGGGGATCTGGAACTCGAAGCTGCCGTCCGCCTTGTAATAGGCTGCAGGCGGCGTCGAGTGGTTCAGCACGGCGAACTCCTCGCCGACCAGCAGCACCGCGCCGTTTGGCTGAAGAACGATCAGCCGAGAAGCGACCTGCAGCACCTTTGCGTCTGCGGTGGGTTCGAAGACTTCGACTTCGGCCGTGTCGCGGCCGGGCGGCACCGCCTGGTGGAAGTTGACGCCGCGATAGACGGCCCGCACCAGCATGGGCTGCCGACCGAGCGCGGGGTGCTCGAAGCGGAAGCGGCCCTGTGCGTCGGACTTCCTGTTCGCGACGGCTTCCATGCCCCCTTGGAGCTGAATGAGGACAACGTCCACGCCGGCCGCAGCCGCGCCGGTGGTGCCGTTGCGCACCACTCCCGAAAGCGTTCCGGCTGCGGCAGCGCCAGCCATGAGGAGCGCCAGCAGGCAGAGCCAAACGAGTTGGCAGACGATGCGTATCATGAGGGCGATTTTGCCTGGGCGGGGCGCGCCGGCCGTGCCGGGCCACCGGTCACTTCTTCGATTTCGGCCAGGACTGTGGCGGCTTCTGTTTCGAGCGCTTGTCGAGTCTCTTCGAAGTCGCGCTCGGAGAATTTGCCGGCGCGGTGCTCGAACTTGAGGTCGCGGAGGTTTTCGTAGATGGCGTCGCGCCGCTCGAGCAACTGATCCAGACGGGTGCGGTGCGGCGCGGAATCGGCGGGGTCGGGCTCGATGTAGAAGATAAAGAGCATGGTCGCCGCCGCAAGCGTCAGGCACGCCAGCAGGACGGCGCCATCGGAGCCCGAGATGCCTCCGATGGAAGCCGGCAAGAGATTGCTCTGCGCAAACATGCTAGTCCTCGGTCTCCTCGTCCGCCTGCCGGCGGGCGCGGGCCAAAAGCTCGGGGGAGAGTCGCTCGCCGGCCGGTTCGGCCGTAGCCAGAGTTATGCGGCGCCGCCAGTGGGAGATCACCAGAAGCACAACCGCCAGGCCCGCAGCGAATGCAAAGCCGGGAATGTACCACGCCAGCCGATTGAAACCCTTCGCCGGCGGCTCGGCCATGACGCTTTCGCCATATTCCTGAACGAAGGATTGCAGGGTAAGGTCGTCGGGCTCGTTGCGTGCCACCACCTGATCGAGTTTTTTCAGCATCGCTGTGGATGTGGTGCACCCCACGTGGTTGCAGGCGGTGAGGATCTGGTTGCAGCCGCACATGCAAATCAGGCGCTTGCCGAGTTTCTTGGCGCGTTCGGTCTGCTGAGCGTTGACCGGGCCGGGGGAGAGCCAAGTGGCAAGCGCGAGGGCGAGCAGCGGGATGAGGCGGCGATGTCTAGTCATGGCCTTCATAGCTCTGAAGAGGTGCCGTGACCGGCTGCGGCGCTGCGCCCACCGAAACCGTTTGCGCTGCGGCGCGAACCACCAGCACCGCCTGGCGGTTCGGCAGCAAGGCCAAGCCGGTGCCGAGCACGACGATCACCCCGCCCAGCCAGATCCATTTCACCAGCGGGTTGAGATACGCATGGATAACCGGCTGGCTGTTCTCCGGGCTGCGGCCGGCGTACACGACGTAGAGGTCTTCTTTCAGCGTGGAATAGATAGCGACCATCGTGCCGGCTTGCTCGTTCGCGGGATAGAACCGCCGCTCAGGATAGAGCATCATGGTCTGCTTTCCGCTGCGGATGGCCTCAATGGTGGCGCGCTCGGCGGTGTAGTTCTGCTCCGGGCGCGACGTGAACGTCTGGCAGACCAGCGAGTACGGGCCAAGCTCCATCCGCGAGCCGGGCGACATTTCCATCTGCTTGTCCTGGTTGAATGCGGCGCCCGAAAGCCCGACAAAGATCAGCACCATGCCGAAATGGATGACATACCCGCCATAGCGGCGCGTATTGCGCATGGTGAGCTGCCCGACGGCCGAGAACAGGTTGACGCCAGCCCGGGCGCGGATCACCAGGGCGCCGCGGAGGAATTCGCTGGTGATGGTCAGCGCAACGAACACCGACAGCACCACGCAGACCAGCGCATAGAAATCGCGAAAGCCCAACGGATACGCCACCGCACCCGCAGCCAGGCCGCCCAGCAGCGGCCAGCCGAAATTGCGCCGCAGGCTGCCGAGCGAGGTCCTCCGCCAGGCCAGCAGCGGGCCTACGCCGGTCAGGAAGAGCAGCAGCAGTCCGATGGGGATCATCACCCGGTTGAAGAAGGGCGCGCCCACCGTGGCCTTGGTGCCCTGCACGGCTTCGGAAAGCACGGGGAAGAGCGTCCCCCAGAGCACCGCGAAGCAAGCCACCAGGAACAAGAGGTTATTGAACAGGAAGCTGGACTCGCGCGACACCAGCGACTCCAGCCGGTTCTCGCTCTTCAAATAGTGGCGGTTGCGGACGAAGAAG
>JBASRK010000081.1:0-4208 GCA_049273775.1 Candidatus Acidiferrales bacterium
GACCAGTCCCGGGAAATCTTGAGCTGCAAGTTTCTGGTCACGGACGGGATGGCCATCACTCAGCTCAGCCCCGAGCTCAAGTGGTGCCTTCGCACCAAGCTTCGGCGCTGATTACGGCGCCGGATGGCGGTGCCTTGACGGGCACAGAAATCCGCCGCAACTTCTTGTAGGACAGACCGCAACAACTCATAGTGCGCTAGGCGGCTGGGTGCCACCAGCCACCCCTGAACCGTCCCGAGGCACCCAGTCGAGATCGGCAAGGGCGTTCCGGCGCCCTAACCCGGAACGCCCTTCGTTTTTCCCAGACCGGCTGTGCCCCCGCCGCGCGATCGAGCTCGACCGTTGCTGGCGCACCGGATGTGGACTAGCATGAGACTCTTGACCCGGCGCCAGCCTGAGTGGGCTGGCTCCTCTGGGTGCCCGAATGAACGTGCCGTTGAAAAGGGCATCCGCAACCCCGCCCTCAAGTCATTCACATTTTGCACGACCGGCGTTTGCCCATCCCACCTGTCCGGAAACCGAATCCTTCTGACGCGAGGGGGCTTTACGGCGGCAGGCCGACGCGGCGCATTAACTCCTGGAAGCGGGGGTCGCTGCGCAGCGGGTCGTAGACTGGGTCCACTCTGAGCGTGGTGACCAGGTTGGAGTGCTCCGCATCTGCCTTTTGGAGCAGAGCGATGGCCTCGTCGTTCTTTCCCAGGCCGACGTAAGCATACACGAGCATCTGCGTCGGATCCGTCTGCCGATGCCGGATGATCTGCTCCAACTTCGCCAGCGCGCGCCGAGCCTGCGCCTGCTGGCCCCAGCGGCCATAGATGTAAGCCTCCCCCGCCCAGGTCCAGGGCGTATCTTCATCGCGCTGCCGCCAGTTCTCCACGTCGGCGAGCGCCTCTGCGAACCGGCCTTCCTGCACGTAGGCATAGATCACCATGTTGACCCGGGGGAAGATCGGGGCCATCTCGATCACCGTGCGGAATTGTTCGATGGCGCGGTCATATTGCCGCGAGAAGTACAGAATGGCGCCGTGATCCACGGCGATGATCAGCGATAGGGGATCGAGCTGCCGCGCGCGCTCGCTCTCGGCAAACGCCTCATCGAACCTCCCTTGAAAGGAAAGGCACTCGGCGTACCACTGGTGGGCAGTAGCGTAGTTGGGGTCCAATTGGATGGCCCGCCGGTATTCTTTCTCCGCGGTCTGCCAGTCGTAATCGTAGTTCTCGGCAATCAACGCCAGCGACGTGTGGGCTTCCGCAAGGGTTTCGTCAATTTGCAGCGCCCGGAGTGCCGCAGAGCCCGCTTTGGGCATGAGCTCGTTTTGCGGAGCAAACTGGTAGCTGCTCATCAGGGCGTAGGAATCTGCCAAGCCGGCATAAGCGCGGGCGTAGTTCGGGTCTTTGGCGATGGCTTGTTGAAAATACTCGACGGCCTGCTGAAATCCTTGCACGGTCCTCTTGTTCCAAAAATAGCGGCCTTTCAAGTAGAGATCATAAGCCACGTAGGCCTGCGGAGAAAAAGAGGGCTGGTGGGCCGCCTCGACGCGCTTGCCCTGGTGGAGGGTGGTCTGAATCTCATCCGCAATTTCCTGGGCGATTTCGCCTTGAAGAGCCAACAGGTTGCTCAGGTCGCGATCGTACTCCCGCGCCCAGATCTGGGTTTGGTCTCTCATTTGAATCAGCTGGGCGTTGATTCGCACTTTGTTCGAATCGCGTCGGACGCTGCCCTCCAGCACGTACTGAACTCCTAGTTCACGGCCAATCTGTTCCAACTGCTCGTGGCTGTGTTTGTAGTGCATGACGGAGGTACGCGCGATCACGCCGAGGCGCTCTGGATTGAGGCGTCCGAGTTGGGCGATCATTTCCTCGGTCAGGCCGTCGCTGAAGTAATCCTCGGCTGCGTTTCCGGTGAGGTTCTCGAAGGGAAGTACCGCCAGCATGGCTCTTCCCGGCTGTGGTTGGGAGCGAGGCCAGGAGCGTCGAATAACCAGGAAACCCAGGAGCGCTACAGGAAGGATGATCGAAAGGATCACGCCCCAGGTGAATGGACGGTGCAGCAGGTCGGCAGCGAGGGCGGCCCGCTTCGATTGCTGCGTCACAAGTTCCAATTCAGCTTCGACGTCTGGTGATGCCGGGAGAGCCACGCTCTGAACCGGCGCAATGAAGCGGTATCCGATGCGCGGAAGAGTCTCGATATAGCGCGGGTCCTCTGGGGAGTCTCCGAGCGCGGCGCGGAGTTTCTTGATCGCGGTGTTCAGGCTGTGTTCGAAGTCTACGAAGGTGTCGGCCTGCCAGAGGCGAGCGCGCATCTCTTCCCGGGTGACCACCTCGCCCGGCTTTTCCAGCAGCATGGCCAGAAGGTCAAACGGCTGCCCGCGCAACTTGATGCGAATGCCATGCTTGCGAAGCTCGTGAGCGGAAAGATTGACTTCAAAGACGCCGAAACGCAGCCTGGCAGCATTGGCCCGCAGGTCCCGCATAGGATGGCTCCGTAGGGAGAGTATAGGCCTCCTGAGGCAAGCTGCGTAGCAGAAGTCCTTTCATCGCTCACGTCCGCAACTAAGACATTCAGAATCAATGGGCTGTAACCTCACCGAGATATCACCCTCAGTGCATTGCCACAACGCCACGCAAACTCCAGACTGCGCCTAGCCCTGGAGAAATTGGCCCTCAGCGGTTTGTGGTGAGTTGGGAGTCAGGAGAAGGCCATGGGCAAACGCTTGAGAGCTTGTACAGCGGGCCGCGATGATGCTGATCGGCCTCGTCGCTGCCTCAGCAATGGTCATTGCGGCGGCAAGTGGACAGAAATTCTCCTTCATCCCCAACGGCGTGTTTTTCCCGAACCCGGGCGGGGCGTCCCAAACCCTTAGCACCGCCGGCGGGGGCATCGGCGTCGGATTGACGCTGAAAGGCCCGGGAACTGCCCGTTCTGACGTTGCATCCATGGCTGCGAACGGCTGAAGCTGTAAACTCGGGGCACGGTTGATTCGGTTCGCTCCGGCCCTGGGCGGTGACTTCCGAGGAGGCGCGACCATGAAAATCTCGGCGACTTTCGTGCTGTGTGCTTGTGCGGGAACCCTGACCCTCCTGGCTTTACCGGTGCATTCGCAGATGATAGATAACACCCAGGCGACCAACCCGATAAACGCTGGGATTAACAAGTCCTTGACACAGGAGATCGGTGCCAGTCGCGGCAGCGTTAACACTCCTGACTCCTCGCTGTTCATCATCAATCGCGACGCTTTCCGTTCCGTTCGTCGTGGTCGTCAGCTTTTTCAGCGGAAATTTACAAGGGCGCAGGGGCAAGGTCCGGGCATCGACGACGGCGTGGGTAACATCGCTACGACGATTGGAATTGGCGCTGGATTGGCTGACTCCTGCGCTGCCTGCCATGGCCGTCCCCGAGGCTCAGCCGGCTTAGGAGGTGACGTGGTTACCCGGCCCGACAGCCGAAATGCGCCGCACCTGTTCGGCTTGGGCCTCAGAGAGATGCTGGCCGATGAAATGACCTCGGACCTGCGTGCGATTCGTAGCCAGGCTATCGCCCGCGCAAGACAGAGGGGTCAACCCGTTACTCTTCCGCTTGTCACGAAGAGCGTCTCTTTCGGATCCATTACTGGCAATCCCGATGGATCGGTGAGCACTTCCCAGGTGCAGGGGGTCGACCCCGACCTTCGAATTCGTCCTTTTTTTGCTCAGGGCGGCACAATTTCCATGCGTGAGTTCATTGTGGGTGCTCTGCACGGAGAAATGGGCCTTGAGGCTGTAGATCCGGACTTGGCCGCTGCAAGCGCCGGGGGCAGAGTGGTAACGCCCTCGGGCATGGTGCTGGACGGATCCCAGGACGCAATCGAAGCTCCGCCGCCACCGGATCCACTAAAGGGCAATGAGATCGACGTTGCTCTGGTGGATCACCTCGAATTCTACCTGCTTAACTATTTCAAGCCGGGAACTTCCCAACAAGATGACAGGGCAAAACATGGTTTACAGGTGTTCAATCAGCTTGGCTGCACAACGTGCCACGTTCAGAATCTTACGGTCAATCACGATCGCCGAGTAGCCGACGTAAACACTGTCTACGACCCTGTAAACGGGATTTTCAATCGCATGTTTGCCACCGCGACCGCATTGATCCACCCGGTGAACGACGGTAGCGGAAATCCGCCTTTGATGGTGCCGAATGGGCAACCGTTCGTGGTTCAAAGCATCTTCACC
>JBASRK010000230.1:0-17085 GCA_049273775.1 Candidatus Acidiferrales bacterium
GCCCCGGCCGGGGCGACGGCTCCAGTTGCGCCCGCCGCGGCAATCGCTCCGGGAACGCAGGCGCGCGTGTCGCTTGAAAACGCCGTGCCGCGGGAGCGAATCTACTTCGGCCGCTACGAAGTGCAGCCCATGAGCGTGATGCGCCAGCGCATCGCCGAGCATATGGTGGTCTCGAAGCGCGTTTCGCCGCACGTCTATTCGCTCGACGAAGCGGATATGACGCGCATCGCCGACGTGCGCGAGCGGTCGAAGGGCGAATTCGAGAAGCGCTACGAGGCGAAGCTGACCTTCATGCCGTTTTTCGTGCGCGCTTGCATCGAGGGGCTGCGCGCCTTCCCGACGGTGAACGCTTCGGCCGACGGCTCCAACGTCGTGCTCCACCACGAGAGCAATATCGGCATCGCTGTGGCGCTCGACTGGGGCCTGATCGTTCCGGTGGTAAAAAACGCCGACGAGAAGAATTTCCTCGGCATCCAGCGCGCCATCAACGACCTGGCCGAGCACGCGCGCGCGAAAAAACTCAAGCCAGAAGAGGTGCAGGAGGGCACGTTTTCCATCACCAACCCGGGCGTCTTTGGCGGGCTGATGGGTCTGCCGGTGATCAACCAGCCCAACGTCGCCATCCTGGGCATCGGCAGCATCCAGAAACGCCCCGTGGTGATCAATGACGCCATTGCCATCCGCTCGATGGTCTATCTGACGCTGAGCTACGACCATCGCGTCGTGGACGGCGCCGTAGCGCACCAGTTCATGGGCAAAGTGAAGTCGGCGCTCGAAAACTGGAACGAAAGCGTCCTGTAGCGCCCTGCCAAGGAGCCACGGCCGAAAGCAAGTCAGCCCTTGTGGCACTCCCGCTAGGTTCGCTTATTGAATTGTGGGCTTCAGCAGGGTGGCCTCATGAAACGAAGCGTGCAGGGGCGGATTTGGCCCGCCCCCTTTCAAATCTAAAGCCTTGCCTGCTTTAGGCTGTTACTGTAGCGGCGATCTTGTGGAAGGTCGAGTTGGAAACCTCATAGGTTTCAACTTGAGGGGTTCCCTCAACCACTCGTGCCAGAATCTTCGCCACTTCTGGATAGGTCCCGCGGTTGTAAGCTTCCGCGTTCTCTGCTCGATCCCACAAACTGATCCCGAACGCTTCCATTTTCCCCGGGCCGACAAACGTGATTTCGTCCTGGAAGCCATTCTGCTTTCGAAGGAGGGGAAGGACTTCCTTCTCCAGTCTCTGGGTAAACTCCGCAACACTGTTCGGCTTCAGATGCATGGTCACTTTGCGTGCAAACATGTCAACCTCCTTGGTTGTCATGGCCAAGGGCTGGTTTCTAGATAACCCCTGTTAGTTTAGATTACCTTATGACTCCCTCAGTCCGTTAACTATATTAGGTGAATTCACTTGACCTGTCAAGCCAAATCTGAGATTCTTTCGCAAGAAATTAATCAACAGCGGTCAATCGAAACAGGGGACGCCAGTGGATGTTTCCCTAGTGATCAAGCGGAGGCTGCAAGAGTTGGGGTTTGAGCAAAGGGATCTGGCGGTCGCCGCCGAAGTTACCGAGTCTTATATTTCCCAGCTGCTGACTCGCAAGAAATTGCCCCCCGCGCCAGCCCGAACAGATATTTATGAGAAGATGGGAAAATTCTTGAGGCTCCCGAGCGGAGAGCTCTCGAAGCTGGCGGACCTCCAGCGCAAGGAAGAATTGAAGAGAAACCTGGGGGACCCGCCCGCGCCCTTGTTTGCCGGAGTTCGGGAGTTGATTCTTCGCAAGTGCTTACCCGACAAAGAAAAACAGATACGCGCCATTTTTGAGAAGCAGCCCTTCGGCGAACTCGAACGCCTCGTCACACAGAAACTTTTAGACGTGGTCAAGAGAGTCACCAAAGAAGAACTGGAAAGTGAAAACTGGCTGCACCTGGTGGCCCGACTCAGCGGCCGAAGCTATGAAGAGATGCGGGTCATTATTCTCGAGTTTCTGGACACGAATGTCTTCAATGTGTCGATTGAAAACTGCGTCTCCTTCCTGGATCCGCTGATTGAATCCTGGGACATTGACCTGGCGACTTTTAGCATGGAAATTGTCTTAAACCGCAGGCTTGCCCCAGGGCACCCGAAGAAATTCGACTTCGTGGAAAGGGAACCCGACCAACCTGAGGAAGAGCCGGGGCTCAAAGAATTCCTGAATGACAGTTCCCTCAGCGGAACTGCCACCGAGCAGGAAATCGAATTTCTAAAGAGGCTGAGGATCAAGGGGAAACAGCCTGTCCCACTCTATTACTACCGGGAATTGCAGAACCTCAGAGACCCTCTCCATTTCTCTACCCCGAGAGCGGATGGGAAAGCGCGGCGAAACAAAGAGGTCACGAGTCCGCATCCGCCCCGACACAGAAAGTAGCGACATCGGCCATCTGAGGCGCGAGGAATCCTGTTTTTTGGAAACGGCTAAGAGCCTGACAGATTGGGCAGGAACTGAGCGACCGGCTTCAGAAGCCCTTCTGCCACTGCGAAGTCAAGACGCTTTAGTGAATCGTGGGCCGCAAGCGATTTGCAAATCCCTCAAGGCCGGTCTGGGGAACCAGTTCAATGCCCTGCCCCTCGAGTAACCGGGCGACAAACTGGTGGATCGTATTGCCGGGCTGCGGCGCGGTTTCCGTTACCGCGGCAAACTCCGCATTGGTGAGCTTCGTCCGGATGGATTCGGCCGTGAACGCCAGCACCTTGGCCTGAGCGGGGTCGCGGGAAAGCGCCAGGGCGTGCACGAAGCCACGCGTGCCGTTGCGGCGATAGGAGTAGTCGAGCCGCAGCGGGTCACCCGGATAGGTGAACTCCTCGACGCGGACGCCCCGCTCCATCCGCGGCAGGATCCCGGCGCGGCGGAAGGTCTGCGAGGCTCGCGCACGGATGCCCGCACGCGTGTTGGCAGCCTCGGCAGCGACACCGCGGTAGCGCTGCGGAGCCACGCGCTCATCGTAGATGCGGTCGAGCTCCGCATCCATGTTGTCGGTCAGCACGCCGGTCTGCGGGCTCAGTTGCACGAGGTTGGAAAGTGTGCGGTCGAGTTCGGCATTGTAGGCGTCCCAGTTCTGCTGGCGGGCGTCGAGCTGCGCCTCGAAGTCCGCCTGGAGGGCGCGGAGGAACCGCTCGTCGGCGTTGGGATGCAGCCGGCGGATGCGGGCGAACTCGCCCTGCTCCTCGATCAGGCGCACCTGTGTACGTTTGGCCGTGGGGTCGTGGATCAGGACGCCGATATTGACCCATTCGTCGCGCACCAAGTTCGGCGTATAGCGCACCACACGGTAAGCGCAGGCATGTAAAGCTTGGTCAGGCATGGTTCACTCCCAGTTTGGAAATGGCTGTCGGTAAGAGTCCTTCGCCTCCAGAATCCACTCGCGCACGCGCTTGCGTCGCCGGAGGAGCTGCTCGAGTAGGAGAAAAAGGGCGTCCTGCTTCAGATTGTACCACTCCGGCGGAATCTGCTTGGCCACCTCGTCCAGGACGCCGGCGTTGATGCGGCTTTCCAGACGGTCGAGCCACGGCTCGAACGACTGCATCCCTCGAACCGACTCGTACACCCGATGCCGGGCGTAGAGTCCACGCAGCGGCGCGTCGGGAAAATTCCACTCGCCGGCGTTGAAGCAAAAGCCTTGATCGATCATCATCGCCTGGTAGCGTGAGCGCCCCGGCTCGAGGAAAAAAATGGCCTGGCGGCCGTTCGTGTTGCAGGTCCACTTGTCGAACACCAGCATGCCGGCGAAATCGGTGAGGTTTTCCACCTCGCGCAATGGCTCGTCGGGCAGATAATCGAGCACGGGCATCCGCGCCGGGTCGCCCGGATAGCGCGACCCGAATTGCAAACCTGCCCGGCAGGACGCGCGGCCCATGCCGAGTTGCATCACCAGGTCCGCCGAAGCGGCGATCAAATCCTCACGGACTTCGATGACTTCCACCGGCGTGGTCGGCAATCCGAGCCGCGCTGCCAGACGCGTGCCCAGCATTTCGTTGGCCAGAACCCGCGGGTGTTGCGGGTTGTTCTGGAATTTGACGACATAATAATGGCTGTCGTCGCACCTCATCAAATGAGCCTGCGCGCCTCCACGCATCCGGCGGATATGCTCGAGCGCCAGCCGCATTGGCGGGTATGCTAGCCACGGGTCATTCAACCAGCAAGCGGATTGTTTTCAAAGCGGGAACGCCGCGACCCATCTTGACGCACGCCAGGGGCGAGAGCAGCGCGCCGATCGCGTCCCACCGCGTGCGTTGCCGGGGCCGCCGCGACGCGCGCCGGATTTTGCCTATTACTTTCGCGTAATTTTCGCCTTGTCTTTATTAGCTTCACGTTATAGGGTGAAAGCCTATGAGTTTTGTGGCTCTTCAGGAGGGCCTGCGCAAGGAACTGCGCAAGCGGATCGACGCCGGAGAGCTGACGGGTATGGAGCTGGCGCGCCGCACTGGATTCACGCAGGCCCATATCTCCAACTTCCTGAATCGCAAGCGCGGGTTGAAGTTCACCGCGCTCGACCGCGTGCTCAAAGCCATCGGGCTGTCGCTCTACGATCTGCTCAACCCGCACGAGCTGGCGCGTTTCGCCGCGGTGCCGTCAAGCACCGCAGAGGAGTACGCCGAATTGCCGCTGGTCGAGGGCGGTGTGGCGGCCTCGAGCGAGGTGGTCGTCAACGAAGAAGTGAAAGAGCTGGTCAAGTTCCGCCGCGGCTTCCTCAATCGCATCCGGGCCGACCTGGCTGCACCCTCGCGCAAGACCTGGACGCGCTTTGTGCTGATCCGGACGGATCCCCGGGATGGGATGAGCATGTGGCCGCGGATGGGCCCGGGTTCGACGATCCTGCTCGATCGCCACTACACGACGCTGCGCCCATATCGCAAAACCGACCGCAACATGTACGGCGTGCGAAAGGCTGGCGGTTGCGCGGTCAGTTACGTGGAGCTCGCCGGCACCTCCCTCATCCTGCGCCCTCACAATCCCGATTGCCCGGTCGAAGTCTTCCCGATCCAGGTAGGGCAGACCGCTGCAGAGCTAATCGTCGGACGCATCGCCCACATCGCCCTCGAGACATAGTGCCGCTCCAACTTGTTGAGCCTGAACGCAGGCCTGTTTCCGACAACGCATTGCGGCAGATGCTCTCCGGTTGAACTGCTGAGGATAGTCATGGATAGTTGGAACGGCACTAGCGCGATCTCTGCTGACCTTCGTTGCTGCGCGCACCGGCGGCGCAGCCGTGCACCGGCTGCGGAGTGAACCTCGCCAAAAAAGAGGGCCCGGGAGAAACTCTCCCGGGCCCGGAATCCTCGCAGCGCCTAGCGCTTCTTGCGGCGCTTTCCGCGCTTCCTCGACGTCTTCCTCCGCCGGGCAGAAGCTCTGCTCTTCTTCCTCCGCTTCGCCTTTCTTGCTCTCTTTGATCTTCCCGCCTTCTTCGTTTTTCTAGCTTTCCTGGCCTTTCGTGGCTTCCTCTTCCGAGTGGGCTTGGCCTTCTTGCGCTTTGGCTTTACGGGCAGCAGGGAGGGCGGAGGGGCGGGGGCCTCGTAGCCCGGGCGCTCGACCACGACCAACTCCTCTTCGCCTTCCTCTTCCAGGCCTTCCTCGCGCTCACCGCCAGTTTCTTCCTCTTCCTCGTAGCGGGAGAGCTCGTTCTCGTCGCCGTCATCGTGCTTGTCGTAGGCCATCACATCCTCCGCTGGAACAGCCGCTTAAGGAAAGGGTCCGCAGTGGCTACCCGTATGGCGGGCTTATAAACGCAGTTTCTCTGCTTTGTCAAGCCGAAGGCAGCGGCGACAAGGGTTTGGTTTGTAGTACGTCGCTGCCAGTGGCGTCTACCAACAGAGCTTTCGGCCTAACCAACAGAATCCAAGGAGTTTATCCACAATGCCGCGAAGGGGGTCCCGAGCCTAATGTGAAGGCCGGATCATCAGCAGATCGCCCGGCTGAAGCTGGCGGCTGAACAGGAAGCGGTTGGCACTGCGCAGCGCCTCCACGGTGGTGCGGTAGGCCAGGGCAATGGACCAGAGCGTCTCGCCCTGTTTGACGCGGTGCACGACGCCCCCGTTTTCCGCGGCTGGCGTCGCGGCTATCTCTGCCGTTGCGCCGCGGCCGGCGGGCGCCTTCTCGGTTCCGACCTCCTTTGACCGCGATTGCCTGTTGCTGGGAGGCGTGCGGCCGCCGGGATAGACGCGCAAGCTGGTGCCGCGGCCGACGCGGTTGCTGCGCAGGCCATTCCATCTCTTCAATTCGGCCACGCTGACGTCGAACTGCTCGGCGATCGAATCGAGCGTATCGCCACGGTGGACGCGGTAGCGCACCAGTTTTCCCAGCGTGGGCTGCGGGCGAGCCGCTGCGGGGATGATCAGCTTGTCGCCGACCTTGAGCGGCGTGCGGCCGTCGAGCCCGTTGGCATCAGCGATGGCGCTAGGTGTGACGCGGTACCTGTTCGCGATGGCGCTGAGCGTCTCGCCCTCCTCGACGCGGTGGCGCCGCCAGCTCACCCACTTCTCCGGCGGAATAGCGGCAATCTCAGAGTAGAAACGCTCGGCAGTGCCCTCGGGCAGATGCAACTCGAACTCCGGGTCGGCGGGGGTGACCATGTGCAGGAGCTGCGGATTGAGCGCGCGCAGCGTGTCCAGCTCCACCTCAATGGTTTCCGCCACCAGGCGCAGATCGATCGGGTGCCCGGGTCTGACCGCATCGGACCGCACGGGCGGTTCAGGCTCGACCTGCAGGCCGTAGCGGTTGGCGTCCTTGGCCATCAGCATCAGGGCCAGGATGATGGGCACATAGTTCTTGGTTTCCCGCGGCAACGCATTGCGTTTGTAGAGCTCCCAGAAGTCGGCATAGCCGGTGCGCTCGATGGCGTGCGCCACATTGGCGGGTCCGGAATTGTAGGCGGCCATCGCCAGATACCAATCGCCGAATATCTGGTAGAGATCGCGCAGGTGGCGCGCCGCGGCGCGCGTGGCCTTCTCCGGGTCTTGCCGCTCGTCCACCCACCAGCTCCGCTGCAGACCGTATTCCCTGCCGCGATAGGCCATAAACTGCCATATGCCGCGGGCCCCGGCGCGCGAAAGCGCCATCGGCTGGAAAGCGCTCTCCGCCTGCGCGAGGTAGATCAGGTCCTGCGGCAGGCCCTCTTCGCGCAAAACGCGGGCGATCATTGCGCCATAGCGACCCGAACGCCGCAAGCCGTGCTCGACAATGGCCCGGCCACGGGGCGTCTGGAAGAAATTCAGGTACGACAGGACGTAATCGTTGACTGTCAGGGGAAGGTCGTGGGCGACGGCAGCCAGCCCCTGCGCGGCCCGTTCGCCCAATCGCGGGTCCAGTTTATCCGGTGGTGGAACGTTCATCTCCGCGATCTCGTCAATCGGCGCCGGTTCGGCCTTCTGCTCGCTGAAGCCGTCGCCTTCGCGGAAAGCCATCATCTCGTAGCCGTGCACGGTGTCCACAATGCGATCGTAGAGCTGTTCGAGTCGCGGATCGGCTTGCAGGTTAAGCCCGCTCGAGAGCAGCCAGTCCACCGCCTGGTCGAAGTCGCGCCGGGCCTTGCCCAGATGCCCGGCCTTGTAGTTCTGTTCGCCCGATTGGAAGACGGCCTCGACTTGTTTAATCAAGGTTTCGACACCGTTGGGCGGCTGGAGTCCGAATGGAACAACCCCGGCGCGGCGAGGGTCTGCCGGCAACGGGCCGATGGCCTGCTGGATAGACAGCGGATTCTCCGGTGGGCGAACCTGGACGGGGCGCCGGGCGGACTCTTCGCAACCGGCCAGGCTCAGCAGGAGAACCACTCCCAGCAGGGAGACACCCACCTTCGAGTTGATCTCCGGCGATTTCATGACCTGCATCAATCCATCAGCGCGTCAAGGGGCTTTGGCAGCGCTTTCAGCAAAGACGCCATTCCCTGCCGAGGGGTTAGCTCCTACTCCCATCCTAGGGGCACTCCCAGGCAGGGTCAACCGCAGAGGCAAACTAAAGTTATCGTAATGAAAACACGGGGTACTAGGCAAGAGCCTGCTTCAAATCTGCGATCAAGTCCTCGGGGTCCTCGAGGCCGACAGATACCCGCACCGTGCCCGGAGCGACGCCTGCGGAGGTCAGCTCCTGACGGCTCATGCGGTAGTGCGAGGTGTAGATGGGCAGGACAACCAGCGATTCGACGCCGCCCAGGCTTGCAGCCAGCAAGAAAACCCGCACACGGTCGCAGAAGCGCCGGGCGGCGGGCAGTCCCCCGCGCAGGTCGAACGCCAGCATCGAGCCGAACCCGGTCATCTGCCGCCTGGCCAAGCGGTGGTCCGGGTGTGAGGGCAGGCCGGGGTAGTGCACGCGCGCAACCTTGGGATGCCGGGCAAGGAATTTGGCCACCGTCATGGCCGTCGCGCACTGCCGGCGGACGCGCACGTCGAGTGTCTTCAGGCCGCGCATGAGCAGGAACGCCGCGTCCGGGTCCATCGAGCCGCCGAGGTAGATCACCATGTGACGGACCTGGTCAATCAGCTTGCGGCTGCCGACGGCGGCGCCGGCAATCAGGTCGGAATGGCCCGACAGGTACTTGGTGGCGCTGTGCAGCGCCAGGTCGAACCCCATCGCCAGGGGTTTCTGCAGGATCGGCGACGCGAAGGTGTTGTCAATCAGCGAGAGCAGCTTGTGCCGCCGCGCCAGCTCCACGGCCTTGTGCAGGTCCACCAGCCGCAGGGTGGGATTGGTGGGGGTTTCCACGTAGAGCGCACGCGTCCGCGAATTGACCAGTTGAGCGGCGCCCGCCAGGTCCGCCTCCACGTGACGTACGCGAATGCCGAACCGCGGCAGGATGTCGCGCATCAGCCGGTAGGATCCGCCGTAGAGTTGCCGGGTCGCGATCACTTCCTCGCCGGCCTTCAATACGGCCAGCAGCGCGCTGGAGATTGCGGCCATCCCCGAAGCCGTGACCACGGCGGCCTCGCCGCGCTCGAGCTCGGCCAGCCGCGCTTCGGCCACCGCCAGGGTGGGATTACCGTAGCGGGTGTAAATGTACGCCTTGCTCTTGCCCTCGGCCCAGCGCTTCATCTCCGCAGTGCTGGAAAAGGTGAAGGTCGAGCTGCGAGCAATCGGCGTGGACACCGGGGCCGCGATGCCATGTTTGGGTTCGCCGCTGTGGATGGCGCGGGTGGCGTCGCCCCAATCGCGCGCGGGTTTCTTGGTCATAGGACCGCCATTGTCTCCTCAACCGAACGCAACACAACGTCCAAATTGGCGCGCTGGGGACGAAAAGGCAATCAGGCTTCCTCTTCCACCGGCTCGCCTTCGCGGGCGGCTTTGGCCTGGGCGATGACCTTCTCCGCGATCTCATTGGGCACGAAATCGTAGTGGGAAAACTCCATCGAGTAGCTGGCGCGGCCCTGCGTCATCGAGGTGAGATCGGTGGCGTAGCTCAACATCTCCGCCAGCGGCACCTGGGCCTTCACGATCACGCCGATGCCGCGGGATTCGCTGCCGCTGATGCGCCCCCGGCGCGAGCTCAGGTCGCCCATGATGTCCCCGGAATACTGGTCGGGCGCGTACACCTCGACGTTCATGATGGGCTCAATCAGCGCGGGCCGCGCCTGCTTCATGCCTTCCTTGAAGGCCAGCGAGCCGGCGATCTTGAAGGCCATGTCGGAGGAGTCCACGTCGTGGTATTTGCCGTCGTAGAGGATGGCGCGGAAGTCCACCACCGGGAAGCCGGCCAGATAGCCGCGGCTGGCGGCGTCGCGGATGCCTCTTTCCACCGAGGGGATGTAGTTCTTGGGGATGGAGCCGCCGAAGATGTCGTCCACGAACTCGAAGCCGGCGCCCCGGGGCAGCGGCTCCATCTTGACGCGACACACGCCGAACTGCCCGTGCCCGCCAGTCTGTTTCTTGTGCTTGCCTTCGGCATCGGCCTTGCCGCGGATGGTTTCGCGGTAGGGCACCTTGGGGGGCTTGAGCGTCAGGTCCACGTGATAGCGCTTGTGCAGCTTGGCCACCACGACTTCGATGTGCTGCTGGCCCGAGCCGGCGAGCAGGAACTCCTTGGTCTGCGGGTCGCGGGAGAAGCGCAGTGCGAGGTCTTCTTCGAGGATCTTGTGGATGGCCTGGCCGATGCGATCTTCGTCGGCGCGCGTCTTGGGCTCGATAGCGAAGGTGATGGAGGGCTCAGCAATGCGCGGCGGCGGAAAGAAGATCGGCGCGGCCTTGTCGCCCAGGGTATCGCCGGTGAGGGTCTCTTTCAACTTGGCCACCGCGCCCAAATCGCCGGCATGGAGCTCGGACACCGCTGTGGCGGTTTTTCCCTGCATCACCTGCACGTGCTGCAGCCGCTCCGGCGTCGAACGGTTGAAGTTCATCAGCGTGGCGTCGTTCTTGAGCACACCCGACATCACCTTGAAGTAGCTGATGCGCCCGGCAAAGGGGTCGGCCATCGTCTTGAAGACGAAAATTGCCGCGGGCTCTGTGTCGCTGATCTTGCGCTCAAGGGTTTCGCCCTTGCGGTCCGGCTGCGTGTAGCCCGCCACCTTGCCTTTGGCGGCGGGGCCCGGGAAAAGCTCCACCAGCGCGTCTAGAAGCGTCGCGCTGCCGATATTGCGCAGCGCCGAGGTGAGCAGAACCGGGAAGATGCGCTTGGCCTGGACCGCGTCGCGCAAACCGCGGGTGAGGTCCTCGGGCGGCAGCGTGCCCTTCTCGAAAAACTCCTCCATCAACTTGTCGTCGCCCTCGGCGACCATTTCGACCAGCTTCTCATGAGCTTCCTTGGCGGCGTCAGCGAGCTCGCCGGGAATCTCTTCGACCTTGGCCTTGCCGTCTCCATCGGACTGATAGACGTGCGTCTTCATGGAGATCAGATCAATCACGCCGCGAAAAGCCTTCTCCTCGCCCAGTGGGAGCTGCAGCGAAACGACGCTGCGGCCAAACACCTGCTGGATGGACGCCAGGGCGCGCTCGAAGCTGGCCAGCTCGCGGTCCATCCAATTGATTACGAAGGCGCGGGGCAGGTCGTATTCGGTGGCGTAGTCCCAGACCTTCTCGGTGACCACCTGCACGCCGGCGACGGGGTCCACCAGGATGAGCGCGCTATCGGCGGCAATCAGGGAGGCGCGCGTCTCGTTTACAAACGTGGTGTAGCCCGGGGTATCGAGGAAATTGATTTTGGTCTTTTCGCTCTGGCCCGGGACAAGCCACTCGGCAAATGCCAGCCCGGTCTTGATTGTGATTTTGCGGGCAATTTCTTCTTCGTCCCAGTCGGTGACCGTATTGCCTTCCGCAACTCTGGGCAATCGGCTGATCATCCCGGCAGTGAAGAGCAACGACGACACCAGTTGCGTCTTTCCGGTGTCGCCGTGACCTACAATGCCGACGTTGCGGATGAATTGGCTGCCGTAAGCTTTCATGTGCGTCCCCTGGATCGGCGGGAATTGTTGCGCGTTTTCTCAGGCGCCGCAGGCGGCACCCGGGAAAACCCGGATGCTAGCACGGCCCCGCGTACCCCGGCAATCGCTTGAGTAGAGTGATAAAGGTTCCTCAGAGTCCTTCGGACGACACCCCCACTCCCCCCTTTTTTTGTAAGAGTGGATTCTAAAGGAGTTTAAGTCCAATGATTTTGTATCAGTGCATTCTAAAGGAGTTGCGGGCGCGTTTTTCGTATCAGTGCATTCCAAAGGACTTAGAGCGATTCGCATGGATCGAGCACCAGGGCAAAGCGAGCCGGGTGGCAAAAAACTCTTGGCGGGCTTTGCGTACTATTTTACCGCAGCCGTCAAGTGTACGGAAAGACTCATCTCGTAAGGCTAGATCCGGCGTTGACCCTTTCCGACAGCGTCGGAATTTGCGATCGGCTGCGCTTCCTTCGCCAAGTGCGTGGGGCGGGCCGGGGGCTGCTCGTACAAGAGGCTGCGGCGAGGAGGCGAGCACTTGGGTCCGTCGGGGCGACCCTGCAGCGCTCCCGTGAGATGCAACTTGCACCCAGGTTGGCCTTTTGAACTCAGTTTCCGTGAGTCCCTGCGCTAGACCGCGCCTGCAACGCCATCCCGACCAATGTTGCGATCAGGATCGCGGGGTACAGTTGCCCGATGAGCGCTTCCGCCATGGCCAGCGATCGCGCAACGCGATGTACCGGATACGCGTCACCGTAACCTACGGTCGTGAGGGTTGCAAAGCTGAAGTAGATCAAACGGACCGGTTCACCTGTGGGAATTCCAGCGAGGGAGGATTGGAAGTGGATCGCGTCAGGGACCTCTTGCAAGAGCAGCTTGTAACCGAACGCCCAGGTGACGCCGATCAGCAAATAGGCGGCGACGGCGCCCATGACCCGGTGCACAGTAACCGGGCCGGGGCGAAACGTCTGCTTCAGCGTCATGACCACGAGTACGGCCATGCAGGACACCTTGAGCGCCGAATCCCAGTCCCAGTGGATGACCGAGGGGTTGAATTCGACGATCAAGTCCGCCGTGAATTCCAGGATGGCCAGCGCGATGATGAGATACATCAGAATCCGCTGGCGGATGGTGGCGATTGCACCAGAGACGAGCATAAGCGCGAAAGTGAGGTCCAATGCGACTCGCCCTGGCCGTGACAGGCGAACCATGGGAACAAAGAAAATCATGAGCACCAGAAATGCAAGGAAGAAACTCAGGCCCCGATCCTGGATCCAGAAACCGGGCAGCTTCGTCTGTTTGTCAGCCATTTAATTCTCTCCTTTCGTTTGTCATTCAGCTCGCAGACTTTCTCCGAGGCACCCCTCTTAGCCGGAAGCCAACCTTTCGTCAGATTATGCGTTCAACTTACAATGTAAAGTCTCTGAGTCAGACGAGGAGGGAAATTATAACGGCGCTTACCTGGATCAAGATGGTATGACAATGTTTTTGCGGTCAGTCCCTTGGACTCCGAAGAAGCGTGGACCGGCGGCATCGACATAGTTCGCTCCGACGACCACGGTGCAAACTGGGGAGCACCGCCCGTCACAATCGAAGCTATGTTGATGATGTTCTGCGCCCGATCACGCTTTGACTGCCGCGCTTGATCACGGGCCGGGCGGCTTGGGCGGGGGAGATTTCGGGCCGAAGGCCCTCGCCGTATCGCGCTGAGGCCGCTTCGTCCGGGAGAGCTCGCGCTGGCGCGCCAGCTCCTTGATCCCTTGTTCCTTGTAGTCCGGGCTCGTCAACGACGCGAGGAACGCAACCAGGTCGTCGATATCCCCTTCCGTCAGGGCGAGCGGCTGGATGTCTTGGTCGAGATAGGGATTCTGCAAGCCGTCGCCCTTGTTGTAGTGGTCGCTGACATCCCAAAGGGTCTCTTGCGAGCCGTCGTGAAAGTAGGGCCCCGTCACCAGCACGTTGCGCAGGTTCGGTGTCTTGAAGGAGGCGATATCGGGCTCTTTCTTGGAGATGAGAAAGCGGCCGAGCGCTGACATCTCCGTCTGGATGGCGGCGCGATCGATGGCCGCCGTATCCCCCGAGTTGATGAGCTGCTCGGCCTGGCGCGCCAGCGCGACGACGTTGTGTCGGATGATGCCGATGCCGATGTTGTGAAAGTCGTTGTCCGTAAAGTTCGTGACGTCCCGCTTGTCTACCGTCAACGCATGGCATTTATTGCACCCGGCACGGGTGTTAAAGAGCTCCCAGCCGCGCTTGGCGGCGCCATCAATGGCGTTCTTGTCTCCGGCGATGAAGTGATCGAAAGGAGAATCAAACGACAGTTGTGTTCGTTCGTAGGACGCGATGGCGCGCAGCAGGTCGGGGCCGTTGGGCGGGCGGCCGAAGACGCGCCTGAACGCCTGCATGTATTCTCCGATGGCTGCGATCCGGGCCACGGCAGCGTCCAGGCTGGGCTGGCCCATCTCAACCGGATTGACGATCGGGAGCGCCGCCTGCTCCTCGAGCGTCTTTGCGCGGCCGTCCCAGAACTGCGTCTTGTTGTAGAGGGCGTTCAGAATGGTCGGCGCGTTGCGCTGGCCGACGCCGCCTTTGATACCGATCGAAGCGGGCCTCCCGTCGGTGAAAGCGCGGGCGGGATTATGGCAAGTACTGCAAGCCACGGTCCCGTCAGCCGACAGGCGGCCATCGAAGAACAGTCTCTGGCCGAGGGCGATCTTCTCGGGGGTCTGCGGATTGTCTGGCGGTATCGCCGCGCGAGTCGCGGCGTGGGGGACGCCAACCTGTCGAAGGGACTTGGGCCGGGCCAACGGACCCGCTTCAGGAATGGGCGGCGCTTTCAGGGTGGCTTGCTGCGTCGCTGCGTCCTGCGGGGCTTCTGCCACCGAACCCGCCTGTTTGCGCGCACGCTCGCAACCGAGAATCAGTGTAGCGGCACCTACTAGCAGCATAATCGTGACGCACAATCGTGTTCGCTTCGCGACCCGCATCCCACAGTGCTCCTCTCTGGACGGTGCATCGTTTTTCGGACGATTTTTCCCCTTCCATGCGCCTTGCAAAGCCTTCTTAGGTCCAGGATTTGCCCGCGTAACCATCATAGCGGGGGGTACATTCAGTCCACTGCTAACTCGTGCCATTGTTCCCCCTCCTATAGATTACGATTCTGCATCTCGACAACGCGCGCCCATGCATCTCCTATTACAATCGGCGAAAGAGATTGATCTTAGCTGGAATTTCCATTTTAACCTTCCGGCGCCCAAGATTATGCCTCAGTTTGTCTCCACCCGAGGCCCTTGCAGCGCATTTTCCTCTCCGCGATAGTCTGAACGACTCTCTTCTGCCCTCCGCCAGTCCTGAACACCTGCAATGGTCGCCTTTTCAATCGGTTTTCTCAGACACCGCTGATGGTTCCGGGACGGAGGCGGGACTTCTGTTCGTGCCGGGGCGCCAGCAGGTTGTTGCGCTGCTGACGAGCTAAACCGAGACGACGACGGAGCCGTCAGCGGCGAGGTAGCCATAGGCCATGCGGGGCGTATTGAACGCGAAGCCGGGGCGGCCGTTGCGGTCGAGCAGGATCAGCCCGCCGCGGCCGCCGACGCGGTCGGCGAGCAGGCGCACGCAGGCTTCGGCGGCAGCCTGAGGCGAGAGGGGCGCAGCGAGCAGCGCCCCTACAGCGGGGCCGCGGAGAAGGTCGGCGGCGGTCTTGGCCATGACGATCTTCATGATGGCTTCGCCCCAGCCCGTGCAGGAAACCCCGCCGGCTTCCACGTCGGCGTAGCAGCCGCAGCCAATTAGCGGTGAATCGCCGACGCGCCCCGGGTGTTTGCAGCAGGTGCCGCCGGTCGAGGTGCCTGCGATCAAGCCGCCCTGGCGATCGAGCGCCACGGCACCGACGGTGCCAAGCTCGTGCCCGACGTGGAATTGGGATTGGTGACCGGCAGCCCCGATGCAGCGGGACCAGGCCGAGCGCTCGCGCTCGATGACCAGTTCCTCCGGTCGGCAGAGCGCCAGGCCGTGCTCCACGGCAAACTGTTCGGCGCCGGCGCCAACCAGCATCATGTGCTCGCGCGATTCGAGCAGCTTGCGCGCCAGGCGAATGGGGTTGCGGACGCGCTCGACGGCAGCGACAGCGCCGGCCTGGAGCGTTGCGCCGTCCATGAGGATGGCGTCGAGTTCGACGCGGCCGTCGCGGTTCAGGTGCGAGCCGATGCCGGCGTCGAAGATAGGGTCGTCTTCGAGTACGACGATGGCTGCTTCCACGGCGTCCAGCGCCGTGCCGCCGCGCGCGAGTATCTCCCAGCCGGCCTCGAGCGCCTTCCGGCAACCGGCGCGGCAGGCCTCGACAGATTCGTCCGGGATGTTCCAGGCGCCGCCGTGAACGATCAGCGATGGTTTCATGGGCAGCGGGGATTCCTGCGGGGCTGCAAGCTCACTCTAAAAGGCGAGACCGAGGATGAACAGCACCTGGCCGAGAACGATCAGCGTAAAGCCGCCCAGCAGGAGCAAGGCGCCTCTACTGCGCCTGGGACGATGAGAGCCTGCAACGCCGGAAGAGGCGCTCGCCGGAGCGCGCCGGACCTCGCCGGTGAGGCCGCCATGGCGGCTAAACTCGGCTCGCAGGATGCGGAAGAACTCCTGCAGCCAATAGAGGATTTCCTTCCGGGCCTGCCAGAGCAGCGCGACTCCAACGAGGAAGCTTAGAATGCCGATGAGGCCCATCACACCCAACGTCTTTCCCTCCTGGCCGACCCGGGCGCCGGTGGCGAACACCCGGGGCTACGGTTCTTCGTGGATGGTTTTCAGGCGCACCAACTCAAACTCTTTGGTTCCGGCCGGCGTCTGCACCTTGACCTCGTCGCCGACGCGACGCCCGAGCAGCGCCTTGCCAATCGGCGAGGTGGTCGAGATCAGCCCCTGAGCGGCGTCGGCCTCTTCGGTCGTCACCAGCTTGTACTCCACTTCGACCGATTTTTGCAAATCGAGCAGCCAGACGCGCGAGCCGTACCCGGCGGCGTCTCGCGACAGGTTGTTCAGGTTGAGCATGGCCATGTCCGCCAGGCGCTTCTTCAGTTGCCCAACGCGCGCCGAGAGATAGCCCTGGCGCTCCTTGGCGTACTTGAACTCGGCGTTCTCCGACAGGTCGCCGTGCGCACGGGCCCGCATCAACTCCTTGGGCAGCTCGAGGTTCAGCTCGTGCTCGAGCGTTTGGATCTCTTCTTCCAGTTTTTGCTTAATCTTGGAGAGAGGATCGGTCATGGCTTGCTTATTTGCGCATGTGTAGCGGCGAGCTTTAGCTCGGCACAGCCGCTGGTGCCGCCCTGAAGGGCGGCGTTACATCGGCATGTATGGCGGAGAGGGGGGGATTCGAACCCCCGACACCCTTTTGGGGTGTAACTGCTTAGCAGGCAGCCCTGTTCGGCCACTCCAGCACCTCTCCGCTGTGAGATTTGGCCAGAAGCTCGCGCTCGCTGCGGGGCTGCCGGGAAAAGTATAGCATCGCCGGCAAATTTCTGTCGCCGGGCGCGGCCGTGTTATTCGGGCTTGATGTGTCCGACCATGCCCAGCGGCTCGCCCTGGCTGACCGGCGGCGTGGCGACAATGTAGAGCACGATTCCGGCAAACGGCGAGCGGACCTCCTGCACGGGATTGCCGAAGAAGTCGGTGAGCACGCCAAGCAAGGTGCCGCGGGCGACGCTCTGGTCCGGCTGGACGAGCGCGCGGAAGATGCC
>JBASRK010000231.1:0-6213 GCA_049273775.1 Candidatus Acidiferrales bacterium
TTTCTTACACTTCCATCGCTTCTGGGTTGCCAGATAATAGTGCTCTGTGTGGCCACACTTCGGGCAGACAGGGCCATTCGGCCAGCGCATCGCGGCAATGGTGTCGATGCAGACTTGCTCATCGCCGAAGTATCGGATAGCTTCTTGGAGTGTCTTGGGCTTTTTCATGCTCAAAGCGTACCAGAATCCCGGTGGTTAGTCAAGTATATTATTGCCTTCGTAAGAGTGCATTCTAAACGAGTTACGGCCTTAGCCGATCGCCAGAGCACTTCTGCACTTCCGAACGTCCATGAAGCCCTGATTCCAGGGGACTTTAAGTGCAATGAACTTGTAACAGGGCATTCTATAGAACTTACGAGGCCGTTTTTCGTAAGAGTGCATTCCAAAGGAGTTATCTCCCCCGGCGGACGTTCTTGGTGAGTTTGCGTTTCCAAACGATTCGCGTGGTCGGGCGCAGAAATCTCCGGCCTGGAGGCAGAATCGGAGTCAAGAATCGAAAGTGCAAAGCTTGGGCCGGGCATATTTGTCTTCGCGGAGAAGTTCTCCTCCCGAATTTTCGCAGCGCAACAACTCAAGATCAGGAAAGTAGTCGCATCGATGACCTATTTACGATTCATTTTACCACGAGGCGGGTGCGTCGATTGCGCGCATTGCGCATTTTCTTCGGGGAAAATTAGGCATTCGAAAAGATTGGCGCTGCGGGGAATCGGAAACAGAATCTGCAAGCGGTCAGGAAGGAAAGTCAATACCCGCACCCTTGAAAACCGTGCGGCACCAAGTGGTCTCAGCGCCTCACTCTGCGCCATCCGGCCAAGTTCGTTGTGTCCAGGGCAGGAGAAGCGTACGATGCGCAAGCCGGAGATCCAAACCGGAAATTCGGGCCCTAAGAGAGGAAGGCGTCATGAGCGCTACATCTGCGGCCACAATCGTGAAAAAGTCACTGGGGTGGTCCATTGGGCTCAGCATCCTGATGATCCTGGCTGGTTTTCTAGCTATCGCGGTACCTCAGGCAGCCGGAATCGCGGTGAATTTATTGGTCGCCTGGCTGCTTGTTTTCAGCGGCGCGGCCCATCTGGTGTTTGCCTGGCACACGCGCACCACCGGCGGAGTTCTCTGGGAGCTGCTGCTGGGCATTCTCTATGTTTTCGTTGGTGCCTTCCTGTTGTTTCGTCCTGTGGCCGGCTTGGCGTCACTCACGCTCGCACTCGCGATCTACCTGTTTGCCGAAGGAGTCTTGGAACTTATCTTGTCGTTCCGGCTCCGCCCCATGCCGGGCTCGGGCTGGCTGCTATTCGACGGAATCATCACCCTGGTCCTTGGCGTCATGATTTGGAGGACGTGGCCATCGAGCACCGAATGGTTCATCGGCACGCTTGTGGGGCTGAGCATGCTCTTCAGCGGAATCACTCGCCTGATGCTTTCTCTGGCCGCGCGCCGCCTGGTCGCCAAGTTGGCTTAAGCACAGCGGGCGCAGCCCGCGGTGGCGGGCGCCCCTACACCCGCCGAGGCTCTGGGCGGAGTGATTCTTCGTCCGCCACGGACTCAGGGCAAACGCAAAGGATGGGGCACTCACCTGAAAAGCAGATTCCTCGCTTCGCTCGGAATGACGCCGAAAAACACTGTTTGAGCCCCCGGCAAGCAGCGCCCTACACATATCAAGGCGCGTGGGAGCCCTTGCCGGGGCGGTGGATGCCCAATTCGCGCAGCTTTTCCTGCAGGCTCTGCCGGTGCAGGCCGACGGCTGCGGCGGTGCGGGAGACGTTCCAGCGGTGCTCTTCGAGCTTGCGGCACAGATAGGCGATCTCGAATTTGCGCTTGGCTTCGCGGAAGTCCGGCTCGGAAAGCGGCGCGCCGGCGGCCGCACCCCAGGCCTTGCCGGTGAGCGCGGTCAGCGGCTGGCCGCTGACAATTTCCTCGGGCAGATCGGCGAGGCCAATCTCTTCCCCGCGAGCGAGGATGAGGCTGCGTTCGAGGGCATTCTTGAGCTCGCGAAGGTTTCCCGGCCAGTCGTAGCGCGCCAGAGCGTCGAGCGCTTCCCGGCCGAGACGCGCCGCGCGGCCGTGGTGCGCGGCATGCAGCTTCAGGAACGCCTCCGCCAGCATGGGAATGTCTTCCTTGTGCGCGCGCAGAGGCGGCAGCTCGAGGGTCACGACGCGCAGCCGGTAGAAGAGGTCTTCGCGAAAGCGCCCGGCGGCGATTTCCGCGGGAAGGTTGCGGTGTGTGGCGCTGATGACGCGCACATCCACTTCGATGGGCTGGGTCCCGCCCAGCCGCTCGATGGTGCGGCTCTCGAGCGCGCGCAGCACCTTGGCCTGGGTCACGGGATTCATGTCGCCGATTTCGTCGAGGAAGAGCGTGCCGCCCGAGGCCAGCTCGAATTTGCCTTTCTTCTGCTGCGCCGCGCCGGTGAACGCGCCCTTTTCGTAGCCGAATAGCTCCGATTCAATCAGGTTTTCGGGCAGGGCCGCGCAGTTCACCGCCACAAGGGCGCGGCCGGAGCGCGGCGAGCGATTGTGGAGCTCCTGCGCGAGAAGGTCTTTCCCGCTGCCGCTTTCGCCGACGATCAACACCGTCGTATCGGTAGCCGCCACGCGCTCTGCCAGCTCGAACGCGCGGCGCATCACCGCGCTTGCGCCGAGCATCTGGCCGAACTGGCCTTCGGTGACCAGCCGCCGCCGCAGGCGCTCGTTTTCCTGCTCGAGCTCGACCAGCTTCACCAGGTTCGCGACGCGCTTGCGCAGCTCTTCGACGTCGAAGCCCTTCACCAGATAATCGGCGGCACCGCCCTTGAGCGCCTCGACCGCGGTGCGGGCGGTATCGAGCGCCGAGACGACCAGAACGGGCTGCTCGTGCCCATGCTCGCGCATCCAGCGCAGCAGCGCGAGGCCGTCCTCGCCGGGCATGACCACGTCGAGCAAGACCACGTCGGGGCGCTCGCGGGGGATGGCTTCGCGAGCCGCGGCTGAGGTCGCGGCCTCGGCAATGCGGTATTTGTGCTCGAGCGCGCGGCAGAGGGCGTAACGCACCGCAGGCTCGTCGTCAACAATCAGGATTGTTCTCATCTCCACCATTCCTTTTTGGGCGCAGCCCGCCACGGCGGGCGCCCCTACAAAGCGTCAATCCACGATCGGCAAGGTGACAATGAACCGCGTCCCGCGGCCGTGGTGCACCGGGGTCTCCAAAGCGATGTTTCCCTGCATCTCCGCCAGCCGCCGCTCGACAATCGCCAGACCCAGCCCTGTGCCGCTGGGCTTGGTGGTAAAAAACGGCTGAAAGATTTTCTCGCGGAACTCCGCCGGGATGCCCGGGCCGTCGTCAGTCACCTCGACGATCAGGCAGGCATCGCGCCGCGCGATACGCACGCGCACCCGGCCGCCGGCGGGCAAGACCTCGATGGCATTGACGACCAGGTTCGAGAGCACGTCGCTCAGCGCCTCCTCCGAGCCGCGCACAAGCGTTTCGCCCGCCTCGCGCTCAAGCTCCAGGCGGACCTGCCGGCGCTCGGCTTCGTGGCGCAGCAGAGCTACGAGTTGCTCAGCCAGCGCCAGCGCGGCCACACCCTGCGGCGCTGCCCCGGCGCGGAGCGATGGCTTGGCGTAACGGAGCAGTTGGCCGAGTTTCGCGCTCAGCCGGTCGATCTCGCCGACCACCATCTCGCAATCTTTGCGGAGCGCTTCGGGAAGTTGCGGGTTCTCAAGCTGCACCTGGAGGACCGTCTTCATCGAGCCGAGCGGATTTTTAAGATTGTGGGAGATACTGGCGGCCATCTGGCCGACCAAGGCCAGCCGCTCGCGCTCGGCGAGCTCGCGCTCGAGCGCCAGCTTTTCCTCGATCAGCCGGCACAGGTCAAGCGTGGCGGGCAACTGCTCGGCCAGGAATTCCAGCGCCGCATAGGTTTCACCGGAGAGCGCGGCGCCAAGTGAACTCGCCTCGAGCGCGCCGACTTCTTCGCGGTCCTTGCGGAGCGGGAACGCCTGCATCGAGCGCGATCCGGGGACCGGCGCGGGAGTGTCGGCGCGCGGGCCACGACGCAGCCGGATGCGCACGGCCGACAGGCCGAACTCGTCGCGGACCCGCGCCTCGACAAAGCCCAGCAGGCGGCCCAGGTCGCCGCGGCGCGCTTCCTGCTGGATCTCAGATGTCAGGCGCTGCAGCCGGTCCACTTCCATGCGAAAGGTCCGGTGGAGCGCCCGGCCGACGCGCCGCTGGAGCGGCTCGAAGAAAACCACCAGCACGAAGAGCAGGATGCTGGCCGTGGCATCGGGCGGCAGCGCCGGTTCGAGCCAGGTTTCGACGCGCCGCACCACTGCAAGATAAAGCAGCGCCAGAAATGCCGCCGAGACAGCGTAAACCAAATTGCGTTGCACGCCGATCTGCAGGAAGTTGTAGCGCAGGATGAAATAGCCGAGCAGCGAGCTGGGGAACAGCGACGAAAGCATCACCGCCGTGCCCAGCCCCGCGGACCACGAGGGGTCTCGCGGGCCTCCGAGAACGTAGGTATAGAAAACCATCAAGGCCCCAACGGCAAAGAAATAGATCAGCGCCTGGTGCAGACGCCGCTCGTTCGGTTCGGTGGCCTGGCGAGTAAACCGGCGGTTGAAGAAGACAGCCGTCAACATCGCGCCGGCCAGCCAGAGTCCGTAGCTAACGCCGATCCGGCTGCCGGGCCACAGGAACGCAAGCGGAGGAGTCTCCAGCAGCCTGGGGAAAGCGAAAGGGCCGAAATACACCAGCGGGAGATAGGCCGCGCACACCAGCGCCTTCATCCAGACCGGCGAACGAGCTTCGCCAAGAGTGGCGCCGTAGGCGGCGTGGAGATGCACCAGAAGCGGCGGAAGGAACCCCAGCCCGGCGGCCACCAGCACGACGGCAAAAGTGAGTGTCGCCGGCGGCGGGCTGGCGTAATAGATTTCTGCGTTGAGGCCCAGCAGCGCGCCCGAATAGAACAGAAACAGGGTGAGCGCCAGGAAAAACAGCACGCGCTCAAACGCTCGCGGCCGGCGGTACCCGGCCACCAGGACCACAAGGAACAGGTGCACGAGCGTTCCCGCTGCGAAACCTATCAAGCGCAGATAGAGGAGCGCAGACATTGCCAGCTGATGTGAAACGGATTCTATCGAGAAGAGGCCATGCAGAACAACGGCCAAGTGTCGGAAAAACACTACATTAGCTTAAGTCATTACATATAAAACACTTACAAAGAGACGGCGGGCTATATCTGCGGGCCCGCCCGTGGTGCGTAATCCCTTGACATGGAGTGCTTCTGTGTTATATTAGCACTCGCATCAGAGGAGTGCCAATCCGATGGGAGCACTCCCGGAGCACAATTCCCGACTCATGGAACGGAGGGCAAGCAGCGATGGCAGTCAACGTAACTCCCCTGCATGACCGCGTGCTGATCAAGCGGATCGAGGAGAAGGAGACCGTGAAGGGCGGGATCATCATTCCCGACACGGCCAAGGAAAAACCCCAAGAGGGCGAAGTCATCGCCGTCGGCGCTGGACGCATCGAGAAGGGCGCACGGATCCCGCTAGACGTGAAGGCGGGCGACCGCGTCCTGTTCGGCAAGTACAGCGGCACCGACATCAAACTCGACGACCAGGAGTACCTGATCCTTCGCGAGGAGGAAATCCTGGCAAAGCTCGGCGGGGCCGCCAAGGCGGCTTCCCACAAGAGGTAGTTTTCCCGCGCCGGAGTTTCCGCCCCGACATCGGGCCGGAGCCGCCGGGCGGCGCAGAAATTCTCAATCACCGAGGAGGGTGAAGTCCCATGGCAAAGCAAATCGTGACTGGTGAGAATTCGCGCCAGTCGATTCTGCGCGGCGTCAACATTCTGGCCGACGCCGTGAAGATCACGCTGGGGCCCAAGGGCCGCAATGCCGTGATCGAAAAGAAGTTCGGCGCGCCGGTCATCACCAAGGACGGCGTGACGGTAGCGAAAGAAATCGAGCTGAAGGACCCGCTGGAGAACATGGGGGCGCAGATGGTGCGCGAGGTCGCCTCAAAGACCTCGGACGTGGCCGGTGACGGCACCACCACCGCGACCGTGCTGGCCCAGGCCATCTTCCGCGAAGGCGTGAGGACGGTAGCGGCCGGTGCGAACCCCATGGGGCTGAAGCGCGGCATCGAGAAGGCGGTTGAAGCCTCCGTGGAGGAGATCAAGAAGCTTTCCCGCGACGTCAAGGGCGACATGATCGCGCAGGTGGGCACCATC
>JBASRK010000275.1:0-4497 GCA_049273775.1 Candidatus Acidiferrales bacterium
CCTGTAACCGCAGGATTTCTGTTCTTCCAACGCCCGAATCGGCGCGCGCGAAGTATTCTGAGGCCACTTGCTCAAGAAAATCGCGGTCAGTGAGCCGCCTGGAAAAAAGCTGATCGATGCACGATTCCAACCGCTCGCGCTGCATGTAAGGATTGGTGCAAAGCTTCAGCCCTCTTGACTCGCGCAGACGGCGCTCCGCGGTGGTGCGGCTCTTGCATACATACCAGTCGTTGGGTTTGTGGACGTGTGTGTAAACGAGATTCCCGCAGTGTCCGCATCTTAAGAAGCCGCTATAGGTGAAGCGCCGCTCTTGGTCGGGTCGCACGCGCCAGTGATTCAGCTTTTTCAGATCCATGATCCGCTGAACGCGTTGGTAGTCTGCCTCGCTCACCAACGGCTCCAAGACTTTTATGCGAATGATTTCATCGTCCGCGCGCTGGATTTTGGGACGATCTGCTTGCCGTCCATCCATCCGAACACGCTGGGCTTTCGGCGAAGGATCGCGGCGCTGGTTGTAGACGCGCCAACCCGTATAGATGGGGTTCCGCAAGATGATTCGCAAGTTGAATGGATCGATGCCGACTTGGCGACCCACTTCCGTATAGCTCGTCTCCCCGCAGAGGAACAGCCGGAATGCTTCGCGGACTTTTTCGGCTTCCGTTTTGTAGTACCAGCGGCCTTCCGCTGCGATGTATCCCACTCCGAAGGGAAGCGTGATCTCACCTTGTGGGTGCTTCCCAGCCCGGCGCTTTTCTTCTTTTGCTGCCCAGGCCCTCTCCAGAATCTCGCGGCGCTCAAGACCCGCCATCGCGGCCCGAATAGTTCCGAGTAGCCAGCCCGACTTAGATCGAAAATCGATCGGACCATCAGGGAGATAGAGAACTGTGTTGGTTTCGACGAACGCTTGCAGCAGGGCATAGTCGGCGAAATTTTCGGGCCGCATCAGACGTGAGAATTCTTTGGCGACCACGCCGTGAACTTCAGGTGATTCGATCAGGCGTAAGAGTTCTTGTATCTCCGGCGCACGGAGCACGGCGGCACCAGAAACATCGGCGAGTTCGATGGTGCGAATGATCTCCAGTCCGAACTGCGCCGCTGTCCGGCGGTTAGCCGCTTTCTGAGCGGGAATGCCTGCGCGGTCTTCGGCCGCCTGGCCTTTAGTTGACACTCTTACGAGTTCGATGACTTTTTGGCTCATCGTCTAAACCACACAATGCCTCAGCCAATCTGAGCGCTTTGGCATTATCTCCTGCTTTCAGGGCCGCCCGGAGTCGCGCCAGAGTTTCACGCCTACGCGTCGCGATTTCAAGCGCCGCGTCGATCAGACCGCCCAATGGCTCCATCACGGATTCGCTTTCTCGATTCTGCCCGTTCTTGCTCACGTCAACTTTCCAGCCATCGCTCTTTCTAGCAAGCCCATCAGTGAATCGCCTTTGAGGTCACTAGAAACTCCGGTGCCTGTCCTAGCTGCGCTTCTTCGGTTCGCATCTCTGTTTTCACAGGAACCGCTTGCGGTGTAGCGGCCAGCCCGTCGATCTTTTCCAAGATGAAGATGCGACCCTTGCCAGGATCAACCAGCCAACGCAGAACGCCCGCCCTCCGCAGTCGGCACCGCCAATTGGCAACGACGCTGGCTGTGGTCTCGAGCAGCCGGGCCAACTCCTCGTCACTGATGACATTCCCATCCGAGACGACGGTGGGCTTGCTTCCGTCCCAGTCGTTCGGCGTGCAGCCGCCAAGCAGAATTGCCAGCCAGACCGCGCAACCAACCTGCTTGCGCCGTTCTTTGGCACTCACTCCTCGCCCCCTGCGGCCTGCTGCACTTGCTGGGGTACGCCCTCGAAGCGCAAAGTCTCGATGTTGAAGCGCGCGTCCAGCGAGCGCAGACGCCCATCGCGGCTCTTGAGAACCAGAATGCGTGCGGCGGTTTCATCGCCGCGGAGATCCTGCACAAATTCCCGATCCACGTAGATCACGATGGAAGCGTGCTTCGGTTTCGCCCCGCTCCCGTATAGCCGCTGAAGTGTGGGCCGCTTGCGGTCCTCGCCTTGGAGTGCTTTCCGAAGCTGCGAGATCATGATCACTGGAATGGGAAGCTCCATCGCCAGCGACTTGGCTCCCCGAACCAAGTTCCGCTGTTGGTCGAACTCTGTTTCGCCTGGCGCGTCGATCAGTTCATCGTAATCCAGGATCGCCAAGTCCAGACCTGCGCGACTTTTCATCTGCCGCGCTACGCGGCGAATGCGCTTGAGCGAGAGTTCCCCATCCAGGATGCGGCAGCGGTTGCATTCCCGACTCGCGGCCTGGGTCAATGCCTTCCAGTCTTCAGCGGTGAGCCGGTCATCGCGGCGCATCTTCCAGTGCTCAACGTCTGCTTCCGTTGCCAGCTCGCGGGAGACCAAATGCGGAGCCAACATCTCGGCAGAGGCATAGAGGGCATGGTGCCCATCGCGACAAGCGCGTCGGCGGGTCTGCTGGGCGAAGAGCGTTTTGCCTACGCCAGTCTCCGCCGTGAACAACACCAACTCGCCAGCTCGGAAGCCTCCGGTCAGACGGTCCAGCTCGTCCAGGTCGGTGAAGATCCTCACGCCGCGGTCAGTTCCCAGGTTGTGGAGCAATCGAGCGGAGGCGTCGCGGAAGCCACATGTTTCGTCTTGATCCGCTTCGGCATCGCGCGCCATCTCCGAAAACCGCTCGATTGCGTGGTCGAGAAGTTCAGCCGCATCTTCGCCGCCGTAGGCGTTTTCCTCGATCTGCGCCGCGGTGTGAATCAACGCTCGCAGCCGCCCCTTTTCCTTCACTAGGCGGAGCGAGGTCTCGATGTTCAAGCCCGCAGGTATTCCATCCCCGAGCGATGCAAGATAGCCGATACCGCCAACGCCCTCCAGTTCGTTTGCGCGCCCGAGTTCATCATGCACGGTCAGCAGGTCGGTCGGCTTATTCGCAGCTCGCAAGTCAGCCAGCTTGCGGAAGAGCCGCGCGTGCTGGTCCAAGAAAAAGTCCTCAGGGCGCAGCAGGTCAAAGACGAGATCGCGCGACTTGTTTCCCACCAGAACAGCGCCCAATGCGATGCGCTCGGCATCGAGGTTGTGGGGTAGAGCCCGGTCGGTCGCTGGGATCATGCTCGCGCTCCCGCACCCCACTCCGGGATCTCGCCGCGCCGCAGCGGATCATCGCCAGCGCCCGACCTTGGTTGGCTAGTTTCCTGGTCGTGCGAAGTCGGCAGCTCCTCCCAGCGCCTCTGATTCAGGAATGTAGCTGGGTACGGAATGAACCGGCCACCGTCGCGGCTCCACTGCTCGGTCTGCTTCCAAGCCTGGATGCCCCTGAGAATCGCGGGCAATTCACCTGGTTCTATCTTGCGCCAGGCGCTGACGGCTGCAGGCTTGGCAACCTTGCGGGGATAAACCTTCCAGAAACCGTCAAAGCCCTCCTGCGAAGGCGAAGCCTGAGCAAGAGGGGGTTTCTTATCCCTATCCAAACCCAAATCCAAACCCTGTGCGTGAGTCTCCTCACGCCTATGCGTGATGTTTCTGCTCGAAAAGGAGTTAACGTACTCAAGCAGTTTTTGCTCGGGGACCTCTGGGGCAAACCGCTCCAACCGCTCACGCCACGAGGGCCGCGGCAATCTTCCTGGCCGGTCACTGCCGGTCCAGTGGCCGTAGCGTTTCCCACTGTCTTCCCAGATGAACAGCAGGCCCTTAGCGTGGAACTCGTTGAAGATCTTCTCGAGCTTCCTCAGGCTAAGGTCGGGCCGGTTCGCCGCCACCCTGCCCCACACCACGCGCAGGTTAGTCAGCTCGAAGCTGCCCGCGCAGTCGGCCAAGCCGTAGAGCCAGGCGTACTCGCGCCGCGCCCAGAGAGCACACGCCGCGAGCTTGTCGCTTCCCCACAGCGCGTTGAAATCAATCACACGCTTGGCCATCACTGCCGCCTCTCGCGTGGGGATTGCTCCGTCCCGTCCCCCTCATCCGCGAGAGGCAGTAAGCGGCGAAGGTCAAACTCGCTCACGCGGATGTTCCGCGCAAGACGGTGAAGAAGCAGCCGGAGGCTTGCGGCCAACAACAAGCGCGTGTCGCTGCGGCTCAGCCACGAGGGGCAAGTCTGCTGGATGAGATCGCTATATTGACTTTCTGGAGTTAATTGCTGTAGGGTTGCCATGTCCAATCGCTCCAATGTCCGCCGCCCTCGAAAGCTTAGCGGACGAAATTTGCCACGCCTCCGAATCCCACCGGAGGCGTCGGCGTCTTAGGTTGACTCCCCTGATGCGGCACAGGCCATCGCCGGCGTGGCCGCTACTTGTGAATCCTCGAAACTCCGCCGCACATTCGGCGGTGCGGGCTCCGTGAAGAGCCACGCCTCGGGGTAGCCGAGAACCTGCGCAATTTGCTCGCGCTCTTCCTTTGCGAATAACAAGCGACCATTAAGGCATCGCGAGAAGCGCGCCTCGCTTACGCCGATCCTGGCTGCCACCTGGTAGTTCGCTAAACCGCGATC
>JBASRK010000278.1:0-8545 GCA_049273775.1 Candidatus Acidiferrales bacterium
GGTCAGACCCCACTGATCCATTTTCCCCAACGCGAAAGCCACGATGTTCTTGAGACGGAGAGCGACGACGAAAGTCGGGTGGCCGAGCGATTCCATCTGATACCTCTCCAAGGGGCACCAGAACACCACCGATGACAACTGGACCACGACGCTGACCGCCACGAGCGCCATCGCTGTTTTCCAGACTACCCGGCTCACATTTGCACGATGGCGCAACACCAGCGGCACGGAAAAGAACCCGACGATCTGGGCAACGGTTGACACGTAGCGGTCGCCCCACGCCGTATCGCCACTCCAGTCCGTAAATTTTGCGTAGAAGCTGATGTACGCGAACAGCAGCAGAACAAAAGTGATGAGGTAAGCCCTGATCTCGGGACGAAAACGCCTCCACGCGAGCACCCCGATGATAACGGTGAGCACCAGCAGAGGGTCGAACAGGAAGATGGATTTCTCCGGCGAGAGCAACGCGCCGAAAAAGCCAACGCGGAACGGCGTCTCAAAGGGGTAAGCCGGCGGCAATGCGGGATTCAGTTGCCTGTGTTCCCGAGCGACTACCTGCAAGTAGGTGTTGAAGAACGACCCAAAGCGATCGTACTGATACGCGCGGTCGATCAGCGCAAAGACCGCATACACGGGCAGCGCGATTTTTGCGTAGCCGACGAAGCGGGAGCACAACGCGCGTCCGCGAACGTTTGTGAACCACGAGGTCATGAGAAGAAAGAGGCCAACCGAGAGCAGATCCATCCCGGTGGTGAGGCGCGTGAGCAGGTTCGCGCCGAGCGCGGCGGAGCCGATCAGTAACGCGCGACGCCTGCCGGTGCACAGCCATTCGTACTGAAATGCCAGGCCGGTGAGCGTCAGAAGCATGATGAAGTTGTTCTCCATCATGTTCTGTGTGTAGTGGAGAAAGGTGGTGCAGTACAGCAGAGCCAGTACGCCCGCGATCCTTTGGTTGACGGTAAAGCCCAGGAGTCCCAACAACCGGAAACACACCAGGACGGTCAGGACACAGACGAGGATGTTGGTGCTGTAACTGACGACGATGCTGCGGACGGCGGGATCGGTTCCATCGTAGTCTCTGAAGATGGGTAATCGAGCCGCGTAGGTGCCGACGACGTCGGAGGGAAGCATCAGCAGCGACTGGCCCATGCCGAATGAGCCGTAAAGCTTCCCGTTTCGGCCGTGAATTCCGAACTCCGGGTACTCTTCGGGAAGCACGGGTGGCTCCGAAGTCCAGAATGAGTGTGCCGTCTGCAAACGATGAGTGGTATCGCTTGTGCCGAGTTCACCGGACTGGACCACGAAGGCAGTCAGGAACGCCGTCAGGCCCAGGAGAAATGCGGGGCTGCGGAAGAGACGGCGCAATCGGATGATCATCTGCACGGATGCTAACCGACACTCAATCCCCGTTCCAAGGCCAGCGAGGCGAAGAGCAGGCCCGGCTTACCTGGAATTTCCATTTTGATTTTTCAGTTGGCAGCTAATATATACACCTGACCGGCTCCGCATAGAATCGCGGGTAGGACTAGCAAGCGAGCTCTTGACGAGGGAGCTGGAAGCCGTCGAGATTGCCCAGCACGGTGACGCCGATCCGGTCCGGGCGGAAATACTCCCGCGCGATCTGCTGGACCTGGTCGCGGGTGACGCCTTCGATCGAGGCGAGCAGCTCGTCCAGGGTGACGAAGCGGCCGAAGTACATCTCCTGGCGAGCGAGGTTGGACATGCGCGCGCCGGTGGATTCGAGCGAAAGCATCAGCGAGCCCTTCATGTGGTCCTTGGCGCGGCGGAGCTCTTCTTCGGCGACCGGCTGCTCTTTCAGGCTGCGGAATTCACCGGTCACCGAGCGCACCACCTGTCCCGCCGTCTCCCGCGCCGTGCCCGCATAGATCGAGAGCAGGCCGGCATCGCGGTAGGGGCTGAGCTCGCTGAAAACGGCGTAGGCCAGGCCCTGCTTCTCGCGGATGTTCTGGAACAGACGCGACGACATCCCGCCGCCGAGGAGGTTGTTGAGCACTCCGGCAGCGTAGCGCCGCTCATGGGCCATGGGGTACGACGGCACGCCCAGGCAGATGTGCACCTGCTCGAGCTCGCGCTTGGTCCGGGTGACGATGCGCGCGTGCGGGCGCGGCGCCGGCCCGGCAGCGGCCTGGGAAGCGGGCGCAAGCGCGCTGAAATCGCGCCCCACCAGCTCGAGCAGCCGCGAGTGGTCCAGGTGGCCCGCCGCAGTGATTACCGTATTGTTGGGCGCAAACCACGGCCGGAAGCAGGCGAACAGCGAATCGCGGGTGAACGCCTTCACGGTCTCCCGCGTGCCGAGAATTGGCTTGCCGAGCGAGTGGCCCCGCCAGAAATTCTGCGTGAAGATCTCGTGCACCAGATAGTCGGGGTTGTCCTGGTCCATCTTGATCTCTTCGAGCACCACCTGCTTTTCCTTGGCGATGTCCTCCTCGGCGAATCGCGGGCGCAGGACCATGTCCGAGAGCACGTCGAAGGCGATGGGCAGGTGTTCATCGAGCACTTTGGCGTTGAAGCAGATCATTTCCTTGGCGGTGAAGGCGTCGAGCATGCCGCCCACCGAGTCCATCGCCCGGGCGATCTCTTCCGCCGTGCGCCGCTCGGTGCCCTTGAAGACCATGTGCTCGATGAAATGCGAGATACCGTTCAGCTCGGTGGGCTCGCGGCGCGACCCGGTGCGGACCCAGATGCCCACCGAGACCGAGCGAACGTGCGGCATCGTCTCGGTGATCACCACCAGGCCGTTGGGCAGGACTTCTTTTTGAATGGAACGCGGCTCGTTCGGCATGGGCGTCTCGGACGGACTCGGTTTAGTGTGGCACACGCGCCGTGGAATTTCCATCGCCGGGCAGTGACGTTTTAGGCGCGGGCAGGGCGAAAAATGCGGGGCGACGGCCGCGTCACTGGTAAAACTTCGGGCGCGCCGTTCCAGCTAGAGGAGTTTTTCTTCTGGGTTCAACCGGCCGTACTCGCTGGTGTAGTGCAGCGGAACGTCGAAATAGGTGCCCTTATCGAGCGAATAGACTTCGCAGCTATCGAACGGCCGGGAATAGACGTGGATGCTAACGGCGCGCCGGGCAAATTCAGCAGGATTGAGCACCTGGTGGACCGGCTCGAGGGGATTGACCGCGGCGGGGTGCTCGGGGTCCATGTCGAACGCGTCGGTGGGCACCAGCCTGCAGGTGCCGCCCAAAGCGTCGCGGACTTCGACGCGGAAGTTCTGCACGCGCAGCCGGCCGATGGGCGCCGCCATCCAGCAGTTCTGCCCGCGGTGATTGTGGATGCGGCTCGCCTGGCCGATGTCCCAGCAGATGGTCATGGCCTCGAACAGGCCGTTCTTGAAGATCAGGTTGCGGGTGTAGTTGCCCTTGGAAAAAAACAGGTAGGGCTCAAGCGTTTCGGGCTTCACGCCGTGCGCCGAGATGAACGCCTGCACCCGCTCGAGCGTGAATTCGCGCGCGGGCATTGCCGCGAGCTTCTCCATCCAATCGCCGATCGCCAGCATCTGGGCCATGCTGTCCTCCCCCACGGCCAGCTGCACTGGCGGAATTATAGCGCCGCAGGCGGCGCCGGGCGCAGCCAAAATGCCGTGCTATGATGGAGAATAAACAGAGTGGGTCCGGAAATGCCGGTCGAGTTGCTAGGAAAATCACTGGACGAGCTGCGCGCGGTGCTCGAATCGCTCGGCGAGCCCAGCTACCGCGGCGCACAGATCTATCACGCGCTCTACGGCGAGCGCCGATGCGATTTCGCGGCAATGACCAACCTGCCCGTCGCGCTGCGCCGGCGACTGACCGCCGAAGCGCGCATCACGCTGCCGCAGATCGTCAGGCGCTACCATTCCTCCGACGGCTCGGTGCGCTACTTGCTCGCACTGCAGAGCGATTCCGCAGCGCCGACACTCATCGAAGCCGTCTTCATGCCCGAGGCAAACCGCCAGACGATCTGCATCTCCACGCAGGCCGGCTGCGCGGTGAATTGCCATTTCTGCTTGACGGCGCAGCTCGGCCTGGTTCGGAATCTCACCGCCGGCGAGATCGCCGGGCAGGTGCTCGTGCCGCTTGAAGACCAGCGCACGAGACTGGTTCCGCAGACCAACGTCGTGCTGATGGGCCAGGGCGAGCCGCTGCTGAACTACGAACCGGTGATGGACGCGATGCACTTGCTGCTCGACCCGAAGGGTGTGGGGCTTTCGCCGAAGCACGTCACACTTTCAACCAGCGGGATCGTGCCGGGCATCGAGCGGCTGGCGCAGGAAAAGGTGCGGCCCAAGCTCGCCGTGTCGCTGAACGCTTCATCGGACGAGCAGCGCGACGCCATCATGCCCATCAACCGCAAATATCCGCTCGCGGCGCTGCTCGATTCCTGCCGGCGCTATCCCTTGCGGCCGTGGGAGCGCCTGACCTTTGAGTACGTGCTGCTCGGCGGATTCAACGATTCCCCGGAAGACGCGCAGCGCGTGGTCCGGCTGATATCGAACATGCGCGCCAAGGTGAACCTGATCCCGTGGAACCCGGGCGAGCTGCCCTACCAGCCGCCGCAGCCGGAGCGCGTCGCGGAATTCCGCCGTATCCTGACCGAGAAGGGAGTGCTGGCATTTGTGCGCCGCTCCCGCGGGCAGGACGTCATGGCCGCGTGCGGACAACTCGCCCTGCTGGAAACCCCGAAAGACAAACCAGTCAGCCAAATCTCCGCCTAGCTCTCTCTGGTTGCAGATCCGCGGAAATTCCTGCGGCGCGCGCTCTTGCGCTGGTGTCACCACAGGAGGGATGCTTCGTCCGCCTGAGGCAGACTCAGCAAGACAACTGCGTAGCGAGCTTACGTCGGGCGCACACCGATGACGGCCATCAGCCGACCGGTGCGCCCAGATTCCTTGCGGTGGCTGAACAGCAGGTCGGTACGGCAGGAGGTGCACAGCTCGCTCGCCACAATGTTCGACGCGGGCACGCCGGCATCGAGCAACTGCCAGCGGTTTGCCGCCACCAAATCGAGCCGGACGCGAGGAGGCGGCAGGTTGTGGCCCGGCGGAGTCCTGCTGAGCCATTTGAACGGGTTGGGCTCCTCACCGGAGGCGAGCTGATCGAACGGCCCGTCGAACCATCCGCGCGCCTGCGCAAACCGCCCCGCGTAGGCTTGGGCAACTTCCGGACCGACCTGGTAACAACACCGGCCGATGGCCGGGCCCAGCACCGCGACCACGCTTTCGGGATGCGTGCCGAAGGCCATTTGCATCCGGCCGAGCGTTTTCGCGGCGATCCGCCCGAGCGTGCCGCGCCATCCGGCGTGCACTGCGGCCACGGCGTGCCGCCGCGGGTCCACCAGAAGAATGGGAACGCAGTCGGCGGTCTGCACGCCGAGCAAAATTCCCGGCGCGTGCGTGATGGCCGCATCGCCCTGTGGCGCCCCGGCGGGAGCAGCTTCCAATATGTGGATGACTTCGGAGTGGATTTGCCTCAGGGTCAGAAGCTTCATCCCGGATGCGCGCAGCGCCCGCAGCAGCTTTGTCCGGTTGGCCTGAACGTTCTGGCGAGTGTCCCAGTCGGTGAATCCCAGGTTGAGCACGCGCCCGCCATCGAGCAGGCTCACGCCACCCGGGCGTGTCGAGAAGCCGTGCACCAGCCAGGGCAGCTTACTGAGCGCCGCGGCCTGGAGGATCTGCAGTCCGCCGGCACAGAACGTGCTCCAGGCCTTGTCGCGAGCATCTGCCCGGCGGCGAGGCGCTTGGCGACTAGCGGTCCGCGATTTTGCGGCGGACTTCATCTCTGCGAGGCCCAGGATTTTACAGGTATAATCCGGCTGCGGCGCTGCGATTTCTGCCGCCCGGGCCGAGTGCGCGGCCTAGCAAACCGCAAAGAAGTGCGCCGGAACCTGGGAACGCGAGCCCCGAGGTGCCGGGGCGAGCCATGAAGCTTTGGCGCGAGCGCCGCTCGAGCGGCCGAGGGGTTCATGATCGTCGGACTGGGCTTGGACATCGCCGAAGTGCATCGCGTCGAAGCCGCTATCCGTCGCCATGGCCAGGCGTTTCTCAAGCGCGTGTTCACGCCCGCGGAGATTGCCTATTGCGAGCGCCACCGCAATAAATACGAGCGTTACGCCGGGCGTTTTGCTGCGAAAGAAGCGGCCATGAAGGCGCTCGGGACAGGCTGGCGGCGGGGCGTGCGCTGGCTCGACTTCGAAGTGGTGCGCCTGCCGAGCGGCAAGCCCTCGCTCGAGATCCGAGGCCGCGCCCAGGAATTTGCCGGGCGCCTGGAAGTGAAGAACATCGTCCTCACCATCACCCACAGCGGCGATACCGCGCTGGCGCAAGTCATCTTCGAAGGCTGAGCTCTCACAAAAAGCAGATTCCTCGCCCGCCAGAAAGCTGGCGGGCTCGGAATGGCAAGCAAAGGCACTTCTTCAATAAACTGTTAGAACCCGAGCGGCTGGCCGTGAAGGTGCGGCTCGGCAGCCGTGATGCGGACATCGAGCATCTGATTGGCCGGCCAGCAGCCGGCGACACGCACTTCCAGGTAGTTACTCGCCAGCGCCCCGGTCCATTTTTCCGACGGGTTTCCCGAGGGGCCTTCCCCGGAGCGATCGAGCGTCAGTACACGCAGCCTCCGGCCGAGTTGTGCGGCGCGAAAGGCAGCACTTTTCTCCGCGGCCAGGGCGCGCAGCTCCCGGCTGCGCTGCTTGATCGCCTCCTGGGACACCTCGTCGGGCATTTCGGCGGCGCGGGTGCCGGGACGCCTGGAAAACGCGAAGACGTGGAGGTAGGTGAACGGCAACTGCCGCACCAGCTCGAGCGTAGCGCGGTGGTCGGCGTCGGCTTCGCCGGGGAATCCGACGATCACGTCGGCGCCGATGCCTGCCTGGGGAAGCCGCTCGCGGATCCATTCCAGCCGGCGCGCATAGTGCGCGATACGGTACCACCGGCGCATCGCCGCCAGGATGCGGTCGGAGCCCGACTGCAAGGGAATGTGGAAATGCTGCGCGAGGCGGTCTGAAGAACTCACCAGGGCAATCAAGTCCTGCGTGACGTCCATCGGCTCGACCGAGCTGATGCGCAGCCGCTCGAGCGGGGTTTCCTCCAGGATGCGGACGAGCAGCTCGCGGAACTCAACCCGAGGCAGCAGATCGCGGCCGTAGGTGCCCAGGTTGATACCGCTGAGCACGACTTCGCGGTAGCCCGCGGCGGCCAGCCGGCGGATCTCCTCGACCACGGTCCCTGGCGGCAGGCTGCGGCTGCGCCCGCGCACAAACGGAATCACACAGTACGCGCAGCGGCTGTTGCAGCCGTCCTGAATCTTCAGCACCGGGCGCGTGTGGCCGCCCTCGCCGCCCTCGACCGGAGCCACGAGCATGGCGGTCTGCACAAAGATGTCGCCGGTCAGGATCTTGGCGGGGGCGCGCGCGAGCGACATCGGGTCGACGGCGAGCTGCTCGACCGGGACGATGGCGGATCGAGCCTTGCTCGGCCCGGTCATCTCCTCGAGCAGGCGCGGGATTTCCGGCTTGTGCGAATTGCCCACCACCCAGGCGACGCCCTCGAGCTCAGCCAACTCTTCCGGAGCGCGCTGGGCGTAGCAGCCGGTCACAACGATGCGAGCCGAAGGGTTCTTGCGGTGGATGGCGCGAATGGCCTGGCGCGCCTGGGAATCCGCCGACGCGGTCACCGTGCAGGTGTTGACCACGACGACGTCTGCGCCTGCGGCAGCGCGCACGACTGCGTAGCCGCGGTCCACCAGTTGCCGCTCGATGGCCGCGGCATCAGCCTGCGTGGCGCGGCAGCCGAAATTTTCGATGTGAAACGAAGCCATGGGTCCGGGGGAGCGAGGCTCGAAAATCGAAACTCGCTCGATCGCCCATTATAGCAATTGCGTGCGGACTCGCGGTTAACGCGGGGGGGCGGCTTCGAGCGCCACAAACGAGATCGCTTAATCGGCGCCGGCGGCTTGCGACCACGCGCTGTCGGCGGGTCGGAGCGTAAGCCAGTCGGTTCGCACCTTGTCCCATTCCTGGATCAGAAACCCGTACGACTCGAAGAATTCGCGGAGTTGAGGCCGCTGCAAGCCTACGATTTTCTCCAGGATGGGCACAAGCGTGGCGAGGGCATTGGCGCCTAGAACCGTTCGTTTTGCGATGTGGGCGACGTGCTTGGTTTCTGAAACGGCTATGGTGAAGCCATCGCGCGCATTCACGTGCAGCATCACATGGATATCCGAACTGCCGTCGCCGGCGTAGACAATGTGATCCGGCCCGATCTCCAAAGTTGTTTGGAGCTGGTCGAGTACGGCAACTTTTCCGTAACCGGCTGTGGCGCGGACGATCGTATCGATTTCCCCGGAACTGTGGTAACGGAATTCAGTTCCATAAATGTGATCCGAGGGCAAGATCCCTTCCAAAGCGGACCGGATCACCTCGACAGGGGCCGCTGAGAGAATGTAAAAGTCGAAATGATAGCCCTCGATGCCGTGATCGAGAATCTGGTACAGAAGCTCAATGTTCTCTTTCAGGCGGATGCGCTTGCCGACTTCGTACAGATGTTCTC
>JBASRK010000281.1:0-4390 GCA_049273775.1 Candidatus Acidiferrales bacterium
GCCTTGCCGGGATGCCCGCTCTCAGGCCGACCGTGTGGCGTTTGGCCCGACCCCTGCAGACCTGATCCTGGCTGGATCTCAAGCCTGCAACGCTGCAAGGTCAGGGTTGCCATCGAACCTGTCGACGCAAAAGGAGACACAAAGATGACCTCAACAACGAGGACGAATTCGATCAGAGGCGGCTACATCGCGTCGAGGATCATCTTTGCTCTGGTGCTCGGACTAGCCTTGAGCGCACCATCGCAGTCAGCTCAGCAGGCTGCTTCGTCCGGCGGGGTCCCGGTGCGCGTGGTGGTCACCGTGGAGGCCCGTCATGGCAAAGACATCCCTGTGGTTAACCGCGGGGATGTGATCGTGCACCAGGGTCGCGACCGCGCCCAAGTGACGGACTGGCTCCCACTGCAGGGGGAACATGCCGGGCTGGAGTTGTTCCTCTTGCTCGACGACGCCTCCGACACCAGCCTTGGTCTGCAACTGGATGATCTTCGCAAATTCATCAACGCGCAGCCTGCCACCACTGCAATCGGTGTCGGCTATATGCGAAACGGCACGGTGGCTATCGTTCAAAATCTCACCACCGAACACGCCGCGGCTGCCAAAACCGTTCGGCTGCCTTTCGGTTCCGCCGGGTCCAGCCCTTATTTGTCCGTCGCGGACTTGATCAAACACTGGCCGGAAAGCCCGGTCCGCCGCGAGATTCTAATGATCTCCAGTGGTATCGATCCGCTTGGCGGTGGTCCGTCCAATCCGTATCTGGATTCGGCTATTGACCAAGCTCAACGAGGCGGCATCCCCATCTATGCGATTTACGCCACCGGTGCGGGCCATTTCGGCCATAGCTTCTGGAGAATCAACTGGGGGCAGAATAACCTCTCCCGGCTCGCCGATGAGACCGGCGGCGAGGCTTATTTCCTGGGCTTCGAAACCCCGATCGATTTCGCGCCTTACCTGGAGGACTTGACGATTAAGCTGAATCACCAATACCTGCTCACGTTCCTTGCCAAGCCTGGGAAGAAAGCCGGTTTCCATGGGATCAAACTGGAGACGGAAGTTCCAAACGCTGAGCTTGTGGCCCCGGCCAAGGTCTACGTTCCTGCCACACCGTAAAAAGGCGAAGCCGCCCGCAAGACCCGGCTTCTTCATCTTCGCACCAGAGGTTTCTCGCTGCGTTCGCCCCGCCGCGGCGGACGGAGTTTACCCTGAGCAAAGCCGAAGGGCTCAAAACGACGAGCTACACCGGGTGTGCATGCGTGCGGAAGCATCAATAGCTGTTTCAACATGACACACAACAAACCGGTGCCGACCGGACTGCGGCTATCGGAAAATGGTCGAACCATGAAAAACACAAAAATCATCGCCATGGCCATCGTTTTCCTGCTCTTTGCCGGCGCCGGGCGTCTTGCGGCGCAGACCGGGGCCGGGCCGCAAAGCGCGGGGACGACGAAGGGCAGAGGCATTGTTGCGCGCATGACCTTCGAGGGCAGCTCGAGCACCGACGGACAAGTGCTCGACCTGAACTCCTCGACCGGCTACAACTTCAACAAGTACTTTGGGATAGACGTGGGCCTGCCGGTCTACTTTGTCAGAGGCGCGGCGCCCGCGACGGGCTCGGGCGCGGCGCAGCGCACCAGCTCCTCGGGTGATCTGGGCAACGTCTATGCCGACGTGCGGCTTTCGCTCGACAATCGAATCGCACCGTACAGCTCCACGTTCACCGCCACCGCTCCCACCGGCAGCGTCAACAAGGGCCGCAGCACCGGCCACTTCACCTACGACTGGGACAACCGCATCGAGCACGAGATCTTTGACCGGGTGACGCCTTACGTGGATGCGGGTCTGGCCAATTCGATCTCCGACACGCGCTTCTTCAAGCGGCCGTACATTACCCTCGGCCACCTGGCGCATTTTGAGGCCGGCGCCGACGTGAAGATTTGGAAGTCGCTCACCTTCACCGCCTCGGCTTACGATATCGTCCCGTGGGGCCAGCAGCGAGTGATCAGCCGGTTTGTGCGGCCGGGCGCGACCGGCACCGGCGCAGTCCGCCACGGGCGGGTGTTCGAGATTTCTGCCCAAACCCAGGGCAGCGCCAGCCTGGACCGCGACAACGGCTACTCCGCCGGGTTTTCCTTCAGCCTGACGCGTTTCCTGGACCTCTCGGCCGGCTACGCTCACAGCGTGCCGTTGCACCTCGATACCATTTCGTTCGGCATCGGGTTCAACCTCACCGCTCTGTTCCAGAAGCCGCAGCCGAAACTGGCCGCCGCGACGCCGCCGCAGAGGTAGTGCCTGATGGGGAGTGCGGCGGCTTGCCGCCGCTTTCGGCCCGCCGCGTCTTGCCGGACCAGCCCCTGCACCGGGCGTGACAGTGGATTTGGCTGCCAAGGCGGGCAAAAATCGTACCGGTCAGAGTAGAATTTTCCGTGTCCTCTGAGCCTTCCCGAAAGGACCGCAGCTTGGCTAGCAGATTGACGCAGAGCAACTTAGCGGTCAAAGAGGGGGTCTGGCCCGGCGGTTGCACTCTCGAAGGTAGCCCCCAATTCTCTCTGGGAGGGATTACAGTGCGAGTTCAGTTATTGCTTGCCATCCTGTTCGTGGCCCTGGCGGCGCAAGCAAAGGACCCGCCGTCCTATCAGAAGGGCGTAATCCTCGAGATGCAGTCGGCGCCGTGCGGCTACTCGGAAAAAGGCGCCAAAGGCGTTGGCGGCATCATCCTGGGTACTGACTCCGAGCACAAGAAAACCCAGGAGACGCTCTGCCAGGAATACGTGCTGCAGTCGGACCGCCTGATCTACCGCATCCGCCCGAAAGATGAGAAGCACCCGACGTTGTTGCCGGTGGGCGAGACGGCGCAGTTCCGCATCCACAAGGACAAGCTGCTGCTGCGCGTGCCAGAAAGCGACAACAAGGAGCGCGAATACCTGGTCATCGCCATGACGCCGCGCGCCGACGCGCACAACGCCAAGCCCGCCGCAGCTAAATCCTCGCCGAAGTGAGCTCCAAGCGCAGACGGCGCCTTTTACCCGAACAAGGAACGCCCTATGAGATGGGAATGACACTCTTGGGTGTGCCCCCGGCGATCTTCTCGCTCGTCGTCGCGCTCAGGACCAGGGCGAGGCCACGATGGGCTTTCCTCTGCGCGGGCTACATAACCAACAAAGCCGGCTCGCCCGCCGCGCCGGCGGCGGAGGCGGTACTATTGACTCGAAGGATGGTCGCCTTATAGTTGTGGAGTCAGCGGCGGCGCTGGACAGGAGGGCGGCGATGAAAACCAAATGGGGCATGGCGGCGGGCCTGGCGGCTCTGGTGGCGCTGGGCGGCGCTTGGGCGCTCGCGCAGCAGCCCGGCAAGGGCAAACAGAACAGGACCGCCGGCGATAAGGTGCGCGAAGCCCTGCCCGAGAGCCAAGCGGTTTTCACCAGAGAGGAACGCGTGCTGATCCCCAGATGGCTGCGCACGCATCGCAGCGGCCTGCCGCCGGGCCTGGCCAAGCGCGATCGGCTGCCACCGGGACTGGAGAAGCAGTTGCGCGAGCGCGGCACCCTGCCTCCGGGCTTGCAGAAGCGCGTCCAGCCGCTGCCGTTCGAGCTCGAGCGGCAGTTGCACGATCTTCCGACCGGCTACCGGCGCGTCGTGATCGGTGGAAACGTCATCCTGATGAAAGAAAACACGGCGGCGATCTACGACATCATACGAAATGCGATTCCCTAGCCCAGAAGGAGAAAGCAAACCATGAAACGTGCCACGATGATTCCGGCTGTGCTGGCGCTGTTCCTCTCGGCGGGCCTCCCTGCGCTCGCCCAGCATGGTGGCGGCGGAGGAGCTGGAGGCCGCGGCCCCGGCGGGCCTCCGAGCACACCCGGCTCAGACCGCTCGCGGGGCAATTCCGATACCCGCGGCGCCTCGAGCAATACCAACTCCGGGCAGAAGACGCCGGATCAGCTTCTTGCGCGGAACCCCAAGCTGACTTCGAAGCTGCAGAAGCTCATTGGCCAGGATCCGCAGGTTGCATGCAAGGAATTCAAGAACCTGGGCCAGTGCGTGGCTGCCGCACACGTCGCGCACAATCTCGGCGGTTCTTGTACTTTCGCCAGCCTGAAGGGCCCCATGACAGGCTCGCCCTCGGAGAGCCTTGGCCAGGCCATTCACACATGCAACCCGCACGTAGATGCCAAGGCTGAGGCCAAAAAGGGAAAGAAGCAGGCCGACGACGACCTGAAAGAGTCTTAGTTACATGACTATCCTCCACTGTCTTGCAAATGAAATATATCTGGAACTTCTAGGATGAGAACATGAAAAAGTCGGGCGCGAGCCAAGGCCAGTCGGCATCGGAGCTCATCTCGAAAAGAATCGCCGAACTCGGGGACTGGCGCGGGGAAACCCTCAGCAGAAT
>JBASRK010000009.1:0-2344 GCA_049273775.1 Candidatus Acidiferrales bacterium
TCGACCCACTCGTCGAGTTCCCGCCGGCGGTCCACGATGACCTTGTCCCAGGTCTTCGTCTGTTCCTCGATCCCCTTACGGTCTCCAAGCCAGCGGATGTAGGTGAAGTCAGCAGTGATGAGATCAAACTCTTGCTTCATCTCCCACGGCCTCGGCATCCAACTTTGGTCAGTCAGCGCCAAGGCGACGTTGTACTCGCGGAGCATATCCGCGAATCTGGCATCGAGCCAGTTCTTGTTGCGAATCTCGATGGCAAACCGACAGGTGAACATCTCCTGGAGCCGCTTCAGGAAGAAGCGCAGGCGCGGAAGGAACTCGCCAACGCTCTTGAACGTGCTCTTGTTGAAGTACGGAAACTGTAAGAGCAGCGGGCCTAGCTTATCGTCGAGCAGGTCCATCCGGCCAACGAACTCGTCGAACTTCGCCTCACAGTCCACCAGCACCTTTTCGTGGGTGATGACTTGGGGAACCTTCGCAGCAAACACAAAATCCGGCGGAGTCTTCTCGTACCAGCCATTCACCGTGGAGGCGCTGGGCGTGCGATAGAACGTGCTGTCCACTTCGACCGTCGCAAATTGCGTTGCGTAGTAGGAAAGGAAATTGGTCGGCTTCATCCCGGCGGGATAGAAGCTACTTTCCCATCCCGCCGCCGTAAACGCCGAAGTGCCGAGAAGAATGCCCGGCGCAGAGAAAGGCCGATCGACCCTTAGCAGGCCCGCGAGTTCGTGTGCCTTCTCCAACTGAAACTGCGTAGGGTCCCGAATCGCTTCCACTTTTGGACGACTTGGTTTCACGGCTCGAGGAGCCTAGCACTCACACCATTTGCGTGGCAATCCCACTGTCCGGGCCGCCTTTCTACCGCGGTCCGCCAGAACCCCGCGCAGGGGGGCGGGAAGTGGTACGAGGACAGCGGCCTCGATCGGCTGATGAAACATGCGCGTGATTACTGGCTGCTGCTGGCCGAAGGGCAGCTCACGCGGGAGCGTTTTGGCAGCATGCTGCGAAGGATCGCGGTGCTGCCGCTGCCGGACGGTTAGCGAACCAGGACAGAAAGCAAACGAGCGCTCGGAAGCCATCCAGCGGAGAAGTGTCAGCGGCAAGGAAGACTGGGACGGGCAAAACCCGCACAGCGGCTGCGCAGAACGGCCAAAACGAGCCGGACTACCACCGCAAAGGGGCCAGCGCGACTTGCGTTTGACACGACGGGGCAGGAGGACTAGGCTTTCGGGCGAAGGGGAGGCTCAAAACGGAAATTCCGACTTACATGCAGAAGCGATGGGATCGCCTCACGCTGTTCTTGCGTCAAGCCGGCGCTCCGCTAGACAGCAACCTGGTCGAACGTGTCTTGAAGAGGGCGATACTACATCGGAAGAATAGTCTGTTTTATAAGACCGAGAACGGTGCCCACGTCGGCGATCTGTTCATGAGCTTGATCCATACCTGCCAGCTTTGTGGTACTAACCCCTTCGATTACTTGACCCAGCTCCAACAACACGGCGAAGAGCTTTCCCGTAATCCGGAGCAATGGATGCCGTGGAACTATCGCGATGCGTGCCGGTGCCAGCCGAACCTCCGAGTAGAGTAGGCGAGAGGGTTTTTGGCCAGCGGCAAAAACCACCGAAAATGTTTCGCGCCGGCCTGTACGCCCGCGTGTCTACCCACGACCAGAAGACTCTCCCCATGCAATACCGGGCCATGCGGGAATACGCCGCACGGCGGGGGTGGGCCGTGGTCATGCAGGTGAAAGAAGTCCGCTCCGGCGCAGCACAACGAGAGGCGCGCGAGAAACTCCTGGAAGCTGCTCGCCGCCGGGAGATCGATGGTGTGCTGGTGTGGCGGCTGGACCGGTGGGGGCGCTCGGTCACGGATCTTCTCGCCACTTTACATAGGGAACATCTCGGCGTAGGCTTCGTATCGCTGACCGAGGTGCTGGACCTGATCACGCCAGCCGGCCGAGCCATGGCCGGCTTGTTGGCGGTGTTCGCCGAGTTCGAGCGGGAGATCTTCCAGGAACGGGTGCGGGCTGGTTTGGCTCATGCCCGGCAACCAGTCCACAAGCTCGCTCGTCCAAAAATATTTTGTCATGGTCTATTATCCGGCCTCTGCTTCGCCTTCCCCCACACCTTAGGCCGACGCCGCCTGGGAGGCGGAACCCCGATTGCAGTGCTGCATCAAGGCCGGAGGAAATTGGAACAACGGTCGCTGCGAATGATGGTCTCTGGGGCGGGGGCGGGGCCTAAGGAGATCGATCACTGGGTCGTAACAAATGCTGGCTAGAAGCTCGACAAGATTCCAGGGTAAGGAAAGCAGGATGCTGATGATCCTTAAAGCTGCACGATTTCTA
>JBASRK010000014.1:0-2509 GCA_049273775.1 Candidatus Acidiferrales bacterium
GCCCTCATCGAGATGTGCCATCGCAAGGAGTACCCCTACCAGCTCGCGATTGTGAAGGGCATTCCCAGCTTCTCCGGCCTGTGGGTATACAAGGAAGACCACAGCGACGTGCGCATCCTCGGCGCCATCGCCAAGGTCCTGCCCGAGCTGTTCAGCCTGAAGTCGGTCCAGGAAGCCATCCGGTCGGAGTGGAAGGATGAGCTGAAAGCCACTTCGGCAGCGCGCTCCTACGAGCGCATCACCACGGTCACCGTGCAGCCGAGCCAGGGGAATCCCGAAGAGCCCTATAAGTTTGAATTGCCCAAGTGGTCGGAGATGCGGGAAGGCGTCACCATTCCCGCCATTCCTCGGGGCCACCAGATGCAGAATTCGGCGACCCAGCAGGTGGGCGGCTTCCAGCCGGACCGCAACCCAACGTTCAAGAAGTTCAGCACACGCACCATGCGGCCGGTGGTGGATTTCGACACTTGCATCAAGTGCACGCTGTGCTGGCTGCAATGCCCGGACTCCTGCTTCGATGTCACCCCGGACGGCCTGTACGACGCGAATATGCAAGCGTGCTGCGGCTGCGGCGTCTGCGAAGCCGTCTGCCCGGTGGAGAAATGCGTGACTATGGTCAATGAGGTGGTGTTTCACGATAACGCGAGCCAGTGGGAGATGCGGAACAAGGACAAGGAAGGCTACAAGAAGTGGCTTCTGGAGAAAATCGAGCACGGCCCGGGCCCGCAACGGTCGCACGGCTTCCGTTACCGCGGGCAATATGAAGAGCAAGTCCCCGAAATGCTGGACATCGCTCGCGAAGGCTAGAATCCGTCAAAAGGGAGAACTGTCATGGCGCAGGCGGTAGCAACGATCGAGCAACAGGCTGACAAGACAGCCCTGATCACCGGAAGCGAAGCCATCGCGGTTGCCTGCAAGCTGGCCGACGTGGACGTGATCACGGCGTATCCGATACGTCCCTACGATACAGTGATGCAATACGTGGCCAAGCTGGTGGCGAACGGCGAAATGGACTGCGAATACATCGTAGCGGAAAGCGAGCACTCGCAGTTCGAGATCGTGAAACACGCCTCAGCGGTGGGGGCGCGCGTGTTCTGCGGCAGCAGCGGGGTGGGTTGGATGTATGCCTTCGAGGCGCTGACCGTGACCCCGGGCTTGCGTATCCCCATGGTGGCGATGGTGGGCAACCGGGCGCTGGACGACCCTGGGGCCTTCGGCGTGGAGCATAACGACGCGCTGGCCGTGCGCGACCTGGGCTGGCAACTCGTCTGGGTAGACAACGCCCAGGAGGCGCTGGATACGGCGCTGATCGCCTATCGCGTGGCCGAGGACCGGCGCGTTTTCCTGCCGTGTGCCATCAGTTGCGACGGCGCCTTCCTGACCCATTCGCAGGCGATCGTCAAGATCCCGTCGCAGGAGAAGGTGGACGCGTTCCTGCCGCGCTACAATCGCGGCGACCTGCTGCTTCATCCCGACAATCCCATCACCGTAGCGCCCCAGGTAAACGAAGACTGGCTGATGGAGATCCGCCGGCAGACCGCGGGGGCGATGGAGCGGGCCTACACCGTCATCCGCGAAGCCTACGCAGAGTTCGAGCAGATCTTCGGCCGCCATTATGGAAACCCGTTCTTCGAGGAATACGAGACCGCGGACGCGGATATCGTCCTGGTGGGCATGGGGACGCTCTCGACGCCGGTGAAAGTGGCCATCCGGGCGATGCGCAAGGAAGGGAAGAGAGTGGGATTTGTGCGCGTGCGCTGGTTCCGGCCGTTTGCGGCCGAGGAGTTGGCCAAATGCCTGGGGCGGTTCTCCGGGGTGGGGATTATCGACCGCGATTTCTCCCTCGGCTCGCCGTATCTGAGCGGCGTGCTGGCCACCGAAGTGCGCGCGGCGATGTATCCCGCCGCCAAGCGGCCGCCGATGCTCGACTTCATCTGCGGCCTGGGCGGGCGCGAAGTCACCGTGCCCGACGTCAGGAAGATGAGCGACATCGTATATGAGGCGGCGGATGGAAAACCGCAACCATTGACCCAGTGGATCGGGCTGCGCGAGTAGCGCGCCAGCCCCTTTCCTGGTAAGTTTTGACCGTGAAAGAGGAGGGTAGAAAGATGGCCACATACGTTAACACTCAGGCCACGCAGGAAATGGATCCCATCAAAGGGCTCAAGAAGATGCCGCTCGAGGAGTTCTTCACCTCGGGCCACCGAACCTGCCAGGGCTGCGAATCTGCCCTGGTGATGAAGCTGATGGCCAAGGCGGCGGGCCCCCGGACCATCGTGCTGGGCAGCACAGGGTGCATGTACGTGGCGAACACCACGTATTACAGCACCTCGTGGGTGGTGCCGTGGATGCACACCCAACTGGGCAGCAGCGGCTCGGCCGCGATGGGTTCGGCCGCGGGCCTGAAAGCGCTGATGCGCAAGGGCAAGATCAAGGACGAACCCATCAATGTGATTGCGTTTTGCGGCGACGGCGGCGGCGCGGACATGGGCCTTTCGGCGATTTCCGC
>JBASRK010000090.1:0-15103 GCA_049273775.1 Candidatus Acidiferrales bacterium
GCTCTTGCCGTTTGATTTCGCCTTTTATGGCGCGAACATCCGCCAGTTTGTCGCGGAGCTGGACTCTGCTGCCCACGTGCGGCAAAAGATGGATCTGAAGCCGTTGCTCGATCGCGTCACTGAATTCGAGGCGGCGGGGCGCGAGCTGAACCGCAACGAGGCGCGGGCGCTCGCAGCGGGCCCGCTCGAGGCCGCGCGCGCTGCGCTTCTCAACCAGCAATTGATGCAGGTCGAGGCGAACTGGCTCAACCCCGAGGGCATTCCCGGCCGCCCCTGGTTCAAGCATATCCTCTACGCTGCGCGCTACACCTATGCGCACCTCGAACTGCCCGGGCTCACCGAGGCCGTGGAAAAAGGTGACTGGAAAACGGCGCAGGAACAGGCCGCTATTCTGGAGCGCGCGCTGGTTCGGAATGCTGCCCTGCTCCGCGAGGCGAGCGCAAACCTGGAGAGATCAGCTCGGGCAACTGCGCGGCCGAATCCCTCCAGCAAAGGAGTGAAGCCATGAGAAAACATCTCGGCCTCGTCTTCGTGGTTGTCCTGGTGGCTGCCGCCGGCGGTGCGGGCTTCCCGACGGCCAGCCGCCCCGCCGCCGACACGCCATCGCAGGGCGTCGCGAACCAGATTATTGCCCGCGAGAAGGCCGCCTTCGAGGCCTGGCAACGCAAGGACAAGGCGTTTTATGCCGACTACTGGGCGGACGATTTCACCGAGTTCCTGCCGCACAGCCCATATCTGGCCGCCGATCCGAAGGCGAACCTCCTGCCGCGGTTCGAGCAACTGACCGAGCGGTGGAAGATCGTGGATTTCCAGATGTACAACCCGCGCGTGCAGGTGTATGGCGATGTGGCCGTGCTCACCTACACCGAGTCGGTCGAGGGCCGCAGCGATGGCCAGCCGGTCAGCTATACCGGCAAGGCCACCATGGTGTACGTCAAGCAGGGCGCCACTTGGCGGGGAGTGCATTACCACGAATCGGCCAATCCCGCTGGGCGATGAGCGGCAATCCCCGCAGAGTACGATGCACTTGACAATATCTCACATAAATCGGACTGCGGTGGTCACAGCATTCCCGTGCGGCCAGCGTCTGCAATTGCTGTAGGGGCGCAACCTGCTACGCCAGCGCACTGGGTTCCGCACGGGTTTGCCGTTGTAGCGCCGAGCTTTAGCTCGGCATCTGCGCCTCTTTATTCCCGACGGCTGGCTGTATCCCCTTCTAGCCTCTTTCAGGATGCTACTGGTGTTCCCGAAGAGTGGCCGCGGGCGGGTCGAGTGGGTAACAGACCCGTTCGGGGACCCGGGCTAGGGGCGTCGTGCTGCGACGGCGACCACGACTTCGAACAGCACCCGCAGGCCCTGCTCGTACGCCTCCACTGAGATCCGCTCGTCGGTGCCGTGCGGCGTTGCGGCTTCCCCCGGCGTGGAAACGAACGGGCAGAAGCCATACGAAGCAATCCCGAGCTGCCGGTAGATCTGGCTTTCGGTGTAGCTGGCCGTCAGCCGCGGCGCTATCCGTGCCCGGGGGAAATGCCGCGCTACCACCTGCTCGAACGCGCGCCATAGCTCGTTGTCCACCGGCGAGGAGTTCGCAGTGCGCGCCAGCGAAATCGGTTCCACGGCAATACTCGGATCGGCGATGACGCGGCGGATTTCGGCCAGGAACTCTTGCGCGTCTTCGCCCGGCAGCAGCCGGACGTCGAGTTCGGCAGTGGCTTCGGCGGGGACGACGTTGGTCTGCGGCCCCCCGCGCAGCACCGTCAGTGAAATTGTAGTGCGAAGCAGATAATTCCAATCGGGATTATCGGTGACGCGTTTGCGGAAGGCCGGGTCGCGCAGCGACGCCTCCAGGTGGCAGAATCTCTCGGTCTCGCCAGGCCAGCGCACGCGCGCCTCCTCGCAAAGCTCACGCTGCACTGCCGGGAGCACTTTCAGCGGCGTTTCGTAGTTGACCACGCGGGCCAGCGCCCGCGCCAGTCGATGCGTCGCCGCATCGCGCATCGGCATCGAGCCGTGCCCCGCCTTGCCTCGCGCCGTCAGCCGCAGCCAGAACGGTATCTTTTCGGCTACGTCCACGCCCCAGAAAAGCACCGCGCCGCCTTCGAGGATGTTTTCCCCGCCTTCGTTGATCAGATATTCGGCCCCGGCCAGCAGCTCGCGCTTGTGCGCCAGCATCCACTCGGTGCCGAGCGCGCCGACCTCCTCGTCGGCCACCGCCAGGAAAATCACATCTCGCGCCATCGGCACGCCCTCGCGCTTGAGCGCCACCATCGTCATGGCCTGGAGCATGCCTTCAGCCTTCATGTCCTGCGCGCCGCGGCCATACACAGCGCCGTCGCGAATCTCGCCGGAAAAAGGCGGGACGCTCCAACTCCTCGCGTCGGCGTTGACCACGTCGGTGTGGTTCAGAAGAACCAGCGGACGCTTGCTGCCGTCGCCGCGCAGCCGCGCAAAGGCGTTGGCCCGGCCGGGCGCGATCTCAAACACCTGGCATTCGATGCCTTCGCGCGAAAACAGCTCGCAGAAAAAGTCCGCGGCGCGGCGCTCGTTGCCCGGCGGGTTGCTGGTGTCAATGCGGAGATACTGCTGCAACAGTTCGATGGCGCGCGCCTCGTAGGCCGGCCAGTCGGCCTGCGCCGCCGCCCGCGGCGGCAGGCCGGCCGCGGAAAGCAGCAAAGCAGCAGCCACCGCGAGGCCGGCGCGGCGGAGCAAGCGATTCCAGAGTCGCGCGTTCATTGCGCCGGGGCCACGAGCCCACCGGTCTTCCGGCGCGGGTTGAAAAAGGGAAGCGGTACGACGGTGGCGCTAACCGTGTGGCGCACCGCCTCGACGGTCAGCTCGATTTCCAGTTGCGTCCCGGTCCGGGCCTGTTCGCTTGCCAGGCTCGCGAGCGCGATCATTTTTTTGAGCGTGGGTGACCACGTCGTTGAAGTCGCTTTACCCGCCTGCCGGCCGCCCCGGTAAATCGGCACCGCCAGGCGCGAGGCCGTACTGGGCACCTGCGGGGCGAGGCCCGCTTCCTCGTAGCGGTTTTCCACTTCCGTCCAGTCAATCTCCAGGCCGGCCAGTTGCCGCTGGGGACCTCGCCGGTGCTCCTCGACCAGTGCCGAGCGCCCGATAAAGTGCTCTTTCTCCAGGTGCACCATTCGGCCGAGGCCTATTTCGTACGGCGTGTATTTCTGCGACTCGATCAGCGCCTTCTTGCTGCTCGTGTAGTCCACTTCAATCAGAAGCAGGCCCGCCTCAATCCGGGCTACGTCTAGCGCGAGCATCCCGGCCGGACGGACGTCGAATCGCCGGCCTTCCGCCATCAGTGCGTCCCAGACCCTCACCGCGTCGTTCCACGGAATCCATATCTCATAGCCGAGGTCGCCCGTATAGCCTGTCCGTGAAATGTCCACCGGCACGCCAGCAATCTTCCCGCTGGTGACGCGGAAATATTTCAGGTTGGCGATGTCCGCCTCCGCCGCCTTCATCAGCAATTTTCCGGAGGTCGGGCCCTGCAGCGCCAGGGCCGCCAACTCTTCGGAGATGTCTTCGATGGCCACGTCCAGGCCCAGGGCGTTCTGCCGGAACCAGCGGAGGCTCGGATCGGCGGCCGTCCACCGGTAGGCGTTCTCGGCCAGGCGCGAGATCGTGCCGTCGTCCACCACCTTGCCCTGGGCGTCGCACCAGCAGCAGTAGATCACCTGGCCGACGGCGACCTTGTGGATGTCGCGGGCGATGACGCGGTTGACGAACTTTGTCGCGTCACGCCCGGTCACCCGGTACTTGAACAGCGGCGTGACGTCAATCAGCGCCGCCGAGTTCCGGATGGCGTTGTACTCCTGTTCGTGATGCGTCTCATAGACGCTCACCGCGTAGTAGCCCGACCACTCGCGATAGCTCAAGCTCTCGCAGAGTTGAAAGGTTCGCTCGTGAACCGCGGTTCCAATCGGCACGGCCCCTCCTGCGATCTCCGGTTCCCAATCGGTGGGGGATTATAGTCGCCCGATTTCCCTCGCTGCAATACAGCCTTCCTCGAATGGGCTTTTCGCTCGCCGCCTCGGGCAGGCCCCTCAAGAGGTCTCCCGCTGTCATTCTGAGCGTAGCCCGCCCTGGCGGGCTGAGCGAACAATCTCAACGTTGAGCTGCTTCACCCGCTGGGGCGGGTCGAGTATGACAGCTCGCCGAAAGGTGCATGGGAATCACATCACCGCGAGTCGCTTCGGAATCGGCGTGCTGGTGGATACCGTCGCGCCTTGTGGCGGCTTCTGCCCCCCGGTAGAATGTGCGCTCATTTGATCCGGCGCGCTCAATTCTGCCAACCCGCAGAGGCTCGATGAACTCTCGGTACGATGCCATTGTCATCGGCGGCGGCCACAACGGCCTGGTCAACGCGGCGTACCTCGCTCGCGCCGGCAAAAAGGTCATCGTCCTGGAGCGCCGCCACGTCCTGGGCGGCGCCGCCGTCACCGAAGAGATCTTCCCCGGCTTCAAATTCTCCGTCTGCTCTTACGTCGTCTCGCTGCTGCGGCCGGAAATCATCCGCGAGCTGGACTTGCCGCGACACGGGATGGAAATCCTCCCGCTTGACGGCACGTTCACCCCAATGCCCGACGGAAATTACCTCTGGCGGGTAAATGACCATGCCAAGACGCGCCGCGAGATTGCCCGCCACTCGCGGCTTGACGCCGAGGCCTACGAGGAATTCGGTAAAGCCATGCTCCAGATGTGCCGCTTCGTGAAGCCGATCCTCAGCATGACCCCGCCCGATCCGACAAGCCTCAAGCCTCGCGACCTGAAAAAACTTCTCGCGCTCGGCCGCAGATTTCAGGCTCTCTCCTCCGAAGACAAGTACACCCTGGTCCAGTTGATGACCATGAGCGCCGCCGATTACCTCGACCAATGGTTCGAGACCGACGTGCTCAAGGCGACCATGTCGGCTTCGGGGATCATCGGCACGTTTCTCGGCGTGCGCTCGCCCGGCACCGCCTACATCCTGCTGCACCACTACATGGGGGAGATCGACGGCGCATTTCGCTCGTGGGGCTTCAGCCGGGGCGGCACCGGCGCCATCTCCGCCGCGATTGCTGCCGCGGCACGCGAGGCCGGCGCCGAGATTCGCACCGAGGCGCCGATCGCCCGCATCCTGGTGAAGCACGGGCGCGCCACCGGCGTCGTCTTGCGCAACGGCGCGGAGCTGCACGGCGAGATCATCTCCTCGAGCGTGGACCCACACCAGACCTTCCGCAAGATGCTCGCTCCCGGCGAGCTTCCCGGCGAATTCCTCGACCAGCTCCGGCAGTACAAATTCCGCGGCTCCTCCGGCAAAGTGAACCTGGCGCTCGACGCCCTGCCCGATTTCAAATGCTTGCCCGGCGCGGGAGCGCATCTGCGGGGCGCCATCTCGATTTCCCCCAGCGTCGAGTACATGGAACGCGCCTACGACGATGCGAAGTACGGCAGCATCTCCCGCCGGCCCTACATTGACGTCGTCATTCCCAGCCTGACCGATCCCTCGGTGGCCCCGCCGGGCAAGCAGGTGCTTTCGTGCTTCGTGCAATACGCCCCCTACAAGCTGAAGGAGGGTAGCTGGGAGGAAAAACGCGAGGCCCTCGCCGATACAGTGATCAATACCCTGGCCGAATACGCGCCCAATATCAAGAACATCATTGTGGGCCGCCAGGTTCTCACGCCGCTCGATCTCGAGCAAGAATTCGGCTTGACCGAAGGCAACATCTTCCAGGGCGAGCTCTCGCTCGAGCAGTTGTTTTTCCTCCGCCCGGTCCCTGGCTGGGCGCAATACCGCACGCCGATCAAAAACCTCTACCTCTGCGGTTCGGCGACACATCCGGGCGGAGGAATCATGGGCGCCCCGGGGCGCCTCGCGGCGATGCAGATCCTGAAAGACTGGAAGAAGGGGAAGCTCTGAGCCATGCCCGCGGCGCGCGACATCGTCATCATCGGCGGGGGGCACAACGCATTGGTCGCGGCGTTTTACCTCGCCCGGGCCGGCTTCAAGCCGCTGGTGCTCGAGCGCCGCGATGTCGTCGGCGGCGCCGCCATCACCGACGAGTTTTACCCCGGCTTCAGGTGTCCCACGCTGGCTCATTCCTGCGGCCCGTTGCGGCCCGCAATCGTCAACGACATGCGTCTCGGCGAATTCGGCTTGGAGATGCTTTATCCAGACCCGAGGGTATTCGCGCCGGCTCCCGATGGCCGTGGGCTATTGTTCTATTCCGACTCTTCTCGCTCCGCGCAGGAAATTGCCGGGTTTTCATCAAAGGACGCTCGAAACTACGTCGAGTTCGAGCGCGTGCTGACCCGTATAGCCGGCGTGCCGAGACAATTGCTCTCGACTGCGCCGCCCTCGATTGACCATCCCTCGGCAGGCGATCTCTGGAATCTGCTGAAGGCTGGCCGAAGGTTCCGCAGCCTGGGCAAGAAGGAAATGTTCCGCCTGCTGCGCTGGGGACCGATGGCGGTCGCTGACCTGGTTGCCGAGTGGTTTGATACCGAGCTCGTGCGCGTCGTGGTCGCCGCCCGCGGCATCTTTGGGACGGCGATGGGGCCGCGGTCGCCCGGCTCAGCCGCTGTCTTGCTGATTCGCACTGCTGACGACGCCCATCCTGCCGGCGCCGCGGCGTTTCCCCGGGGCGGAATGGGCGCGCTGGCGCGGGCCATGGCCACGGCGGCGCAGCGCGCGGGAGCCGAAATTCGCGCCGAAGCCGAGGTCGCGCAAATCGCGGTAAAAGACGGCGCCGCAACCGGCGTCGTCCTTGCCGATGGCGAAGAGATTGCCGCCAACGCGGTCGTCTCGGGCGCCGACCCCCGGCGCACGTTTTTGCGTCTGCTCGATCCCGTTCATCTCGAGCCGGACTTCGTCGTCAAAATGCAGCACTACCGCTGCCCCGGAACCTCCGCCAAGGTCAACCTGGCCCTTTCGGGCCTGCCCTTGTTCACCGCGCTTGGCAGGAACACTGCAGGCGGCGACAGCCCTCACGCTGCTCTCGCCGGCAGGATTCACATCGGCCCGGAAATTGACTATCTCGAGCGCGCCTTCGACGACTCCAAATACGGCGATTTCTCCCGGCAGCCTTACCTGGACATCGCCATCCCTTCCATTCTGGATGCGTCGCTCGCTCCGGCGGGCCGGCACGTGATGTCCATCTACGTGCAGTACGCTCCGTTCAGGCTCAAAAACAGTGATTGGTCCGCCCAGCGCGACGTCTTGGGCGACACAGTCATCAAGACTCTCGCCGCGTATGCGCCCGACTTGCCGGAGTTGATCCTCCATCGTCAAGTGATTACTCCATTCGATCTCGACGAGACCTACGGGTTCACCGGCGGCCACATCTTCCACGGCGAGCTGGCGCTCGACCAGCTCTTCACCATGCGCCCGCTGCTTGGCTGGGCGCGCTATCGTGCGCCTGTCCGGCGGCTCTACCTCTGCGGCTCAGGCACCCACCCCGGCTCCGGCCTCACCGGCGCATCCGGCTCGAACGCCGCCCGCGAAATCCTGCGCGATCTCCGCCGCCTGTAGCGCCGGCCCTTGGCATAGGATCATTCGGTCCTGCAAGAAACTGCCAGCCGGCAGCTTCTACGAATTCCCGATGAGTACTCCGGCCAGGAAAACCAGGATCCCTCCGAGCATGACCTGCACTGCGGCTGAAAATGCCGGGGTATCCATGTAACGGTGGCGCACCCAGGAGATCACGCTCAACTCCAACAGCACCACGACAACGGCGATGGTCATCGCAATTCTGAACCCGGGTATGAGGAACGGCAGCGTGTGGCCGATGCCTCCCAGCGCGGTCATCACGCCGCACACGGCTCCGCGGAGCCAAGGATGGCCGCGACCGGTGAGGTTGCCGTCGTCGGAGAGCGCCTCCGCAAAACCCATGCTGATGCCCGCGCCCACCGAGGCCGCCAGTCCCACGGCGAAGGCGGTCCAGCTATTTCGCGTGGCAAACGCCGCAGCGAACAGCGGAGCCAGCGTGGAGACCGAGCCGTCCATCAGCCCGGCCAGGCCCGGCTGGACAATCTGCAGCACGAACAGCCGCCGCCGCGCTTCCTCTTCTTTTTCTTTCTCGCTGGCGCCCAGCTTTTCGCGCTCGAGCGCTTCGGCGCGATCGGCGTGCGAGCGCTCCTCCTGCGCCAGGTCGTCGAGAAGCTGCCGGATGCTGGCGTCGGCGGCGCGCGCCGCGGCGCGCTCGTAGAAGCGCCGCGTCTCGACTTCCATCGCGCTGGCCTGGTTGCGGATCTTTTCCAGATTGAGCGGCTGGAGCAGCCACACCGGCTGCCGCTGGACGAAGCCTTTCACGTCCTGCCGGCGAATCAGCGGGATGTGCTCTCCGAATTTCTGGCGATAGAGTTCGAGCAGCCGCCGGCGATGCCCGGACTCCTCCGCGCGCATGCCGTCGAACACCGCCGCGGAGCCGGGGAAATTCTGCCGCAGCCCTTCGACGAAATCGGCGTAGATGCGTTCGTCTTCCTCTTCCAGTGAAATCGCGAGCGCCAGGACTTCCTTCTCCGAAAGGCTGTTGAAATCTCTCATCGCACTCTCTCCTCACAGACACCCACGAATCGTTCCCCCGCACGGGCGAACATTTTAAGCCATCTCATAAAGGTTCTTGGCATTCGCGGCGCCAGGGCGCGCCTGGGGCACGGTCCGGCAATGTCTGCCGCCGGCGCCGAAGTACCTTCTAATCGCGGGACGGCGGGGTGAAGTAAACCTCGTACTGAAATTGGATGATGATGCTGTGCTTGGGGCCGTTCGGGCCGAGGCCCAGGGGCAAAGCAACGCCGATTTCTACCAATGTCCTGCGCGAGGTCATAAAGCCATAGCGAACGCCAGGCGATACGGCCCAGGAAAGCTTTCCCCGCCGCTGGCCGATCGTTGCGCCGGGTTCCACTTCTTGGTCCCACGCACCACCGGCTTCGAGCAAGACGTGGAGGTCGTGCTTCCTGCCACGCAAGGGGCGTTCAACCGCCTGGATGCCGAGCGCGGTCGCCCAGGCGGCCCCTTGTAGCAGGAACCGGCGCGGTGAGCCTGGCGTCGTGTCAGCCGCCCAAGGAAACACATGGTAGTTGAACGCCGTATAGAGAAACAGCGGCCCACGCCAGTCTTTCGATGCCGCCATGTCCCACGCATACCCCGTCGAGCCATTCCCTGTGCCACGGCGCACACTGCCCGAAGGAAAAATCACCTGCGGCCCCATGGCCAGCGCGATGCGCGCCCGGCCTTCGCTGAGGAACTGGTAACGCATACCAACTAAGCCATCGGCAATCGCGTAGTTGCTCATGACTGTGCGGCCATCGATTCGCGTGCGGCTGCCCGCGGCGGGCAGGACGAAGTCGAACTCCCAACGGTCGGTTAGGCCGTATTCAACGCGCTGGAAGAATAGGAACTCGTCCTCGTTGCGACGGTTTCCGCCTGGCTCAGTGAAACGCCTTGTGCCGAAAGCGGTCTGGTGGATGAACTGCATCGAGTTCTTTCCCTGCAAGTACGCGCTGCCAGCGATGAAGGCGAAGTCGGGCTCCTCGGGCTCTTCTTTAGGAGCAGGCGCCGGAAGATGTGATAGCTCCTGCCCCTGTACGATCGGCACGAGGAGCAAGAGGGCAACCAGCGAGATCAGCCTGAAATGCCAGGCCTTGAATCGAACTTCGAGTGGAGTTCTCGTTCCGCTTACTCTCAGTCGTTGGTGTGACAGAAAATCAGGCTAGCGGACGCCATGGGCTTAAGTCAACTCGAAAGCGCTGGCAGCCGGTGTCGACTGAAGCAGATGGTAGAGTTGCTCCAGAAGTGTGCCCAGTGTTACCGTACGCTCCGTTCGCTAGCTGCCTGCCAATGGATTCGCCTTGAGCGAAGAGAGCCGTCGCATCGGAGCTGTTAATGCGGAGCCTGACCGGAATGCCATGGTTCTTGCGGCGTTACGCATTGCGGTAGGCGTGCTCTTTCTCATTTTCGGCCAGTACAAGGTGTTCGGGACACAATTCACCCTCGGCGGTGGCTTCCAATCCTGGATCAACCGATTCCTCGCGCAAGGGGCCTACCCATTCATGGCTCCTATTCTCCGGGATTTTGTCCTGCCGCATGGGACGGCGATTGCCTTTCTGGTGGCCTACGGCGAGCTGGCTATCGGCTTGGGGCTCGTGTTCGGCATCCTGGTGCGCATGGCGAGCATGTGCGGAATGATCTACATGCTGGCCCTGCTGTTCTCCTCGAACTATCCGGGTCCGCACGCGCCCTTCTGGCAGTACTTTGGCGCCGCGCTGGATCACCTGGTGCTAGCGCTGTGCTTCGCTACGTTTGCCCTGGGAGAAGCCGACAAAGTCCTCTCTCTGCGCTCCTACCTTCGGCGACGCGCTCTCGCAGGTAGTCCTCGGTGAATCAACCAACTCCTCCCCTGCCGGAAAGGAACGATTTCCACACGGTTTCAACGAGAGGAACGGAGTGGTCTATAATTGCTGCCCCGAGTCCCTGCTAGAGAGGAGGAACCATGAGATCACAGGTTCTAGGATCCGTGGTTTCGGTATGGAGGTATCCCGTCAAGTCGATGATGGGGGAAGAGCTGAACGCAGCGGATTTCACTGACCATGGCCTGCTGGCAGACCGTACTTATGCGTTGGTTGACGCTGAGACGGGTAAAGTGGCCAGCGCCAAAAACCCCAAGAAATGGCCGGATCTCTTTCACTTTCGTGCCGGCTACGTCGAGCCCCCGCAACTAGGTTATGAGATCCCACCGGTGCGAATCACCTTACCCGATGGCACTATCCTCAGAAGCGATGATCTTGAAATTCACGATGTCCTCTCCCGCCATTTCGGACGCAACGTGAAGCTGGCTAGGACGAGCTCCCATCCCAGCCTGGAAGAGTATTGGCCGAATGTCGAGGGCCTGGCACATCGCGAGGTTGTTACGGATGAACCGATGCCTGAGGGCACCTTCTTCGATTGCGCTACGGTTCACATTTTATGCACAAACACACTGGATGCACTTCGCTCAGCCTATTCGCAGGGGCGCTTCGAAGTGCGGCGGTTCCGGCCCAACATCGTTGTACAGCTTAATCAAACAGAACACGGATTCGCCGAGAACGGCTGGGTTGGCAGCACGTTGGCTGTGGGCGAGGTCCGCTTGAGCATCACAGGCCCTTGCGCACGATGCGTGATGACCACGCTGGCGCAGGGCGATCTGCCTCAGGACTTGGGAATCCTCAAGACTGCAGCGAAGCAAAATGGCGCCAATGTCGGAGCGTACGCTGGTGTGGCGAAAGGCGGCAGAGCGCGGCGCGGTGACAGTGTTGTACTGGAACAAGCGGCCGTTGCGTCAGCGTGAATTTACCCTCTACGCGCCCACCTAGCTGCCCGAGTGGCCGGAAATGCAACCACGTGCTCAAAAGGAACGATTTCCACACGGTTTGAACGAGAGAAACGGGTGGTCGATAATTCCTGCCCCGAGTCCCTACTAGAGAGGAGGCACCATGAGATCACGGGTTCTAGGATCCGTGGTTTCGGTATGGAGGTATCCCGTCAAGTCGTTGGGCGCGAGCCGAAAACTTCTTTTGGGCGCGGGCGCGTCGTCTATGCGGCTTGCACCCTCAGTGCGTTCGCTTGTACCGCAGGCAACCTGACTGCTAAGCCGCGGCGGCCGCACTAGGTTTTATGTTCTGGTTCAGGCGGAAGAAGTTGGTCGGATCGTACTTGTTCTTCAAGGCCACGAGGCGCTCGTATTTCGCCCTGCCATAGGCTTCGTTGACGCGCTCGGCGCCCTCGTCCCCCAGATAATTTACGTAGACGGCATCCGCCAGGAACGGCCGCAGGGCTTCCCAGAACTCGCGCGTCCAGCGGATGTTGACCTCGGATTCCGCGGGATCGGACCAAATGGAAGTAACCAGGAAGTTGTAGGGCCAATTGCGGTGGCCGAACGCTGTTTCCAGTTCAGGGACCCGGCTCATGGCGCCGGGCCCGTCATGCTCGATCACCGCCACCGTCCGCGGCGACGGCACACGCACAAAGAAATCCAGAATGATGTCAATGGCGCCGTCGCTGAACCCGGTCAGAAAGCCCGATTTCCAGTAGTTGTAAAGGCCCTGCGGCCAGAGGAAGTCGGCCATCTTTTGCGCGGCGTTATAGGGCATTGGCTGGAAGATGTCGGCTACCGGGGGACCGTAGTCCCGCAGCGGGCGCAAGGCTTTCTCCCCGGCTGCGAGCGGTCCGGCGTACACCCCTCCCAGCCCCACCACGGCCAGGTCGCGCAGCCCTTCCGGGAAGGAGGGGTCGTCGGGGAAACGGAAGAGCAGGGCGCCGTTCGTGAACTCTTCCGGGGATGTGGTTTCGTACTCGCGAAAGAATTGCAGTGCTTCCCGGGCTTTGGCAATCGGGTGGATGACCAGACCTGCGAGGACGGTACCCACAGGGTGGACTCTGAACTCGAACGAGGTGACGATACCGAAGTTGCCGCCGCCACCGCGCACCCCCCAGAAGAGATCCTCGTTTTCGGTGCGACTCGCGGTCAGAAGTTGGCCGTCCGCGGTCACGATATCGACCGACAGCAGGTTGTCGAGCGCCAAGCCATGCTTGCGCACCAGCCAACCCAGGCCGCCACCAAGAGTCAGTCCGGCAACTCCCGTGGTGGAGACAAACCCGCCGGTAGCCGCCAGCCCGAAGAGCTGAAGGTCGTCATTGAGTTCTCCCCAGGTGAGCCCCGGCTCGGCGTGCACTGTGCTTCGCACGGGGTCAACGCGGACGCCTTTCATTCGCGACAGATCAATCATCAGCCCGTCGTCGCACACCGCCTTGCCCGCGACGTTGTGGCCACCCCCGCGCACCGAGAGCACGAGCTGGAGTTCACGGGCGAGGTTCACACACCGGATCACGTCCGCGGCCCCGGCACAGCGCGCAATCAACGCCGGGCGCTTGTCGATCATGGCGTTGTAGGTTTTGCGGGCCTCGTCATAGGTGGCGTCGCCTGGCCGCAGCAGGTCGCCGCGGAGACAGTTTTTGAGTTCCTGTATAGCAGCTTCAACTACCATAGCTGCCTCCTGTCCAGGGAGGGATAACCCTCGCGCAATCAAAAGAAGGATAATGCTCGCCCGTCATCTTAGGCAGGGGCTGCAAGCAAGTCAACGCGTCCGGCCTACTTGTGTTCGACCTGCCGTGAGCAGCACACGTCCTGTTTCAAAACCTTTTCCTTTCGAGCGGGGCAACAAAAACTTGGGTCCGAGTTGGGTCCATTAACGCCACATTGTCACCGACAGTAAATCCAAAGTCTAATATTCTTGAGCCTATTACATCTCAATCAGGCTCAGAGGAGAGGGGCGCACTTGAGTAAGGAATGGGCTTGGCGCGACATAGCATTCTTGCTATACTGGAACCGCTGAATGAACGGGTTCAAGATTGAATACGTGGAGCTACCCAATGGGCGGATAACAGCCCGGGAATTCATTGACTCGCTGGACGACAAGGCAGCCGCCCGAGTGGACGCGTTTATCGAACGGCTGCGAGTCTACGGCAATCGGATGGAAGGCAAGTTCGTAAGGAAACTCACCCGCGAAATCTTTGAGCTCCGGGTAAAGCAATTCGACCGGATCTTCCGCATACTGTTCTTCTACCAGCCCGGAATGTTGGTTGTGATTACTTCGGGCTTTCAGAAGAAGACCCAGGAGACGCCACCTGGCGAGATCGCCAAGGCGGAGCGGCTGAGAAATCTCTGGTTGAAGTACAGGAATCGCTATCCCGCTTCTGAGAAAGAAAGGGAGGCGATTCAGAAAGAGACGGGACTATGAAGACCGACAGACATGCGCGATTCGTGCAGGAGGGGTCACGCCGGAGCGCCACCTACCGGAAGACCTTTGCCCGCACGCTGCACCAGATTGACCTGGCTCTTCTGGTTCGTGAGATGCGTGAGGGCGCTGGGTTGACCCAGGTAGAACTTGCCAAGCGCATTGGCACCACCCAGTCCGTGATTGCGCGCCTCGAAGATGCAGAGTACCGGGGCCATTCACTTTCTATGCTCGAACGGATCGCCGCCGTCTGCGGCGTCACCCTTAAGCTGCACGCCGAAAAGAAGCCGGATTTCGACCGAGAAGTCGCTCTAGCTTAGCGCGAATGGTGAGGATCTCATGGCCCTTAGTGCGAGTGCCGAGAGAATCGCTGTATTTGCAGCAGACGTTGGTTCCAGGAAGAAGTTCGGGTGGGCCTCCGCGCCGGGAGACCAGTGTGGCAATTCGATCGGAGAACTTGCAAAAGCAATGGTTCGAATGGGACGAGACGGCTTCCGTATCTCCCTGGGTTTTGAATGTCCGCTGTCCATTCCCTGTCCGGGGACAGAGATGGGGCTTGGGAAGCAGCGAGAAGGCGAGAAGGGAAAACCTTGGTCGGCTGGAGCCGGCGCGAATGCCGCCATTTTGGGGATGCAACAACTTTGCTGGTTGCTACGTCGTCTGGGGCGTAGCCTGGACGGTGACAAACGGGCAACAATCGATTGGGGAAGATTTCAGACCGGCCGATTCAAGCTGTTTCTCTGGGAAGCTTTCATCACGGGGTCGGCCAAAACCGACAGTGATATCGACGACGCGCGAAAGGCGGTGCAGACTTTCGTTTATACTCTGCCGGACCCCCGAGCGGCCAATGCTGTTACCTGCAAGAAGCCAGTTTCCATTGCCGGGATGGCACTCCTTTGGTCTGGATGGTCCAGAGATTTGACGCTCCTTCGCAAAACAGTTCTCGTTCTCAAACCCTAGCCACCCACGAAACCGGTTCGGCAGCCTGTGGTCCGCCAAGGCAGAGAGTCTTGAAGTCGTCCCCTAAGGCGCGCCACTTTTTCCTGCCGCAGGGTATGGCCGCACCTGCTGCTGCACAAAGATGGCCGGCGAAATCGGCCGCCTACTCCCGGAAAAAGGCTTTCGATTGCATGGCGCGGTATAATGAATTATGCGTCCCGAGGGGGCTTGCGGGGATCGTGGTCGGGAGATTTGGCCGATGATTCAAACTAACCTGAAACCCGGTCTGGCCAGGCTCCGAGAGCTAAGTCCTTTGGAATGCACTGATACGAAAAATGCGTCCGCAAGTCCTTTAGAATGCACTGATACAAATTCATTGGACTTAAAGTCCTTTAGAATCCGC
>JBASRK010000048.1:0-24969 GCA_049273775.1 Candidatus Acidiferrales bacterium
CACGTTACGGCTCGACGCGGATCACGCTCCCCGCGCCAGGCACCGAAGACGACGACCACAATCCGCCCCGCGTCAAAGCGCGGCACCTGTTCGACATCAGCGCCGGCACGGACAATCTCTTCCACGGGGACCGTTACAGGTGGAGTCTGAAGTTCACGGTCATCAACCTGACCAACAAAGTGGCGCTGTACAATTTCCTGTCCACGTTCAGCGGGACGCACTTTGTCACACCGCGGACCTATACGGGCGAGTTGGGTTTCCACTTCTGATGCTGTGACATGGACGGCTGGGCGGCCCCCCGCGAAGGCTCGCTATCCTAGGGCAAGTGCAGAGGATAACCGATAGTAGGCTGGTTTCCTGGAAGGGCGTTTCCCCGGCGCGATCCTGATGGGTTGTGCTACGGGCTGTTATCTCGAGCTATCTGGCAGCGCCGACGCCTGGACTGGCGCGGATCTGCTGCCAGCGACGCGGCCGGCGTTTCCCATCGAGGACCTTTTTGCGAAGGCGAATGAATTTCGGTGTGACCTCAACATATTCGTCATCGGCGATGAACTCGATCGCCGATTCCAGAGTCAGCACCCGGTGCGGCACGAGACGAATGGCTTCGTCAGCGGTGGAAGCCCGCATGTTGGTCTGCTTTTTTTCTTTGGTCACGTTGACGTCCATATCGGCCTCGCGCGCATTTTCCCCTACAATCATGCCCTCATAGACCTCGGTGCCCGGGCCGACAAACAGCTCACCGCGCTCCTGCAGGTTCCACAGCGCGAAAGCGGTCGTTTCCCCGACACGATCCGCCACCAGCGCGCCGGTGGTGCGCGAAGCGAGCTCGCCCGCATACTCCGTCCAGCCATCAAACAAAGAATGCAGCAGCGCCGTGCCGCGGGTATCGGTCATGAGCTGGCCGCGCAAGCCGATCAAACCGCGCGAGGGGATGCGGAACTCCAGGCGCACGCGTCCGGAGCCGTGATTCACCACTTTCCCGAGCGCGCCGCGGCGGCTGCCCAGCGTTTCCATCACGATGCCGATAAACGACTCGGGGCAATCCACGATGAGCTGCTCTATCGGCTCGAGCCGGCGGCCGTTTTCGGTACGCACAACGATTTCCGGCTTGCCGACCATCAGCTCGTAGCCTTCGCGGCGCATCGTTTCAATCAGGATCGCGAGCTGGAGCTCGCCGCGCCCGAGCACGCGAAATGCGTCGGTCGTGTCCATGTCTTCCACGCGGATCGAAACGTTGGTCAGCAGCTCCTTTTGCAGACGTTCGCGAATGTCGGGCGACGTCACCCGATTCCCCTCGCGGCCGGCCAGCGGGGACGTGTTCACCATGAAGATCATTGCCAGCGTGGGCTCATCGATGGTCAACGGCTCGCACGGCGCGGGATGCTCGAGGTCTGTGATGGTTTCGCCGATTTGAATGCCCTCGACCCCGGCAATCGCCACGATATCGCCGCAGGTCACCTCATCGGCCTCATCGCGCTGCAGTCCGCGGAACGTATACAGCTTGGTGATGACCGTGGGCACGAACTCGCCGGAAAGCTTGGCAATCCCCACCTGCGCACCGCGACGAAGCGTGCCGTTGAACACGCGACCAATCGCGATGCGTCCGAGAAAATCGCTGTAGTCGAGGTTGGTTACCTGAATCTGCAAAGCATTCGCAGCATCACCGGACGGCGCAGGAATCGCTGCAACGATCGTCTCAAACAGCGGCTGGAGATTCGTCGAAGCGTCGGTCAATGCGCGATGGGCCACGCCGGTTTTTGCATTCGTGTAGAGGACGGGAAAATCGAGTTGATCTTCCGCGGCGTCGAGATCGATAAAAAGGTCGTAGATTTCGTCGAGAACCGCATTTGTACGAGCATCGGCTCGGTCGATCTTATTGAGCAGCACGATGGGGGGCAAACGGGCCTGCAAGGCCTTTTGCAGCACATAGCGCGTCTGCGGAAGCGGGCCTTCGCTGGCGTCAACCAGAAGGAGCACGCCGTCAACCATGCGCAGCGCGCGTTCAACCTCACCGCCGAAGTCGCTGTGGCCCGGCGTATCAACAATATTGATTTTCGTGCCCTGGTACCACAACGCGGTGTTTTTGGCCAGAATGGTGATGCCGCGCTCGCGCTCGAGGTCGTTCGAGTCCATCACCCGCTCGACGACGGCCTGATTCTCGCGGAAAATGCCGCTCTGGCGCAGCATGGCGTCCAGGAGCGTCGTCTTGCCGTGGTCCACGTGAGCGATGATCGCGATGTTGCGGACGGACTGCGTCATGCCTTAGTCATTCTCCTTCGTGCGCCGCATTCGCTCGTTCGGGCTCGGAGCGACTGCGATAGGCGGCGGTGGGCTTCCCCGAGTTCACCAGGAGATCGCCAAAGGGGCCAGCCGCTCCGCCACAGCGCGAGGCCCCCGCAAACGAAAGGGGCTGCAAGCCCGACCTTGCAGCCCCCCTGCAAAAGTCATTCATCGAACTGCTTTACAAAAGCAATAAACGCAATGACATTCTATCACCTAGCCCGACGATTGGCTACCTCTCACGTAGGGTGCCTCATAATGAGTCACTGCCCTCGCGTAACAGCGCTCCAGACAAATGGGGAATGAAAAGTCGGGATCTCGTCCCTTGGGTTCGCCTGGAAGATCGCTGACGATAAGGGCGTTTCTCGGGAAGCGGGACCTGCCATCAGGAGCGTCGCACGGTTGCTCACCTTTTGCGCGCTTGCGCCACCATATCTACCAGAACGTTTCGGGCTTCCGCCGGAGTGCTCACTTCCCGCAAGAATGCGATGCGCGCACCACGCGTGCCATCTTGGGTTTTCAAGCGTACGTGAAAGCCGAGACGGTCGACCGAAGTCATCGTCACTTCCTGAGACTCAATCCCGGCAAATGCCCGGGCAAGCAGGATGAGCGCATCCCCGTGATCGGTATTCATGTGCTGGAGGATGTCGGTTGCAGCGTCAGCCAGCGGGTCGGGTTGCCCGCGGTAATATTCCGAGGCGGAGACCCAGCCCATCACCCCGAAGCCGCCCACGTAGTAAACGTCCACCACGTCCATGCGGTAAAAGGAAAAGTCTTCGAAGTCCACCCAGTATTTGCTGTTGGCGTAGCGTGCCAAGTAGAGCGTACGTGCTTCCGCCACACCTGGTTCAGGCACCGGCAGCACATTTCCAAGCAACGTAACTCTGGACGCCCCCAGGGGATCGCCGCTGGCGTCAGGCTGGGTCACGAGCAGGCTGGCGTGCGGGTTCGCCTGCAAGTTTTGGGAATGCATGGCCATCGTGCTGATGAGGAAGAGGGGATGCCCGTGGTCGTCCAGCCCATAGGGCATCACCGATCCGAAGGGGAAACCCGGCTGCTTGCGTGAAAGGGTCGAGAGGCTGCCGATGCGGCCCGAGTACACCAAAGTGCGTGCCCGCTCGGCAAAGGAAGGCTCGGCGACCGTAGGCTGGTCACTCGCCGCGCTAGGGTCCGCGTGTTTTCCTGTGGATGAAGAAGGCATCGCTGCTCGCCCGCAAGAGTTTGAACAATTATCCGGGAGTTCCCCGTGCCCCGGGTCCTTAGAAACAAGCTAACACGTCGAGGCTTGAGCTGCCCGTTTAAAGTGGGCCGTTTCACGGTTGCCTGATCAGGGCACATAGAAGTTGACCGCGTCGGCTGCGGGGCTACAATGGAGGCGGAGTCGGCCTGCGACGCGCGTGCTGGAGCGATGATCGATTGAACCAACACTGGACCTTCGGGAGCCCAAGTCGTCCTGCGGTTGCGCATGGCCTGCGCGCCGATCACTCGGCACACAGGAAAGCCTGAAGCAGGCGCAGGGCACCCACCTGGAAACGGGGTTCAGGATCTAGCTTCACACGGCGAAGCGGACCACTCCTTTTTTGTTGTGGGCAGGCCGGGGCTTGATCTCGGGGGTTCCAGCCTCCAGCCGCCGGCTTCTAACCTCCTGAATGCGTATCCTGTTCATCGGCGACATTGTGGGCTCGCCCGGCCGGCACATCGTGGTCGAGCGGCTGGCGGATATCGTCGCGCAGCATCGGGTGGACCTGGTGATCGCCAACGTGGAGAATGCCGCCTCGGGCTTCGGCATCACGCCGCGGCTGGCCGAAGAGCTGCTCGAGGCCGGCGTCGAAGTTCTTTCCGGCGGCAACCACATCTGGGACCGCAAGGAGATCCTCGACTACTTCCCGCACCAGCCGCGCCTGCTGCGCCCGGCCAACTACCCCGACAGCTCCCCTGGCAGCGGGCTCTACATCGGAGCCGCCAAAAACGGCGTACGCTACGCCGTGCTAAACCTTCAGGGCCGCGTCTTCATGGCCTCGATTGACTGCCCGTTTCGCACCGCCGACCGGGAACTCGCGCGCATCCCGGCCGAGGTCGGAGTGGTGATTGTGGACATGCACGCCGAGACCACCAGCGAGAAGCTGGCGATGGGGTGGCACCTGGACGGCCGGGTCACCGCAATGGTGGGCACGCACACCCATGTGGCCACCGCCGACGAGCGGATCCTGCCGCAAGGCGCCGCCTACATCACCGACGTGGGCATGACCGGCCCGCACGACTCGGTCATCGGCATGGACAAGGCCGGCATCCTGAAGCGCTTCCTGGACGGGCTGCCGGCGCGCTTTGAAGTCGCCGAGGGCGATGTGCAGATGAATACGGTGCTGCTCGAGGTGGACGAGGCCGGCGATCTCGGCCCCGCAGGCCGGGCGCGCGCCCGCTCCATCGAGCGCCTGCGGTTCCGCATCGACTAACCCGCTTTGTCTCAGGGCGTCTGCCGAACGTATAATCCTCGGCCTGTGCTGCGGCGATTCCTACTGACGGAACTCTTGTTTTCCTGGGTGCTTGTCGCGCCCTCCGGCGCCCAGGTTGAAACCGAACTGCTGGCTCGCGGGCGTGTCTTCCCCGAGGTGGGTCCCGGGATTCGCGCCGTCAAGCGCGACGCCGGCGGCCGCTACTACATCCTGGCTTCGCCCGGGACCGCAGTGATCGTTTATGACGCTGCGGGGCAACGGGTGGGCCTGATCCCCCGGCTTGCGGCAATTCCGGGCGCGCCCATCCCGCCGGTAACCAAAGACGCGCCGCTGGTTTATGGCGACGACCTCGACGTGGATGCCGCGGGCCGCCTTTACATCGCCGACCGCGGCGCCAACGCCGTCAAGGTGTTCGCGACCGAAGGCACGCTCGCGCTCATCATCCCCATCGCGGCGCCCACCTCGGTCGCGGCGCTCCCCGAGGGAGAAATCGCGGTGGCCAGCGCGAAGTCGTCGCGGCTGGTCTCGGTGTTCGACGCTCACGGCAAGGTGGTCCGCGAGTTCGGCGACCCCACCGAGATCGCGGAACGCGGCGAGCTGAACCGCTTCCTCAATATCGGCCGGCTGGCCACCGACCCGGCCGGCCACATCTATTACGCGTTCAGCTACCTGCCCGAGCCTACCGTCCGGAAATACGACCACCACGGCTATGCGGCGTTTGAGCTCCAGTTGACCAGCCTCGAGTTTCAGCCCGCGGCGCAAGCGGCGCGGCGCGAGATCGACCGCCAGGCGCGCCGCGGCGCTCCGGCGCTGAAGCCCATTGTGACGGCGGTGGCGGTGGAGCCCGCGACGCAGGAGATCTGGGTGGCGCTGGGCGGCTTGCTGCTGCACTTCGACCGCGAGGGAAACCGTCGGGGCACCTATCGCACGTTCACGCCGGAGGGCTCGCGCCTGGAAGCCACGGCGATCCTCGTCGAGCCGGACCGGCTGTTGCTGGCCTCCGACCCTCTTGGAATTTACGAATTCCCCCGCCCCGACAAGAAGCGGCCGTAGTCCTCAGGCGGTTTCACGCGCTTCCTTTGCGGACACGAACTGACGAGTAACAGTTAGCCCGCCGCATTGGATAAAGAGCAAAGTGGACGTATCGCCGGTGGAAACGCCCAAACTGTCTATCGGTAGTGCGCGACGCGCCGTTGTGGAAAAGCTGTGCAAAGCGTGTGTGAATCGCGTGCCTTCTTCGCGTAGTTTTCTCTTGCCCCGCGGGGTGGATTTGTGGAGAATCCCGCCTCGTCCCGCTTGCGGGTTCGTTAGTCAGCACTCCTTGGGGAGTTGCGGCTCGAACTCAAGGATCAGAATCTGGGCTCGGGCTGCAGCATCCATCCCGATAACTGACAACACAGCGTGCTGGTTGCCTGGTCGGGTTTTCCACATCTTTTCCACACCTGTGGAAATGGTTCGCGGGGCCCTCGCAGCGCCTGAGGTGAGCAGAGTCGCACCATGAATGCCTGGGACAAAATCCTCCAGCACATGGAACGCCGGGTGAACCCGCACAGCTTCGCCACCTGGTTCCGCCCCACCCGGCAGGAAGGCGCCGAGAACGGCAAGCTGGTGATCCGCGTGCCGACGCGCCTGTTCCGCAAGCGGCTGACGGAAACATACGGTGAGCTGCTGCAGGCGGTCCTGTTTGAAGTGGGCATGCCGGATACGCGCCTGGAGTTCTTCTGCTCGGAGCCCGAGGCCGCCGCGGGCGCCGGGGCGCTCGCGGCCAAGCAGGCCCGGCTCGATTTTGATTCGGTGGACCACCAGCTCAGCCCGCGCTATATCTTCGACACGTTTGTCGTGGGGGCATCGAACCAGTTCGCCCATGCCGCCTCGCTGGCCGTGGCCGAGCAGCCCTCGAAGGCCTACAACCCGCTGTTCCTCTACGGCGGGGTGGGCATGGGCAAGACCCACCTGATGCAGGCCGTCGGCCACCGGATCAAGAAGCGCAACCCCTCGACGCGGCTCACCTATATCAGCGCCGAAAAGTTCACCAACGAGGTGATCAACTCGTTGCGCTTTGACCGCATGTCCAGCTTCCGCGACCGCTTCCGCACTGTGGATGTGCTGCTGGTGGACGATATCCAGTTCATCGCCGGCAAGGAGCGCACTCAGGAGGAGTTCTTCCACACGTTCAACGCGCTCTACGAGCAGCAGAAGCAGATCGTGGTCTCCTCCGATTGCCCGCCGAAGGAGATCTCCGCCATTGAGGAGCGGCTGCGCTCGCGCTTCGAGTGGGGCCTGATCGCCGATATCCAGCCGCCCGACCTGGAGACCAAGATCGCCATCCTGCAGAAGAAGGCCGAAAGCGAGCGCGTGCACTTGCCCGACGAGGTGGCCGAATTCATCGCCCGCTCGATCAAATCGAATGTCCGCGAGCTCGAGGGCGCGCTGACTCGCCTGCTGGCTTACGGTTCGCTGACCGGCGCCGACATCAACCTGCCCACCGCCCAGCAGGTGCTCAAGAACATCATCGCCACGCAGGAGAAGAAGGTCACCATCGAGCTCATTCAGAAGCGCGTGGGCGAGCAGTTCGGCCTGCGCGAGCAGGACCTGAAGATGCGCAGCAATTCGAAAGCCATCGCCTTTCCCCGCCAGATCGCCATGTACCTGGTCAAGCAGCTCACCTCGGCATCGCTGCCGGAGATCGGCCGGCAGTTCGGCGGCAAGCACCATACGACGGTCCTGCACTCGATCCACAAGATCGATACCCTGCGGCGCAGTGACAAGGACCTGAACCGCACCCTCAATAAGCTGCTCGACTCGTTTGTGTAATCGCGTGCAACGCCGCCACTGGCCCTCCATGCACCCGAGGAAATCCCTGTGGAGAGCCTGTGCCCTTCCTGTACAATCGGTGGATGGTTTGCGCCCGGCGGCGCTGTTTTCCGCGATTTCCGCAGGGCATCCTCTGCCAGGTACACAGGACAATGCCTGCGCGTTGCGGCCCTTGAACTGGTTTTCAACGTTTCCACAGACGCTACGGCGACTACGGTCTTTATACCTTCTAGGAAAGAGAGTAAAGTAACCGGTTCGTAGCCGAAGAAAAGCGAGGACACCCCGCGATGGAATTCAGCGTAAAGAAATTTGATCTGCTCGAGGAACTGAGCCTGACGCAGGGCGTGGTGGAGCGCAAGACCACCATCCCCATCCTGTCGAACTTGCTCTGCGAGGCCAAGGGCAGCCGGCTGACGATTACGGCCACCGACCTCGAGCTGAGCATCCGCACATCTTGCGAAGCCAAGGTCAAGAAAGACGGCGCCGCCACGATCCCGGCTAAAAAACTGCTCGAGCTGGTGCGGCTGCTGCCGGACGAGGAGATCCGCTTCAAGCTGCTCGAAAACCACTGGGTCCACATCGTCTGCGACCGCAAGGCTTACAAGATGGTGGGCATGGCGAAGGATAACTTCCCTGCCATCCCGGTGTTTCCCCACCCCTTGGTGAAGATTCCGGCGAAGCTGCTGAGCTCGCTGATCACTAAGACGGCGTTTGCCATCTCCATGGAGGAGTCGCGCTATACGCTGAATGGCGGCTTGCTGATCCTGAAACCCGAGACGCTTGCGATGGTAGCCACTGACGGCCACCGCCTGGCCGTGGCCGAAACCGACCACAAGTTCGCAGGGCTCAATAGCGAAGTGCGCCTGCTCGTGCCCAAGAAGGCCATGGTGGAGGTCCAGCGGCTTGCGGCCGAAGCTGGCGATGACGGCCAGATCGAATTTGCCCGCGACGATAATCACCTCTTCTTCCAGGTGGGGCCGCGGCTGCTGATTTCACGCATGCTCACCGGGCAGTTCCCCAACTACGAGGCCGTGCTGCCGCGGGAGAACAACAAAGCCGTCGTTCTGGAACGCGGCGAGCTGAACGATGCGCTGCGGCGCGTCTCGCAGCTCGCCGACCAGCGCTCGCACGCGGTAAAGTTCGCGCTCGCCAAGGAGGGCCTCGAGCTTTCCTCCTCCAGCGCCGAATACGGCGAGGCCAAGGAATCAATCGAGAAGGAATACAAGGGCGACCCGCTCTCCATCGGCTTCAATTCGCAGTACCTGCTCGATTTTCTCGCCGCGGCGTCCGAGGGCCCCATCAGCATCGAGTTCAAGGACGAGCAGTCGGCCGGGCAGATGCGCCCGCTGGCCGACGAGCAGTACCGCTATCGATATGTGATCATGCCGATGCGGATCTGACGGTCCCGCGACCTTGCCCCGACCCCGTCGAGGGGTCATCCTGCCCATGCGCATTTAGCCGCAGCGCCCCGGCCCAAGACCGGCGCTCCCTGGAACAAATTCGTGACTGTGTAGGTGCATATAGCTATAAAGCTCTACGCCGATTTTATCTAGAAGCTATAGTAAGAATTCCATCTTTCAAGTGCCCCGGCGCGACGGTGCTTTGGCTCGCAGCTAACTCCCCTAACCCATTGAAAAACCCGCTGTTATTTGCACACAAAGGCGGCGAAATTGCCTTGAGGAACAGGCGGAAATCCGGTAGGATTTATCCTGTCAGGTGGAGTAGCGGTTTCCTCCAGAACGGCACGTCGGCCAGGCTCGCAGACGCCCAGAAAGGCTTGCTTGCCCTGATGGAAGAGGGGCTGGCGCCAGCGCCCCGATACCGGGCAGGGCAGGCGAGGAGTTCGAGCCTGGAAGAAAGCAGTCTTCGCCGCGTCCGCCCGTGGCGGACGGGATGGAGCAGAAACCCTTCGAGTTCCGGACAAAGCCCGGTCCCGAAAGATTCGGGGATGCGGGACACCGGAGCCACAGGGTAAGGCGAGTGTCGGCCCTTTCCGTTGACGGCAAGCGTTTCCGGGACAGCCTTCCCTCCCACGCCAGCAAGGAGAAGTGCACAACATGGGCGAGAAAGAGACGGTGATCGGCAAGAGCCCGGGGCACCGGTACGACGCCACCTCGATCAAGGTACTGGGCGACCTGGAAGCGGTGCGCAAGCGCCCGGCGATGTACATCGGCTCGACCGGCGAGCAGGGACTGCACCACCTGGTCTGGGAAGTGGTGGACAACTCGGTGGACGAGGCCCTGGCGGGCTATTGCGACGAGATCAACGTCGAAGTGCACGAAGACAACAGCGTCACCGTGGTGGATAACGGCCGCGGTATTCCCGTGGACATGCACGCCACTGAGAAAAGGCCTGCCGCTGAGGTGGTGATGACGGTGCTCCACGCCGGCGGCAAGTTCGATGACGAGAGCTACAAGGTTTCGGGCGGACTGCATGGTGTAGGCGTCTCAGTCGTCAACGCGCTGTCGGACTGGCTGGATCTGGAGATCTGGCGCGATGGCCAGGTGTGGGAGCAGTCTTACGAGCGCGGCGACCCGACCGGAAAGCTCAAGGTCACCGGCAAGACTAAAAAAACCGGCACCAAGCTGACCTTTCATCCCGACGAGAAAATCTTCGAGAAGATCAATTACAGCTACGACATTCTGGCGCAGCGGCTGCGCGAGCTGGCATTCCTGAACAAGGGCCTGAAGATCACGCTCACCGACGAGCGCAGCGACAAAACCGCCGAATTCCGCTTTACCGGAGGCATCGCCGAATTCGTCAAGCACCTGAACCACGGCAAGCAGACGCTCCACGATTCGCCCATCTACATGGAGGGCAAGCGCGACACGGTCGAAATGGAGATCGCGCTGCAGTACAACGATGCTTACACGGAAAACGTCTTCTCCTTCGCCAATACGATCAACACCGTGGACGGCGGCACGCACCTTTCCGGCTTCCGCTCGGCGCTTTCCCGCACCATCAACTCCTACGCCGGCTCGTTCGGGCTGCTGAAGGAGCAGAAGGACGAAATCTCCCTTACCGGCGACGACGTGCGCGAGGGCCTGGTGGCGGTCGTATCGGTGAAGCTGCCGCAGCCGCAATTCGAGGGGCAGACCAAGGGCAAGCTCAATAGCGACATCAAGGGCCGCGTCGAGCAGCTGGTGAACGAAAAGCTCGGCGAATACTTCGACAAGCATACCACCGTGGCGCGGCGCATCATCGGCAAGTGCATTGACGCGGCGCGTGCCCGCGAAGCCGCCCGCAAGGCTCGCGAGCTCACCCGCCGCAAGTCGGCGATGGACTCGAGCGGCCTGCCCGGCAAGCTGGCTGACTGCCAGGAGCGCGACCCGGAGCGCTGCGAGCTGTTCATCGTCGAGGGCCCCTCGGCCGGCGGTTCGGCCAAGATGGGCCGCGACCGCCGCTATCAGGCCATCCTCCCGCTCAAGGGCAAGATCCTGAACGTGGAGAAGGCGCGCTACGATAAGATGCTTGGCCACGAAGAGCTTCGCATTATCATCACTGCGCTCGGCACCGGCATCGGTAAGGACGACTTCGACCCGGCCAAGCTCCGCTACCACAAGATCATCCTGATGACCGACGCCGACGTGGACGGCAGCCACATCCGCACGCTCCTGCTGACGTTTTTCTTTCGCCACATGCGCGAGCTGATCGAGCGCGGCCACGTCTATATCGCCCAGCCGCCGCTCTACCGCGTCAAGCGCGGCAAGATGGAGCGCTACATCCGCGACGAGCGCGAGTTCTCCCGCGAACTGATGAAGCGCGCCACCGAGGACCACGTCGTCAAGGGCAAGGACGGCGTTGCCTTGCAGGGCGGTGGGCTGACGCAGTTCCTGCTCAACGTGCAGGAGTATGACCAGGTCGCCGCCCGCTTGGCGCGCCGGCTGCGCGAGACGCAACTTGTCGAGTTGCTGGCGCACAGCGAGCTCGAGAAGAAATCCGACTTCGCCGACAGCAAAGCGCTCGAGCGGCTGCTGAAGGCCGTCGAGAAAGAAAAGCTCAAGATCGAAGGCAAGATCGTCTTCGACGAGGAGCACAGCCTGTATGAAATCGCGCTGGCGGGCGGCTCCGGCGCGCGCAAGGTCAATTGGGCGCTGGCCTCCACGGCCGAGTACAAGCGCTTGCGCGCTCTCGCCCGCGCCATTTCCGAGTCCGACCGGCCGCCCTTCACCGTGACGCGCAATGGCGACAAGGTGGTGAAGGAGCGCGCTGCCGACGTGCTCGCCTACGTGCTCGCAGACGCCAAGAAGGAGTTCACCATCACGCGCTTCAAGGGTCTGGGCGAGATGAACCCCAACCAGCTCTGGGAAACCACGATGAACGCCGAGACGCGCACGCTGCTCCAGGTGAAGCTCGAGGACTTGGTCGAGGCCGACCGCATCTTCACCACGCTGATGGGGGAAAACGTCGAAGAGCGGCGTAAGTTCATCGAGGAGAATGCTCTGGACGTCGTGAACCTGGATATTTAGCGCGGCGTGAGGCGGATGATCTACCAACTGAGCTGGAAGATCCTGCCTGGGCTGCGGGGACTTTCCTGTTCGGAGTTTCTGGCCACTGCCACCGACGCACCGGACAACGAACAGGGCGTGGCGCTGGAGCTGGGCTCCGAGGCGGAGCGCGACGCGCTGCTGCGGCACCTGGAGGAGTATTTCGGCGCGCAGCGGTACTCGAACAACGCCGCAGCATTTGAGGCGGTGAAGGCCTACGTGCTCGAGTGGGCCGTGGCAAGAAAATGACACCGCGGGCGCAGCATGCTGCGCCCCTACACCTGACGGCTGAACGCTGAGAGGAGCGGATGGCGGACGAGACAACGCAATCGTTGCTGGTGCCGGTGGATATCGAAGCCGAGATGCGCAAGTCGTATCTCGACTATGCCATGAGCGTGATCATCGGGCGCGCGCTGCCCGATGTGCGCGACGGCCTCAAGCCCGTGCACCGCCGCATCCTCTACGGGATGTACGAGCTGGGGCTGACCTCCACCAAGCCTTACCGCAAGTGCGCCAAGATCGTCGGCGAAGTCCTCGGCAAGTTCCACCCGCACGGCGACGTGCCCGTGTACGACGCCCTGGTGCGCCTGGCGCAGAGCTTCAACATGCGCTACCCGCTGGTGGACGGCCAGGGCAATTTCGGCTCGGTGGATGGCGACCCGCCCGCGGCCATGCGGTATACCGAAGCGCGCCTGGCGAAAATCGCCGAGGAAGTGCTTGCCGACATCGAAAAGGAAACCGTCGATTTCCTTCCCAATTTCGACGAGACCACGCAAGAACCGACGGTCCTGCCGACGAAGATTCCGAACCTGCTGGTGAACGGCGCCTCCGGCATCGCCGTCGGCATGGCCACCAACATCCCCCCGCACAACCTGCGTGAAGTGATCGACGCCACCGTGCTGCTGATCGAAAAGCCCGACACCTCGCTCAAGGAAATGATGAAGCACGTCCCCGGGCCGGACTTCCCCACCGGCGGTTATATCTCCGGCCGTGAGGGCATCGAGCAGGCCTACAAGACAGGCCGCGGCAGCTTCCAGATGCGCGCCAAGGCGGCCATCGAGCAGGCAGGCAAGGACCGCGAGAACATCGTCATCACTGAGATCCCCTACCAGGTGAACAAGGCCAGGCTGATCGAGCGCATCGCCGAGCTGGTGCAGACCAAGAAGCTCGAGGGCATTGCCGATGTCCGCGACGAATCCGACCGCGACGGCATGCGCATCGTCATCGAGGTCAAGCGCGGCGAAGAGCCCAAGCTCATCCTGAACAACCTCTTCAAGTTCACGCAGATGCAGGAGTCGTTCGGGATGATCCTGCTGGCGATAGTAGGCGGGCAGCCGCGGGAGTCGGGCCTGCTGGCGCTGCTGCGCCTGTTCATTGAGCACCGCGTCGAAGTCGTGCGCCGGCGCACGGCCTACGAGCTGCGCAAGGCCGAAGAGCGCGAGCACATTCTGCTCGGCTTCAAGAAGGCGCTCGAGTACCTCGACGAGGTGATCAAGCTCATCCGCCGCAGCAAGTCGCCTAAGGAGGCCAAAGAAGGCCTGATCGAGCGGTGGAAGTTCACCGACCGCCAGGCCCAGGCCATCCTCGACCTGCAGCTCCACCGCCTGACCCAGATGGAGCGCGAAAAGATCCTCGAAGAGCTGAAGGAGATCCAGGCGAAGATCGCCGAGCTGAAGGAGATCCTGGCGAGCGAAAAGAAACTGAGGGGAGTGATCATCGCCGAGCTGCGTGAGGTGCAGAAGGCGTACGGAGACGAACGGCGCACGCAGATCGTCGAGCGCGTCGAGGAGATCAAGCTCGAGGACCTGATCGCCGACGTGGACATGGCCATCACCGTCAGCCACGCCGGCTACATCAAGCGCACCCCGGTGGACGTCTACCGCCATCAGTCCCGCGGCGGCAAGGGACGCATCGGGGCGAAGACCCGCGAGGAGGACTTCGTCGAGCACTTGTTCATCGCCTCGGCGCACAGCTACATCCTGCTGTTCAGCTCGAAGGGCCGCGTCTATTGGCTGAAGGTGTACGAGATCCCGGAGGCCGCCGCGGCCACTCGCGGCAAAGCCATCGCCAGCCTAGTGAAGTTCCAGGAAGGGGAAAAGCTCACGGCGGTGGTCTCGGCGCGCAACCTGGAAGAAGCGGGGCGGCACGTTTTCCTCGCCACCCGCAGCGGCACGGTGAAGAAAACCGAGCTCGCCGAGTTCAGCAACCCGCGCCCGTCGGGCATCATCGCCATCAACCTCGACGCCGACGACGAGCTGATTGGCGCCAAGCTCACCGACGGCAAGCAGATGATCTTCCTCGCCAGCCACGATGGCCAGGCCATCCTGTTCCGCGAAACCGAGGTGCGGGCGATGGGCCGGCAGGCCGGCGGGGTGATCGGCATGGACTTGGCTAAGGGCGATTACGTGGTGAGCATGGATGCCGTCCAGCCCGACTTCGAGATCATCCGCAAGGAGCACAAGAAGACCACCGAGGACCTGGATGAGCTCGATGGTGACGCCATCCGCGATTCGCTCGCCTCGCTGATGCTGACCGTCGCCGAAAAAGGCTATGGCAAGCGCACGCCGCTCGCCGAATACCGCATCACTTCCCGTGGGGGCAAGGGCGTCATCAACCTGAAGACGACCGAGCGCAATGGCAAGGTGGTGGCCACCCTCCAGGTGACCGAAGAGTCCGACGTGATGATCATCACCGAGTACGGCAAGATCATCCGCGTCCACGCCAACGAGATCCGCGAGGCCGGTCGCTCCACCCAGGGCGTGCGCCTGCTGCGGCTGGAAGCGGACGACTCGGTCGCCGCAGCCGCCGCCATCCTCGAAGACGAAAACGGCGAAAAAGAACCCGCGAAGAACTAATCCGGATTTAAGCACAGACCTTCGCGCTGAGTTGCCGTTTGTATCCTGGATCGAAGCAAGTCGGCCTTCCACCAGCGGAAATGATTCGCCGGGCAGTGCTGGAAGCCCGGCAAGGGAACAGGCCATGAAACAGGGGACGGGCGTCTCGGCCTCATTGGCGGCGATCGTGAGTTCCGTCGCGACGATCAGCTGTTGCCTTCCGCTCGGATTTGCCGCTGCTCTGGGAGCCGGCGCCGCGAGCGCTTTTTTCACGACGCTGCGGCCCTGGCTCTTGGGCCTCTCGGTTGTGCTCCTTGGCCTCGGATTCTGGCAGCAGGATCGCGCGAAACAGTGCGCAGTCCGAGGCAGATTGCTTGGCAATGTTCTGCTGTGGGCCGCAGTTGTTGTGGTCTTGGGGATGATTTTATTTCCTCAGCAAATTGCTGGATTCATTGCTGATCGGTTCTACGAGACTGGAAAATGAAGAAGAGAGCGGCAGTTCTCAGCGTGATAGCGATTCTTCTGCTTCTCGTCGCGGTTTATCTGTGGGGTCCTTCGTCAGCGCCGACGGGCCAAGAACCTCTCGTTACCCTATCGAATGCAAATTTCGGCGATTTCGAGAATGCCTTTGACGCTGACTCCGATGCTCCGCGACTGGTGCTTCTCCTTTCTCCCACGTGACCGGGCTGTCTGCGGGGGGCCTCCGCAGCTCAGCAACTCTTGGCTCGGCATGCGGAGCGAAAGGTGCGCGTGTTGGTTGTTTGGGAGCCGATTCTGGCGACCGACTGGCGGTCGCCAAGCGGCAGTACGATGGCACGAATTCCCGACAGGCGGGTTCGACAGTTCTGGGATCCGAAGCACGTCGTAGCAGGTGCGTTGAATGAAATTGCAAAGCAAAAACCCCCGCAGCCCGGGCCGCGCTGCTGTATGCAGAAAGGATTCTACTGGGATGAAGCCATTCTTTACGCACCGCACGCCCACTGGAAGGATGAGCCGAATGCAACGTTTTGGAACGGTCCAGTTGCGCGAATTATCTCCGGGCTCGAGAAGACCCTCAACGACCAGCATTGGTAGATAACCGCAGGGCCAAGCGTGATGGGGAGGGGGAGATGGCGAACCAACTGAGCTACGTCATCAAGTTTGTGGCGAACATGGACCGCGCCGTCAGTTTCTACCGCGATACGCTGGGCCTGGCACTCAAGTTCCAGTCGCCGGGCTGGAGCGAATTCCTTACCGGCGAGACCACCCTGGCCCTGCATGCTGCCGACGCCGATCACCCGGCCGGCGCGGTGCGCCTGGGACTGCGCGTGCCGGACCTGCAAGCGTTCTACCAGGAGATGACCGCGAAGGGCGTCCAGTTCACCCTGCCGCCCACAATGCAGTTCGGCGTCCTGCTGGCCGAGTTTGTGGACTCGGAGGGCGCCGAGGTTAGCGTCAGCGGCGCACAGGCGCAAGGCTCCTGGCCGGGAAAATAATTGCAACGAAGAGGGCTCGTGTAGCGCCCACCCTTGGCTGGGCAAGCACCCTGCCGGGCCCAAGCCCGGCGCTACATTTCCCGATGCGTTAGCCCTCCGGCGGGGCGAGGTAGTAGCCGGGCCGCGAACGCACCTTCACGCCGCGGCGTGCCACCTGAACTTTGATCTCGTGGTAGCCGATCGGGTCGGTGCCGCTCGGCCGGTAGCTGAGCAAATACTGCGCGTGCAGCTCCCCGCCGATCTGGTCAATGGCCTTCTCAATCGAGCGGTCGCGGAAGGTGGCGAGATGCATCCCGCCGGTGGCGGTCGTGGCGACCTCGAGCGCATGGTCGTGCACCGCGTAGGTGACGTGTTGCACGATCCACACCGCCAGCGCCATCAGGTCGATGTTCCCGTAGCGCTGCTGCTCGCTTGTGGGCGTCTGCGGCGTGCCCGGCATGGGCGGAAGCGGAAACGTCCCCGGCGGGGAGATTTGCGGCGGGCCGGCCTGCTTGGGCGGCGCGCGGAGCTCGGCGGCGGTGGTGGATAGGCCCACGGTGTAGATGGTGATGTTCGAGAGTTGCGCCTCGCGCAGCACCTGGCCGAGCTTGCTCTCGCTGCCGGTGTCGGCGGCCTCCGACAGAGTGACGATCACCCGCCGGCGAGACGCCGGGCGGCTGCGCAGCAGGCCCACGGCTTCTGAAAGCGCGTCGTAGAGGCGGGCGCCGGAGGTGCCCATGCGCAGCGTGGCCACCGTTTTCTCGATCTTGTCGGCGTCGCTTGAAAACGGCAGCAACTGGTCCACGGTGTCGTTATAGCCCAGGACCGCGGCTTCGCCGGTCGGCCCGAGCACGGTCTGGGTGAACACGATGCCGGTCTTGCGCATCGCGGGCAGCAGGGCTTCGATGCGCGAGCTGGTCTCGAGCACCATCACCACCGAGAGCGGGTCGCCGCCGAGGTCGAAGTGCTCGATGCGCTGCTCCACGCCGTTGTCGAAGATGCGGAAGTCGCCCTGACCGAGGTCCAGTACAAGCTCGCCGGAGGAGTCAGTCACTGTCACCGGCGCGTTGACCAGATCCACCTTGACGCGGATCTCCGGCTTTACCTTTGGCTGCTGGGCCGGCACGCCCGGCTTTGGCGGCAGTGGCCCTGGCGGGGCCTGCGCCCGCGCCGATGCCGCGAGCCAGGCTGCCAGTAGCGCCGCCAGCAACGCGCCGATGGGTTTTTCTCTGCGCTTCATCGCTTCTAGTGTACTTGATTCGACGCAGGATTTGCCCCTGGCGTTGGTTTGCCCTGAAGGAAATCGAAGGGCTCGGCGCATGGGATGTGCTCCTTCAGAATGATGCGCGACGCTTGGTTCGAGTGTTGGCGGGGGAATTCATTACGGGAGGCTGCCCGGCGCCTTCTGCGGGTAGAATGGCGCTGCGCACAACGATTGACCGGGGAGATACCATGAGACCTGTTCGCCGCTCTGACGCGCCCCTTGTGGCCCATCGCAATCCCAAGTTCATGGAGAGCGTCGCAGCGCGTCCCATCCGCATTCTCGGGGAGTACCTCGACCCGCTGGTGCGCCTGCGGCGGGAAGGCGTGGGCGACACGATCGTGATGTTCGGCTCGGCGCGCATCGGGCCCCGCGACCGCGCTGTGGCGCGCCTGAAGCGCTTGCAAGGCATGCCCAAGGCCCGCAGGACGCCGGCTCGACGCGCCGCGCTGCGCCACGCGCACACGGCCGTGGAGATGTCGCGCTACTACGAGGAGGCCCGCGAGCTGGCCCATCGCATCACCACCTGGGCCCTGACATTCGGCGAGAGCCCGCGGCGGTTTGTGATCTGCTCGGGCGGCGGGCCGGGGATCATGGAGGCGGCCAACCGCGGCGCGGCGGAGGCCGGCGGCAAGTCCGTCGGCCTTTCCATCGAGCTGCCGCACGAGCAGAGGCCCAATCGCTTTATCAGCCCGGAGCTCAGCTTCAATTTCCACTACTTCTTTATGCGCAAGCTGTGGTTTGCGCAGCTCGCCAAGGCGCTGATCGTTTTCCCCGGCGGGTTCGGCACGATGGACGAGCTATTTGAGCTTCTCACACTGATGCAGACGGGTAAGCTGCCGGGGCGGAACCTGATCTTGATCTACGGGCGGCGCTACTGGGACAAGGTGCTCGATTGGCGGGCCATGTTGCGCTGGGGCACGATTAATGACCACGAGTACGGGTTGCTCGAGTTTGCCGACACGGTCGAGGAGGCCTTCCAGCGCGTCCGCGCTGGCCTGGAAAAGCACCACGTGAGCCTGGACAGTGACCTCGAGGAGTAATCCCGCGCTTGCACGGGACTTACCCGGTCGGCCGGAGGGCGATACAACCTCCGGGGCGCCCCTGCCATCGTTCTTATCAGCGGGCAATGTTCCCGACCAGCCCCGGGAAGGTCGTTGCCCAGGAGGCACCCATGTACTGGAGAACAGCCCTACGAACGACCGCCCTGGGCGCGGCGGTGTTGCTGGGCGGAATCATGCTGTCCGGCACAACTGCCCAAGCGGCGAATTGCGGCGATCGCATCAGCAAACAGGAAGGCAAGCTCCGCCGGGACATCGAGCGCCACGGCTATAACAGCCGCCAGGCGGAGAATGACCGGCGCCAACTTCAATCGATTCGCGCGAGCTGCGGGTACGGTGGACGCGGCTGGGGCGGCTGGGGTTCGCGCCGCGGGGACGGCGACAACGACCGCGATGACCGCTGGAGAAACCGCGGCGGGGACCGCGACCGCGACGACCGCGGACGCAATTGGCACCGCCGTGACAGAGACCGAGACCGCGATCGCGACCGCAACTGGCGACGCGACCGGGACGACCGCTAACCGATAGGCGAAGAACGGGAATACAGCAGGTGGGAAATCGCACAGGCCGGCCACGTGGTCGGCCTGTGGCGTTTTAGTTCGGGGAAGAAACCAACTCGCCGGAGAAAACGGCCGCAAAGCGTCGCTTCTCGTCCTGGTCGTACAGCATCACCACCGGCACGACGCGCAGCGAGTTGCGGCACGCCCGGCAGGTAGTCACCTCGCCCTGCAGATCCTGCAAGAAGCCATCAGTAAAATGGTACTGCGCGCGAGCGCGCCGGGCCGACTTGGTGCCCCGCTGACCGCAATGTGGACAGGTGAACTCCACCACGTCCTCCTGAGGGTCGCGGTCAAGGGCGGCCCAGCCGGTGTAACGCACGCCCACAGTTTCAATTGAATGTCGGTTCATAGAATGCCTGCCTCACCCCACTATGAAATCCTGGCAACAGTATCAGATGCGGCGGGGCACTTCGCAGATGCAACCGATGGCCAAGCCGTAGATGCGCCAGCACTTAATTGTTCTTCTCGTGCTGAGTACGCCTGCAATGGCGACTAGCGGCCCGGGAACCCCATACAGTAAGCGGTGTCCAATTGGTTGAGGGCGCGCGATCCTCACATCCCTGCAAGGGCGGCGCCGGTGCCGAGCCTGGATCGGCCGGTGCCGCCCGATTCCCGAAGCGTCGGGTTTCCGGCCCACGCCGGAGACGGCACTCGAGGCCGTCCGTCAGTGGCGCTATCGGCCGACGCTGTTGAACGGCAAGCCTGTCGAGGTAGAGACCTACATCACAGTGATCTTCCAGCTCCAGCGATAGGCGTTTTGGAGTGTGGGAGTCTGTTCCTGCTTTTTGGCTTGGCCCGACGAAAACCGGCGGCACTCTTAGGGGAAAAAGGGCCGGGCGATTAGCCCGGCCCCTTTCCGGCCACGCGAGCTGAGACTACCAGCGGAAGACGATGCCCGTGGAGATGCGGGCATTGTTCTGCCTCGTCCGGTTGGCTCCCACTACTTCCTGAAATCGCGTCATGAGATATTCTCCCTGAACGAGCCGGATGCCGAGGTGCTGGCTGAGGTGGACGTCCAGCCCGCCGCCGGCAGTCATCGCGAACGCATTCGCGGAAGCGGGACTGGCAATGGCGCCGGAGCCGTCGTGCGCGCCCCCGAACAGCACCTGGGCGAATGGCGTGACCCGTCCGATGGGATGGGTGAGTCGCGGGCCGAACAGGTAGGTGTAGACGGTGCCGATGTTGCTAGCGTGGTAGCCGCCAAAATCGGCCACGATGCCCAGCGAACGGAATGGGTAGTAGGCCACTGAGCCGCTGCCACCGTTGAGGTTGAAGCTCGGTGCCCCGGACGTGGCCGGGTTGGCGCGCACGTAGGAGTAGCCGAGGAAAACATCAGCCTTCGAGGACTCCTGCGCTGCAGCCGGCAGGCAGAGGAGAAAAGCCATTCCAAGGAAAAATCCAACCTTATGCATTGGAATCACCCTCCTGAAGTATTTAGTTTTTTTCGGGAGCGAGCCTGTCTCTTGACTGCCCCCACCGCTCGCTGAGCGGGACGCCCTAGATAGAAAGGCGCGGGACCGCTCGGAATTTCATTACAACCTGCGATGCACTATTTTGGTGCAGAGTTGCCAGCGGAGCTTCAGAGGATCGGCTCGCCGCAATGCCGTGCGATGATGGCGCGCGCTGCATCACGCAGCCGCACCATCTCGTGCCAATCGGAGGGCGCTGCGTCGCGCACCGGCTCAAGAGGCGGAAGGACCGTCAGCGTGATGCTCGAAGGCCGCGGCAGGTAGGTGCCGTCGCGCAGGAATCGTCGGGTGCCGCGCAGGGCCACCGGGCAAATCGGCCGGCCGGCGGCCACCGCGGCCTTAAACGCCCCCAACTGGAACGGTCGCACGCCCGGCTGAGACGTAAACGTGCCTTCGGGGAAGACGAACACCGATTCGCCGCGGCGCAAGAGCTCCTCGAGCTCTTCGGCCTGGTGCAGCCGTGCCTGCGGGTCGCTGCGGTCGAACGCGACGTGGCCGAGCTTGCGCAGGAAGGTGCCGATGAACGGCATCGAGTGCACTTCGATCTTGGCCACAAAGCGATAGTCAATACCGAGCGCCGCCATCAGGAACAACACGTCGGTGTAAGAGGCATGGTTCGACACGAAGACCAGCGAGTTGCCGCGGTCCAGATGCTCGCGGCCCTCGACGTGGATCCTGCAGCCCACCAGCGCCATGTACAGCCGCAGCGCGGGCGAGGTGATGCGAGCGGCCTGGCGACGCCCGGACGCCAGCACCACCAGCAGCCAAGTGGGCACAATCCATGCGACGAACACAACCGCGGCGTACACGCCATAGGCCAGTTCGAGGGCGCGACGGACCTGCCGGCGTGCTACCTGCGCGCCACTGATAGCGGCAAGCTTGGCCACCTGTAACCAGGTGGGCGCAGCAGGTGCGGCGAGCTTCCCGGCGAGGTAGAGTCTTCGGGTCTCCTCGCGGCGCAACTTGCCGCTCGAGGTCTTGGGGATGCTCTGCGGCGGAAGCAGCTCGACCACGTCGGGAGGCAGGCCCAGCGCCGAAGTCACTTCGTCGGTGATGGCCCGGGCGATGCGCTCGCGGTCTTTTTCCCGCACCTCGGCGACAACCACCAGGCGCTCGGTGCCGGCGGCATCGTCAGTGATGCCGAAAGCCACCACGCAGCCCTTGCGCACGCCGGCGACACGTCCGGCAAGCTCTTCGATTTCGTGCGGGTAGAGATTGCGCCCGGCCTTGATGATGATGTCTTTGACGCGGCCGGTGACGTAGATCTCGCCGTCGGCTTGATAGCCGCGGTCGCCGGAGTCCACCCACCGATCCCCCGCGGCGACTTGGGGGCCGCCCGGTGGCTCGCCCTCGGGGAAAAGCGCTCGTGTGGCTTCCGAGTTGCGGTAGTAGCCGCGGGTCGCCGAAGGCCCACGGAACCACAGCGCGCCTTCAACGCGTTCGCCGGCGTCGCAGCCGCTTGAATCCACGATGCGGACCTCGTGCCGCGGCACCGGCCGACCCACGGAGACGAACGCGGCCACGTTTGGATCGTCTGGTCGCGCTCCGAGCGCCGCGGGAACGGCGCGACCTTCGCGCTCAAAGGTGGCGCGCTCGATGCGGTCCACCCGTGGCTCCCTGCCGAGGGGCGGCATCGTGACCGCGAGCGACGCCTCGGCGAGACCGTACACCGGCAGCAGTGCCTCCCGGCGGAGGCCGTAGCGCGCAAAGCGCTCCGCAAAACGCTCGAGTGTCTCCGGGTTGACCGGCTCGGCGCCGTTCAGCGCCAGTCGCCAGGAACTCAGATCCAGTCCCTCGATGTCGCGGTCGGCAATTTTGCGCACGCACAGTTCGTAGGCGAAGTTGGGTCCGGCGCCGAGCGTGGCGCGGTGATGGTGCACCGCCCAGAGCCAGCGCTCGGGGCGGTTCAGGAATGCCAGCGGCGAAAGAACCGCCAGCGGCAGGCCGAAATAAAGCGGGAACATCCAGGCGCCGATCAGGCCCATGTCGTGATAGAGCGGCAGCCAGCTCACCGTCGTGTCGTTCGGACGGACCTCGATCGCTTCGCCGATGGCGCGGATGTTGGCCAGCAGGTTTGAGTGCGTCAGGATCACGCCCTTGGGCTCGCCGGTCGAGCCCGAGGTGTACTGCAGCAACGCGATCTCCTGTGCGTTCGCCCGCGGCAGGGGCGCGGCGGGCTCTGCCGGAGTGACCTCGGTGAGGCGTGAGGCGTTGACCACGCCGGCCAGTGACGGAATACGTGGGGTCAACAGCCGGGCGACCCGCTCCGCCTGGCGAAAGGTGACCAGCAGCCGCGCCTCAGCGTTTCGCAGGATGGCTGACTGCCGTTCGGCGTACTCTGCGATGCGGTCGGCGCGAAACGGCGGATAGATGGGCACCGGAATGGCGCCGGCCAGCAGTACCCCGGCGAAGGTGAAGAAAAACTCTTGCGAGGTCGGCAGCATAATGGCGACGGTGTCGCCTGGGGCCACGCCGTGGCGCCCGAGTCCCCGTGCGCAAGCCTCGGCGCGCTCGTAGAGCTCGCCAAAAGTGATCGCGGAGGTGCGGCCTTCCCCCTCGCGCAAGTAGAGGTGCGGGCGGCTGGCGTCTGCGCGGGCGCGGTGGCGCAGGACGTCTTGCAAGGTCTCAGCAGATTCAATGCTCCGCGTGTCCAGGCGCACTGAAGAATGCGTCGCGCCGATGGGGCGAGGCGCGGAGAACGGCTCCAGCGGCGCGACACCGGCGTCGCGGGCGTGGAGCAGCAGCGCGTCCACCAGGTCGTCCATCGTGTCGGCTTCCGCCACCACGCGGTCGGGCAGGCGGGAGCCGAACGCAGCCCCGAGCCGCAGCATCAGTTCGACGCGCTCGAGGCTGCCTAACCCGAGGTCGCGGTCGAGATGCGCCGCACCGCGAACGGCCTGTAGCGACCGGTGGCTGCCCAGCTCAGCGAGCAGTTGGCGAACGATCTCCGCCACCTGTTCTTGGACGGCGGCTCGGTCGAGTTGTCGGCTGGCAGTAGCCACGCGTTCCTGTGTCCCAAACATTCGAGCGGGACGATTGCAGGGCCCGCGCACTGCGTGGGCCGCTCGGGTAGGGGTGTTTCGGGGCTCAGGCTAACACGCCGCCCCGACAAGGTTCAACCGTGTCGCCAGGGCATGGTTTGAAGAGTAACCAGTGTACACCTCGAAGATTCAGCAAAGTGCCGGAGACCTTACGAACGACGTGCATCCCACCAAAAAAGTCCCCGAGGTTCGGTTGCAGGAATCGCTAACCTGGCCTGCCTATCTGGTGCGCGGTGTGGGATCTGTGTGGGGAGCGCTGATTATTGCCGGCGTGGTTCCATTTCTAACGTTTTTCATGCTCTGCACCAAGGACCAAATGGCCATCCGAATGAATGCCCTCTTCAGCTCGAGGATAGACACGGCTCGATTCATCACGAACCTGAACCAGATGATTCGCGGCTTCGTAGCCGGCAACCTTATCGTCGGCTCTGTGATGGCCGTGGCGACCACGCTGATGTTGTTGGGTATTGGCATGAAAGGTGCCATACCTCTTGGAATCGCCAGCGGGCTCTTGAATCTGCTGCCGTTCCTCGGACTGATCTTTTCGCTTGCGCTTCCTCTTGCAGCGGCCATCCTTCAGTTCAACACACCGGGACCATATATCGTCATCACTCTGACGATCCTCTTCCTGCATGTCGTGTCCGCGAATCTTCTTATTCCGAAATTTATTGCCACTCGCGTGAGTATCGGGCCGGCGGCGGCGACGATTGGGATTCTCTTCTGGGGCTGGTTGTGGGGTGTGATGGGCTTGCTGCTGGCTGTGCCGCTCACAGCGTTCGTCAAGCTGGTCGCGGATTTGCATCCGTCCTTATGTCACTTATCCAACATGCTGGCGCTGACGCCGCGTCCGATTCCACGTTGGGTGCGATACGGTGAAACGACTGTGGAACGGGCGATTCCCTACTTGCGCGGCCGTCTAGGAATGAAACCCGGAGGGAGCGTGTAACCGGCTGAACGGGTATGTTCACCTTGACATCGACCTTACACCGCAATAGAATGCAAACCACCTACCCCCGGCACCTCCCTAATTAGCTTTCCTGGGGGAGTTTATGCCAAGCAAGAAACCACCATCCTTTGATCCCGCGGCGTTCCTCACCGATATCAGCGTTGGTAAGACGCTTGTGCAATATCCAAAGGAAAGCGTCATTTTCCCTCAAGGGAAACAGGCGGATGCTGTGTACTACATCCAAAAAGGACGGGTGAAGCTCTCGGTCGTGTCTAAAGAAGGCAAGGAAGCGATCATCGGCGTCCTTGG
>JBASRK010000049.1:0-4275 GCA_049273775.1 Candidatus Acidiferrales bacterium
GGTCCAGGTTCTGCTCGGTCTGCCGCCCGAGCAATTGCTGCTCGAGATGCGCGTGCTGACCCCCGAAGGCCGGCAGTACGGCGGCGCCGATGCGTTCATCTTCCTGGCGCGACACGTCTGGTGGGGCTGGCCGCTCTACGCGCTCGCGAAAGTGCCCGGGATGCGCGCAATTCTGCGCGCCGGCTACCGCTGGGTCGCGGCGCGGCGCCAGTGCGCGAGCACCGCGTGCGTTCCCGGGGAAGGCGGTGTCACTGCGGGTCAATTCCGCGACGGAGGATCCCGAAAATGACGGCTGTGACAGTATTCCTCGCCGATGTGGGCATCACGTCCGGCGTCTCGCTGATCGTCGTGGCCTATTTGCGCCGCCCGCTGAAGGCCATCCTCGCAGACCTGTGCGGCACGGCGGAGCGGGCGAGGTTCTGGAGCGCGTTTTCCAATGTGACCCTTGTGCTGGTCCCGCTGATTTTCGTCATGCAGTACCGGCCCGAACTGGGGCAGGGCACAACGGCGGTACTCGAAATGGGGACGCAACTGAAATGGGCTCTGGTCGGCTGGTCGTTTCGGTCGTGACCTTGGGAATTGTGATCGGCAGGTTCATACCGCGCAGCCGCCCTGCGCCCCCGGCAGCGCAGGATCGGCTGCGTTAACTCGTGGGACTCCCTACTCGAAGATCGACCCTCCGCATCTCCACGGCTTCCTGGTTTCCCTCGGCGGGCAGTTTCTTCTGACGCCGCTGCCAGGGGGACGGACGTGGCTCGAGGGCACCACGTGGTATCGGCACTCCATGTGGCCCGCCACGTACTGGCGCGCCTGGTCAGATTTCATCATCCACCGGATCCATCTGCGCGTGCTGTGGCACATCGAGCGCACCGCCGCTCGCGACGGAAATATGTAGAGGCAGGGCTTACCTGGCCGTCATCTATATGTGTTGGCTGAAAGCTGATGGCTGACCCCTGGCGGCTCTTCAGGCGCGGGCGGAGGCGGCTGCGCCCAGCACCTTCTGGTAATACGCTTCGTAACGCGGGATGACGTCCTTGGAGCAATAGTTTTTGCGTGCGTTGATGCGCGCCTGCTGGCCCATGGCGCGGCCGCGGTCGGGAAGTGAGAGGATGTCGATGGCGTACTTCGCGGCGGCGGCGACGTCCCGCGGCTCGACCAAGTAGCCGTCCACACCGTGCTCAACCACTTCCGGCAGCCCGCCCACTTTGGTGGCGACCACCGGCACCTCACAGGCCATGGCCTCGAGCGCCGCCAGCCCGAACGACTCCAGGTCCGACGGCAGCAGGAACAAGTCGGCCAAGCCGAGCTTGTCGTAAACGCGGTCCTGCTTGCCGAGGAAGTGGACGTCGCGCCCCAGGCACTTCTGCCGGACCAGCCATTCGGCGGAGCCGCGGTCGGGGCCGTCGCCCATCAGCACAAGTTTTGCCGGCATCTTCTCGCGCACCAGGGCGAAGATCTCGATCACGTCGGTGACGCGCTTCACCGGCCGGAAGTTCGAGAGGTGCATCAGGATCGGCACGCCTGCGGGCGCCCACTCGGCGCGCTCTTCGGGCTTGGTCGAGCGGCAATAGAGGTCGCAGTTGACGAAGTTGGGGATCACCTCGATAGGGTTCTTGATGTCAAACTCCTCGAGCGTCTGCCGCTTGAGGTAATTGGAGATGGCCGTGACGCCGTCGCTCTGCTCTATCGAGAAGCGCGTGATGGGCAGGTAGCTGCGGTTGTTACCCACCAGGGTGATGTCGGTGCCGTGCAGCGTGGTGATGAACGGCAGCCGCCGCGGCGCGGCCATGGCCCGCGCCAGCAGCGCGCTCACTGAATGGGGGATGGCGTAGTGAACGTGCAGCAGATCGAGCGCGGACGATTCGGCCACTTCCAACATCTTCACCGCCAGCGCCAGAGCGTAGGGCGGGTGGTCGAACAGAGGATAGGTGCTGACCTCGACTTCGTGGAACTGGATGCGTTCGCTGCCAAAGTGCAGGCGGACCGGCGGGGCGTAGCTGATGAAGTGCACGTCATGGCCGCGGGCGGCGAGTTCCATCCCCAGCTCGGTTGCGACCACGCCCGAGCCGCCGTATGTGGGATAACAGGTGATCCCGATTTTCATGATGTTCCCGGATCCACTCACATTCGAAACCGCAGCGGAGCGGGCGCCGCCGCGCTGCTGCAACGCCCCAAAGAGCATAACAGCCGCTGCCGCCCCGGGCAAACCGCCTTGCGCCCGCCGCGGCCCGGTGCTAGATTCGCGGGCTTCTGCGTGGCATTGGTTAGACGCGGCAGCGAGGCTTGCGGTGACACGTTTGGCGGGCAAGACGGCTTTGATTACCGGCGGCGGAACAGGCATCGGCCGGGCATGCGCTGCGCTGTTTGCCCGCGAGGGGGCCAAGGTCGCCGTGGCCGGGAGGCGCGCCGAGCCGCTTGCGGCCGTGGCGGCGGAGCTCTCGGGCGCGGGCGACCAAGCCTTCGCTGTGGTGTGTGACGTCACCCAGTCCGCGGAAGTCGAGCGGGCGGTGCAGTCGGTGGTGGCGCGTTTTGGTCGGCTTGACGTCGCCGTGAACAACGCAGGCGCCGTATTGGCCGCCACTGCTGAGGAAACCTCCGAGGCTGATTGGGACCGCCTGCTTGGTGTCAACCTGAAAGGCACTTTCCTGGTTTCGCGAGCCGTTCTGCCGGAGCTGCGCAAGGCGGGCGGCGGGGTGATCATTAACATCGGCTCGGTGCTGGGACTGGTGGGAATGAAGCAGCGGGCCGCCTACGCCGCGGCCAAGGGCGGAGTCACTCTGCTCACCAAGGCCATGGCGCTCGACCACGCCCACGAGGGCATCCGCATCAATTGCATCTGCCCGTCACTGGTCGAGACCGAGCTCATCCGCGAGCTATTTTCCGTCGTGCCCGACCCGGAAGCGCACCGCCGCCAGCGCATTGCGCAGATTCCGCTGGGCCGCCTGGGGCGGCCCGAAGACGTGGCGCAATTGGCGCTTTTCCTGGCCTCGGAGGAATCTTCCTGGCTGACCGGAGCGGCACTGCCGCTCGATGGCGGCCTGACAGCTTACTGAGATGACCTCAGACCTGATCCGCCGCGTACGGCGTGCCGAACGAGAGCTCGCCAAGCGCCTGCGCCAGAGCAATACCGCGAGACAGTTTGGCTTCGAGCTGGAAGCGGCCGCGGCGGGGCGCGCCGTGGTGCGGATGCGGGTGGCGGCAATGCACAAGCAGGTGCACGGCGTGGTCCACGGGGGAGTCCTGGCCGCACTGGCGGACACTGCTGGCGGTCTGGCCACCTATTTGGTCGTTCCCCGGGGAACGCGCCTCGCCACTGTCGAGATGAAGATCAACTTCCTGGAGCCGGTGGACCGGGGAACGCTGAGGGCCGAGGCGCGCGTGTTGCGCAGGGGAAACAATCTTGCGGTCGTGGACTGCGATGTTCGCGGGGCAATGGGCCGCCTAGCGGCCAAGGCCCTGATGACTTTCTCAATTGGCCCGGTCGTGCGCAGACACGGGCGGAAACCAGCGTAGGTGCCGTCCCCGCGTCGCGGGGTCGCCATGCGGGCGTTAAGCTCAAGCCCTACAACCAGGGCGACGACACGGGTGCCTACTGCCCGTTCGTCCCGCCCTGCGCAGCCTCCTCGCCATCCTTGTAAACGTACTTGATCACCTGCTTGTAGATCAGCAGGTTTGGGCTGCCATAGCGGGTCAGCTTGATGCAGTCCCGGTCATACCATTCGATGGTGCCGTGGAGGACTTCTCCGTCGCTCAGCACCACCGCTACCGGCGTGCGCGCCTGCATCTGCTTGACCCAATAAAAATTCTCGGCGTGGGTCTGTTCGGGCGGCGCAGGTTTCTTGTGGGGTTGTGGCGGCCCGTGGAGGGGACGGGTGGCCAGTTGTTCTTTCACTTCGGTTAAGGTGGGACGAAATAGTTTGCGGTTCACCTTGAAAACTCCTTCTAGGATTTGCGTTCCCCCGTAGGAAATGCGAGATTCGTTCTATGTGATGCGCGAACCCTCGCGCAAGTTTCACGGCGGGCTGCGGAAATCCTTCCGGTTGCAGTCAGCGGCCAGCCAGCGAAATCGCCAACGCATCCAGCCCCAGTTGGCGGTTGATGTTGCGCCGCAGCCTGCTGTGGAGCTGGTCGAGGCCCTCAACAGCCTGCACGACCCATTCGAGGCCGATCTTCTTGCTCACCGACTCTAACTCCTGCCGCAAGGCTGGGTTCCTCAGGGCACAGGTTTTCGGGCCACAGGATAACTCGAGTAGGTCGGTGACCAGACTATAGAAC